>JBGOYY010000050.1:0-22360 GCA_041479905.1 Candidatus Aminicenantia bacterium
AAATCACTGTACGATCGCCCATATGACCGTGTTGCTTGTCGCCCTCACCGCTCACCGACTGGGCTACGAGGATAAAATCCGCTATGTGAAATCGTTCCTTCCCAGCTTGGTTTAAAAATGAGTTTCGTGACGTCCTACTAATTCTGACTAATGGTGCTTTAAGGAAAACAAGACATTCTCCCCTGGAAATCGGGTTTTCCCCATATGTGCAGGAGGGTAGAGGAGTGGACTCCGGATCCAAAGGTCGGAGGTTCGAATCCTCTCAAGCACGCCATGTTTGACTTCCCGCCCATGCCTCTGTCAATTTGAGGCCAAGCCAGAGTAGTGGAGCTCAGCTAGCCCGGGGAGGGAAATGATACGGCGTTCTTCCCGTTTCGTGACCTTGAAGAGCCGACCGTTTCTTGACGAGTTCTTGACGAATTCTTGACACATTTTTAACAACTCTCTTCTTCCCCGCTCCTATATTTACATTGGCAGGAAAGTCATGAGGAATACGGATATGGAAGAACGAAGGACTCACGTCATCCTCAATCCGGCTTCGTCTGCGGGAAGGACGGGTCGCCGACAAGCCGAGATACTCGCTGCTATCGAGCGCCATCTCGGTAGAGAATTCTCGCTCTTTGTGACCAAGCGGCCGGACGAAGCGACCGCTTCCGCCCGGAACGCGTCCCTTCGGGGGGCCGAGCTCATCATCGTCGTCGGTGGCGACGGGACGATACAAGAGGTCGTCAACGGTTTGATGGAGGCGGGAACCCCCCTGAATCGGCGTCTCCAGCTGGGCATCATCAACGCCGGCACGGGTCATGGGTTCGCTCAAAGCCTCGGGCTGCCGGCAGGCATCGATGACCAGTGCGCCGGGATTGCCCTCGGAACCGTCCGCCGGGTCGATATCGGTCGGGCCGCATATACGAACGGCCGCGGCCGACGCGTCGAGCGCTACTTCGTCAACGAATGCCAAGCCGGGATCGGCGGCCGGGTCGTTGAGAAAGTCCAGGCCGGCTATAAGAAGCTCGGCGGCTTTCTCGGATTCGGGCTGGCGACGCTTACGGCCGCCCTGAACTACCCAAATCGCTCCATCAGGTTTTCCGTCGACGACGGCCCGGAAAATGAGGGGAAATTCATCGGAATCGTGGCTGCCAACGGCAACGCCATGGCCGGAGGCATGAGACTCGCCCCCCAAGCGACGGTCGAGGACGGCCGGCTGGATATCCTTTTCATGCACGGACAAACCCTGCCCGAACGGCTGCGGAATTTCCCGAAGATCTACTCGGGAACGCATCTCGAATCGCCGAAATTCAGCTGTCTTCGCGGCCAAAGCATTTCCCTGGCTTCGGAGGAGTCGATCTCCTTTGAAGCCGACGGCGAATTGCTCGGATATCTGCCCTGCAGGATCGAGGTCCTTCCCGCGGTCCTGGAGCTGAGGACCGGCAGCCCGGTGACAGGATAGGCCATGGCGGACCTGCAAATGAAGATCCAGAAATTCGAGTTCGAATTCCGAATCTTCATTTCGTTCGGCCTGGTCATCCTCATCAGCGCCCTCTCGTTCTCGGTCTTTGCCGACCTTCCCGACACTTCTGTCGCGTTCGGCGGACTCCTCGGGATTCCTGCGTCGAGGTCGCGCGCTCTGGGATTCCTTGCGGCCGCGCTTTTCATGGCCGGGGCCTCCTTTCTCCGGATCTGGTCGGGGAGCGTTCTGACATCGAAGCGGATGATGTCCTTCGAGATCAAAACCGACGCGCTCTTTTCATCCGGCCCATATCAACTCGTCCGGAATCCGATCTACCTCGCCGACCTCATCGCCTTCACGGGGTTCGCGCTTTGCCTTCCGCCGATAGGCCTTCTGCTTCCGGCCTTTCTGTTCCTGCACTACACGCAGCTCATCGCCTATGAAGAGATCTCTCTCCGGAGGGAATTCGGGCGGGACTATGCAACTTACCAGAGTCGCGTGCCCCGCTTGCTCCCGGGCTTCGGCAGTCTCAAGCACCTCGGGGCCGCCCTCAAGGATCTTACGGTAACGCGGGACGGGATCCGGCATAACGCCCTTTACCTTCTTTTTATCCCCGGCTTCGTGCTGGCGGCGGCCACGGGCAAGCTCGTTTGGGCCGTGGCCGTTGGTCTGCCGGCCGTCGTGGACTGGGCGATCGTTCACACGAAGATCGGTGTCGTCAAGGAGGGGGCGAAACCGGCTGTCAAGACAAAGATGTTCAAGGACATCCTCTACGCCAATTGCTGGGAAGATCCGCAGCTCGACCGGGCGGCCTTGGGGATCGATGAGGACGATATCGTTCTTTCGATCACCTCGGGCGGCTGCAACCTCCTGACCTTCCTTCTCGACAATCCCCGCAAGGTCATCGCCCTCGACGTCAACCCTCATCAGGGTTATTTGCTCGAGCTCAAGATGGCGGCCTTCCGGATGCTGTCTTACGAGCGCAATCTCGAGTTTTTCGGCGTCCGGCCCTGCTCCACGCGCGTCGAATGCTATCGCCAAAGGCTCCGGTCGTGTCTGTCGAGCGACGCGACCCGGTTCTGGGACGGCCACCCGAGGAAGATTTCCCGGGGGCTCATCCACGCCGGGCGCTATGAGCGGTATATGCGTCTTCTCCGGAGGACCGTCGTTGCGGGATTCGGAAAGAGGCGGCTGATCAAAAGGATGTTCGAGGCCGACGGCCCGGCCGCAAGAGAGAAGCTCTACCGCGAGAAGTGGCAGGGCGTCTGGTGGAGGTTCCTGACGGGCGTCATGCTCAGCCGGTGGCTCAACTCGCTGCTTTTCGACAAGGCCTTCTTCGCTTATCTCGACCGCGACTTTTCGTTCGGCCGCCATTTCGCCGCCAAGGCCGAGCGGGCCCTTGTCCAGCTGCCGATGAAGGAGAATTACTTTCTCTCCTATATCCTTCTCGGCCGGTTCTACGACGAAGCATTCTTGCCCGTCTATCTGCGTCGCGAGAACTTCCAGGCGATCCGAGACCGCTTGGACCGCGTGGAGATCGTCACGGACAGCTGTGAGCATTTTTTCGCCAACCTCGAGGACTCATCGCTCTCCAAATTCAACTTCTCCAACATCTTCGAGTGGATGTCCCCGGCGGCCTTCGAAAACCTGCTTCGGGAAACGATCCGTGTCGCCAGGGACAGGGCCGTTCTCACGTACCGCAATCTCCTGGTGCCCCGGGAACGGCCTCAGTCCCTCGGCGGGAATATCCAGTCCCGGCAAGACCTGGCCAAGGCGCTCCAGGGGACCGACCTCTCTTTCATCTACGACAACTATGTCGTCGAGCAGGTCGTAAAAGGCTAGAGCCATGCCATATTCCGCTGCCCCCGTCTCGAACAGAAAACAAGTCGACGAGTTTCTTCGGCTGCCTTTCGCGATCTATCGCGGCGATCCGCTTTGGGTGCCACCGGTCATCGGCGAGGTTCGGAGGATGCTCGATCCGGAGCGCAACCCTTACTTCGCGAACGCGATGCTTCGTCTGTTCGTAGGCTATCGAAACGGGACTCCCGTCGCCCGGACGGCGGTCATCATCAACAGCGCCCATCAAAAAGCATTCGGCGTCCGGTCGGCCTTCTTCGGCTTTTTTGAATCGGCAAACGACGAGGACGCCGCCCGGTGCCTCTTCGGTGAAGCCGAGACGTACTGCCGGGCCAGAAGCGTCGAGGTCCTCGAAGGGCCGTTCAATCCCCATCACTATTCCGAGCTCGGCCTCCAAATCGACAGATTCGGGACGGCGCCGAGCTTTTTCCAGCCCTATAACCCCCCTTACTACAACGAGCTCCTCGAAAAAGCCGGATTCCGGATCTCGGCTCGCCTCCAAACGATGAAGAACGACGACATCGGAACTTATCTCGACCGCAGCTTCGTCGCCCTCGCCGCCGCACCGAGCCCAGACGGATACACGATCCGGTCGTTCTCGCTCAAAGACAGAGCCGGAGACTTGGAGCGCATCAGGGAGGTCAACAACGACGCTTTCGCCGCGAACTGGCATTTCCTCCCCCTGGGCCCAGAGGAGTACGCATTCTCGGCGAAGCACATGGGTCTCGTGACCCGGCCGGACCTCATCAAGATCGTCGAGCACCAGGGCCGGCCGGTGGCCGTCCTGCATTGCGTCCTGGACGTGAACCCGCTCCTGAGAAGATGGAAGGGCGTCCCCGGACCGGTCAAGCTCATCAGGTTTCTCCGGGGCCGAAGGGCCGTCAAGACGATCATTGTCTTCACCGTTGGCATCAAGAGAGATTACCGGCATTCGTGCGTCAAGAATCTGCTCCTCGCCGAGTTCTGCAGGATGGCCCGGGCCTTCGATAGGGCCGAGACGACCTGGGTGTCGACCGACAACCAGGTCGTCCTCAAAGGCGCGGAGAGCCTGGGCATGCTTCCCGACAAGCATTTCGGCATTTATGCCAAGGAGCTCGGCCCATGACACAGACCCTCGAACCGCGAGACTGGGGCCTGGGAACGGATGCCGATGGCCGGCTCATGATCGGGGCCGAGAGCGCGACCGGTATCGCCCGCGCCTATGGAACGCCGCTCCACGTCCTGCATGAAGAGCGGCTCGAGGCGACGGCCGTCAGGTTCCGGCGGAGCATGGAAGCGGCCTACCCGGGCCGGACCTCCGTTCATTTTGCCTTCAAATGCAATTCCGTCCCGGCCGTCATCGAAGCCGCGCGCCGGGCGGGCCTCAAGGCCGAGGTCATGAGCCCCTTCGAGCTCGAGCTGGCCCTTCGTCTGGGATATCGCGGGGAAGACGTCGTCGTCAACGGGCCGGGGAAAACCGCCGCGTTCCTCAAGATGTCCGTCGAGAGCGCCGTCCGCCTGGTCGCCGTCGATTCGCTCGGCGAGATCGCCCTCGTCAACGAGATCGCCCAGGCCGCGCGCAAACGGGTCGACGTCCTGCTCCGGGTCAATCCCGATTTCGTCCCCAAAGGGATGAACGCCGGCTCGGCCACGGGAAGCCGCAAAGGATGCGCCTTCGGCCTCGACCTCAGGAGCGGCGAGGTCCGGACAGCCCTGGGCCTGGTCCAAAGCATGCCCGGCCTCCGTTTCCGCGGCTTCCATTTTCACATCGGAACGGGCATCCGCGACGCGACGGCCTACGCCCGGGTTCTGGACCGTCTGGCCCCGCTCTTTCGAGAGACGCGCGCCGCCGGCTTCCGGGTGGACATCGTCGACATCGGAGGCGGATTCGCCTCGTCGACCACGCGGGAGATGACATCCCGCGAGCTCCTCGTCTATCAAGGGTTGGGGCGGCTGCCGGCCCGAGTCTCCGTCGGCGACTGCGCTTCGTTCGAAGATTTCTCGGGGGAGATCGCGCGAGCGCTTCTCCGGATCTTCCCCGGGGGCGAGCTTCCGGAGCTCATCTCCGAGCCGGGCCGGTCGATCGCCAGCCCGAACCAGTTCCTCCTCCTGACCGTGTCTTACGTCAAGACCCGGCCGAAGGTCCGGAAATGGCTGATCACGGACGGCGGCCTGGGGACGGTCACGCTGCCGACCTTCTATGAATGCCACGCGGTTCTTCTCGCCGACGATGTCCGCCGGCCCCGGACGGAAAACGTGACCATCGTCGGCCCGGTCTGCTTTGCGTCCGACATCGTGTACCGGAACATCCGCATGCCGGCGATCCGGCCCGGCGAGATTATCGCCATCATGGACAGCGGCGCCTATTTCATCGCCCAGGAATCCTCCTTCGGATTTCCACGGCCCGCCGTTGTCGGCGCGAGACGGGACGGCTGCCGGCTCGTCCGCCGGAGGGAGACCTTTGCGGATCTGACCGGCCGAGACCTCTTTTCGGCCCCGACGGCCATCCAGGAGGAGAAACCATGATATTCGCTGTGATCAAGAACGGCTCGGATCCGGAACGTGACTCGATCGCTTCGGCGATCGTCAAGTCATGCCTCGAGCATGGCCACAGGCTAGGCTCCCCGGATGAGGGGGTCAAGTTCGTCCTCAACCTGACTGACACGGACTCTCCCCGGAGCTTCAGGCGCCGGGCCCAATCGGTCTTTGTTTTCTCGCTGGTGACGCTCGATCGGCCGCCCGATTCGCTGACCGACCTGCGCTCGCTGTGCTACACGACCCTCGTCCGCACCCTTTCGAACGTCCTCCTCTGCGCGGTGCCGAAGACCGCTGAGCCCGGAAACGGGGGCGGGTACGCCCATGAAATGTATTTCACCACGCCCGAAGCCGGTTTCTACCATCTCGAGTTCGATCCCGAGCGCGTCTACGAACGGATCATCCCGATCGCCGGCGCCCGTTTCGCCATAGCGAACCTGATGTCCGAAGACCTGCCGGAACGCTTCTGGCGGACATCGCCCATCGTCGAACGGATCAAGGCGGGAGGGAACGAGCTCGACGAGCTCGGCGTTCTGCCCGCGCCGTTCCCGCTCCGCGATGTCTTGTCCGAGAGATCCATCCGGCACATCTACAAGCTGTTCGAGATGCGGAGCCTGAGTTATGGGAACTTGAGCGCCCGGGAGCGCATTCCGGAGCTCGGGGAGACGACATTCTGGATGACGGCGCGGGGCATCGATAAGGCCCACATCTCGAAGATCGGCTGGGATCTTCTCCTCGTCAAAGGCTTCGACTACGACGCCGTCCAAGCCCTGGTCAGTGTCCCTCCCGATCACGACCCGAAAGCCCGGGTCTCGGTCGACGCCGTGGAACACGAGCTCATCTATCGGACGTTTCCCGGCGTCGCGGCCATCGTTCACGTCCACGCGTGGATGGACGGCGTCCTCTGCACGGGGCAAAATTATCCCTGCGGGACAATCGAGTTAGCCGAGGACGTGGCCCGTCTTCTCGCCAGGACCGGACGGCCCGAGCGCACGTCCGTGGGTCTCCGGAACCACGGCCTGACGATCACGGGGCCGAGCCTCGACGAGATCTTCGGCCGCATCCGGGGACGTCTGCGGACCGAAGTCCTCATGACGGCTTAGGCAGAAGGACCCCCGCCATGGACATGTATGCCGTCCGGACGCTCCGCAGCCAGCCTCTCCGCCTGATCCTGACGATCGGCGGTATCGCGTTGTGCATCGTCCTGATGCTCTTTCTGCTGGCCGTTTACCGGGGCGTTGCCGACGGCTCGGTGGAATACATCCGGCAGAATCATGCCGATCTCTGGGTCCTCCAGGACAATGCCACGAACATTCTTAGAGGCTCGTCGCTCATCTCGATGGACCAGATCAACGCCATTGCCCGAACGCCCGGCGTCCGGACGGCCGCGCCCGTCCTCTTCCTTCTCTCGACGATCCGGAACGGCGACCAGGTCGGCACGATCTTTCTGACTGGGTTCGAGCCCGAAAAGGGCCTCGGCGGGCCGCCCCATCTCGTCTGGGGGCGGAGCCCACGCGCGGACGATGAGATCGTCCTTGACAGGTCGTTCGCCCTGAAATTCGGGTTCAAAGCCGGGGAGGAGGTCGATCTGCAGGGACGCCGCTTGAAGATTGTCGGGATCAGCCGCGGGACGAACGCCTTCGTCATCCAATATGCGTTCGTAACGCTCCGGTTCGCTCGAAAGCTCATCGGCGTCCCCGGATTGGCCACCTGCGTCCTGGTGAACGCTGAACCAGGGTCCGAGATCGGACCCATCCGGGAGGAGATTTGCGACGTATTGGCCGGCCTGAAGGCCTATGATCAGGAGACCTTCCTGGCCAATAACGTCCACGAAATGCAGTCGGGCCTTCTTCCCCTGCTCTATACGGTCGCGGTCATCGGAGCTATTGTTCTCACGGCCATCCTCAGCTTGCTTCTTTCGGTCAACATCCTCGAACGCCGGAAGGACTTTGCCATCCTCAAAACCCTGGGATCGCCAATGGCCTTCCTCTGGGGCCTGGTCATCAAGCAGGCCCTGCTCATCGCGTCCGTATCGTGTGTCACCGCCCTGGTCCTCTTTTTTCCGCTTGTCCGGATTATCGAGCGGATCTCGCCCGAAGTCACCACGATATCGACCGCCAGCCAGATCGGCGGAGTCGTGGCGGCAGTGCTTCTGATGAGTCTCGCGAGCTCAATTGTCGCGATCCGCCGGCTCCGGCGGATCTATTTCCTGGAGGCCTTCTCATGAACGGCTTCGCCACGCCCGGGCCCGTCACCCGCCTCGAAAAGGTCACCAAGATATTCAACGACTCCGGCCAGCCGACGACGGCCGTCCGCGAAGTCTCCCTCGAAGCCAGGCGGGGCGAAATGGTCCTGCTCTTGGGACCCAGCGGAAGCGGAAAGACGACGCTCCTGACGCTCATCGCCGGCCTGACGAGGCCGACGTCCGGGAGCATTTCGCTCTTCGGGAAGAACGTGGAAGAGTACTCGGCCACCGAACTTCAGTCTCTCAGGGCGGAAAGGATCGGCTTCGTCTTTCAGACATTCCTGCTGATCGATTCATTGACGGCCACGGAGAACATCGAGATCGTTCTCCGGTTCAACCGGAAACGGAGGGCGGAACGGGCTGCGAAAACGCGGGCGCTCCTGGGGGAGTTGGGCATTGAACATCTCGCACGTCGGTTTCCGCGCGCGATGAGCCAGGGCGAGAAACAGCGCGTCGCGATCGCCCGGGCCATCGCGAACGATGCCGAACTTCTTATCGCCGACGAACCGACGGGAAGCCTCGAGACCAGGCAGGCGGTCGACATCATAGCGCTGCTTCACGGTCAGGCCAAGACGCGGAATACAACCGTGATCGTCGCCAGCCACGATCTTCGACTCAAAGAATTCGCGGATAGGACCCTGCGCCTTCAGGACGGGATGATAAGCTGAGGCATTAGGGCCTTTCGGAGGATCCCGAGATCCGGAGATCAGCCTGGTTCTTCATAATCAGCAGGTCGGATGTTCGATCCCTATCGCTGGCTCCACAGATTCCCCCCCCCATATGACAATAATGAATCAATCACTTAGGGGAGATCTGGCGATAATTGGGCTTTTAGTCCTTTTATGCGACTTCTTTGTCCACGCCGTGTCCACACGGGTGGCGCCGGGAAGTGGTCTGCTACATCGATTGACCGGTCTACATATCGGTGCTATCCTTCGAATTGCGTTGGAGAGAGGAATAGGACAGGAAGGGGGAATTCCCATGACCGCGGAAGAGACTTCTTCGACCATATCAATCTTGGGCTACTCACTTTGCTTATCTGTGCTGTTTCTTTCTTGCATATCCGTTTCTGCCGCGAAAAGAATAAACACCATTGAAATTCCGGAGGGTTCGGCGGGAATAGTCGCATACGGTTCCCTGATCTCTTTGCCGAGCATGGAACAGACGCTCGGGCATAAATATCAGGGTCCGGTCAATCAGATCCATCTGACGGGTTATGAGAGGGAATGGATATGCGTTCGTCCATTCAACGGTCCTCGAGCGAATTCGGCGGACACCAAAAGGATCGACGCCTTCCTTTTACGTGGCAATGAACGTGTTCCTATTACCGGGGCTGCGGAGCTGAATATCTATCCAAAAAAGAAGGGCAGGATCAATGCCATTTTGTACTTGATCAGCAACGCGGAGGTGATCAGTCTCGACAAGAGGGAACGGGGTTATCGAAGAGTGGATGTGACCGATAAAATCGAGGAATTCCAGTTCCGGGGAGGGAGAGTATATGTCTATGAGGGAGTTCCCGAGCGTACGGACGGGTCTTCGACCAAGATGGGAACATACATATTGATAAAAGAGTTCGTCGATATGGTGACCAGCGCTTGCGATGCCATAGGAAAGAATTTTCGCGACGAATTCGACAAATCTACCAGGCCTTGCGTATACCAGGTCGTGTCTTATAAAGAGATCGTTTGGGAAAAGGCCAAATAGCCGGCTGTTACCGAATCGTACGGAATTCCCTCCGACTCCGGATCCAAAGGTCGGAGGCGGTTCACTTCCTGGCCCGGCATTCCGCGATGACCTCGTCCAGTTTCTTGAGGTCGGAAGCGTCCATGTTATTCCGGGTGCTCGCCCTGTACGCTTCGAGCGGGGCCAGGGCGTCGGCGAAGAGCCCTTGGCGGTAATAGGCCATTCCCAGGAAGAAACTGGCGTCGACGAGACCCGGGTCGAGCCCGACGGCCTTTTTAAAAGCGGCGGCGGCCCCGCCGTAATCCCGGGACCGGTAATGCGCCTGGCCCAGCCCGTAGAAAGCGACGGCATATGCGGGGTCGAGTTCCACGGCCTTTTCGAAATGGGCGACGGCTTCCGCCAGGACGGACGCGTCGCGGCGCTCCTGGGATAGGGCAAGCTGGAGCGCTCCCAGGTTGTTGTGGATGACGGGGTAGGTCGGGTCGATGGCCAGGGCCGTTTCGTAGGCGGCTTGAGCCTTAGTATAATCCCTCAAGTTTCTGTAGCAGGTGCCGAGGCCGACCCAGATCCTCGGGTCGGTTTCCATCTGCGACAAGGGGCGGGATTCGGCCAGGTCGACGGCGGCCCGGAAGTCTCCGGACCCGATGAAAAAACCTACGGCGTGGGTGAAGAGGTCATAGCTTTCGGGGAGGGCCTTCAACCCGTCGAGGAGGACTCTCCGGGCGTCTTCGGCGCGGCCGGCCGCTTCATAGAGGAGGGCCAGGTTGACGCGGGCGACGTCCATGTCGGGCCGGGCGGTGATGACCTTCTTGAGCTGTTCGATGGCGGCCGACTCTCGTCCTGCGCGGCCCAGGACCAGAGCCTCCATCGATCTTTCATGGTAGGGCAGGAGCGTCTTGACGTCGTCCTCGGGGCCGTAAGTTTTTTTATTCGGCGCGGCCGGCCCGGCGGCGTATCCCAGGCTCCTCAGCTTCTCGACGGCCGCGACGTCGAGCTTCGTTTCGGCCCCGGGGCCGCGGGCGGAGGCCTCGGCCTTGACCATCTTGACCAGGGACCTGCGAAAACCGGCCAAGTCCCGGGTCCCGGCCAGGTTTGCCGCTTCGCCGAAATCCTTCTCGAGGTCGTAGAGCTCCGGAATGGGGGATTCGATGAACTTCATCCGGCCGTCGAGGGTGCCGCGGATGGGGGCCCAACCCTTGCCGTAAAAGGGGGCAAGACATTCGAAATAGACGAGCGACGGCGGAAGCTTCCGGCCGTCCATGGCCGGGACGAGCGAGCGCCCTTCGAGGCCGCCCGGCCGGCCGAGGGAGAGGGCGTCACAGACCGTCGGGAAGACGTCGATGTGGCAGACAGCCTGGCCCGACCGGGAAGGCTTCTTTCCGGGGACGCGGATGACGAGCGGTACCCAGAGCGTCGTGTTGTAGGCCAGGAATCCGTGGGTGAGCTCCCCGTGTTCGCCGAGGGACTCGCCGTGGTCGCCCGTGAGGACGACCATCGTCCCGTCGGCGAGGCCCTGGTCCCGAAGGAAGGAGAGGAGGCGGCCGACCGCCTCGTCGACGTAGGCGACCTCGCCGTCATAGGGCGCGTTCTTGAACTTCGTCCGGAACGGCTCGGGGGGGTCGTAGGGGTCGTGGGGGTCGTAGTAGTGGACCCAGAGGAACCAGGGGGACCGCCGTCCCTCGAGCCAGGACATGGCTTTGTCGGCGGTGTCGCCGGCCCGGCGCTCGGCGAACTCGAGGTCGAGCCCGGGCGCGGCCGCGAAATGGTCGTCGTAGACTTCGAAGCCCTGCGCGAGCCCGAACCGGGAATGCAGGGGATAGCCGCTGACGAAAGCCCCCGTCGAGTAGCCAAGGCCTTGGAGGTGCTCGGCCAGAGTGAGAAATTCTTTACGGACGGTGAAGCGGCCGTTGTCATGAACACCGTGGCCCAGCGGCGTCTTCCCGAGGAGGAGGCTGGCGTGGGCAGGAAGGGTCAGCGGGGCGTGGGCGAAGGCCCTCGTGAAGACCGTCCCCGAGGCGGCCAGGCCGTCGATCGAGGGCGTCTTGACGTGGGTCGGGTCGTAACAGCTCAGCCGGTCGGCCCGGAGGGTGTCGATAGTGATGAGGAGGAGGTTGAGGCCGGCCCGGGGGCGGGGTGGGGCCGCAGGCGTGGAGAGGACGACAACGATGAGGAGGATAAGCGAGCCGCCGACGGTCCTCCGGACGGTCGGCGAAAGGATGGGAATGTTCATGAATCACGCCTCCTTTGCCCTTATTGTATGCCAAGGATATCCCCTTGCCAAATCGGTGAAAGAACCGCGGGACGATGCGGGGCTAGAGCGCTCCGCGGAAAGCCACCCACCGGAGGGCTGCGCGAGTTCCATCACCATATTCAGGACCCAGAGTCCGTTATCTTATTGAAAAAGGACCGGCATTACGCTATAGTTCAGGCAACGATTGAAACGTCAGGTTCCTGACAAAAAGGGGTATCGGGAATGTCAGAAGGCCAGAAGATAACGCCTCCAAAGATCACCGAAGAACGTCCCCAGGTCAAAGAATCGGGTTTTCGGGCTGTTTTCGCAAAACTGAGAAAGCGTCGGATCATCGAGACACTTGCCGCCTTTATCGGCGGCGGATGGCTGCTCGTCGAGGTCGTCGAACGGCTTCTCGTTGGGCATTACAAGTTCCCCGCAGAGACGATTGACCTCACGGTTGTCTCCGTCATCGGCGCCCTTCTCGCGACCCTAGTTTGGCGTTGGTTTGGCGGCACGGAAAAACGGCCGGGAAACATCAAGGTCGAAGTCCTTCTGGTCCCCTTGATCATCCTGGCCACGCTCTCCATCGACCTTACGATTGTGCTGAGCATCATCGGCATTTCTGGTAAGACCCTCCTGATAGCCGCCGTTGCCGTCTGCATGGGAATCGCTTGGATCATCCTGAAATCCCTCCAATGGGCGGCCTCCGTGCCCATATTCTCGCCGGGACAAGTCCAAAAGCCCGCCGAGTCTCCAACCCCAATCCCGGCACTCCCCGAGAAATCCATCGTCGTGCTCCCGTTCAAGAACATGAGCGCCGATCCGGAGCAGGACTATTTCTGCGAGGGGCTCGCCGAGGAGCTCATTAACGTACTGACCCAGGTCAGAGACCTCCGGGTGGTCGCCCGGACGTCGGCCTTTTCCTTCCAGGGCAAAGATGCGGACATCCGCGAGATCGGGAAGAAACTCAACGTGGAGAACGTGCTGGAGGGAAGCGTCCGGAAGGCCGGCCAAAAGCTGCGGATCACCGCCCAGCTCATCAATGTCGCCGACGGTTACCATCTCTGGTCGGAGCGTTTCGACCGGGAGATGACCGACGTCTTCGCCATCCAGGACGAGATCGCCCAGGCCGTTTCGGCCAAGATGAAGGCAGGGCTCCGGGGCGATGGGATCGAAGGTGTGGCCAAGAGGTATACCGAAAACGTCGAAGCTTACAACCTGTATTTGAAAGGTATCTATTGGCGGCGGATGCTGGCTCCGGAGCGGGTTTCCAAAAGCTTTGATTTTTTCAACCGGGCGATCGAGAAAGACCCCGGCTACGCCCTGGCTTTCGCGGGTCTGGCTTATGCCTATCTGGTCCTGTCCTTCTATTCGCCGACTCCGCCCAAAGATCTTTATCCCAAGGCCAGACAGGCCGCCCTCAGAGCGTTGGAGCTCGATGATGGGCTCGCCGAGGCCCATGAGGCCTTGGGAGTCGTTAAAGCCTATTGGGAGTGGGACAGAGCGGGCGCCGAGAGAGAATTTCAGAAGACGCTGGAGCTGAACCCGGGATATGTCTGGGCCCATTTCCATCTCGCGAATATTCGCGCGTACAGCGGGAGATTCAACGAGGCCATCGAGATATTCCGAAAAATCCATTTCCTCGACCCCCTCAATACCGCCTTCATGAGGAATCTCGGCGAATGTTATCTGCACGCCGGCCGGCTGCGGGAAGCCGAGGAAACGCTCAGGGACACCATTGAAATCGATCCCTCTCTGCCCATGACCTCGATCACTCTTGGCTTTGTTCTTTTGAGACAATCCCGATACGAGGATGCAATTACGGCGATGAGCAAAGATCCGCTGAAAGGGAGCGTGCTCGAGCTCAACATCGGAATCATCTATGCCCGCATGGGAAAACGGGAGGAAGCCCTGCGGATATTGAACGATTGGCTGGAGCGCTCCGAAAAGGAATTCGCGTCGCCCTACTATATTGCTTTGCTGTGCTTCGCCCTTGGCAAAAACGACTTGGGTTTCCAGTGGCTGGGGAAAAGCTACGAAGAGCATGACGGCTGGCTGATGAATCTGGAAGTTGATTTTATGCTGGACGACGTCCGCGACGACCCGCGTTATTCCGCCTTGCTAAAAAAAATAGGCCTGCAAAAGTAAGCTAATACAACGGGCCTCTCTGAACCCGATTGCCTGAATGACTCCAGATTTCCTCGAAAAGCCGGCTGACGTGGTTTCTCCGGCGGACCGAGCGGATTCGCCGGACGATTTTTCGAGCCTCGTTGACTCTGAAGCCCCTGGGCAACTCGAGTTCCGGGAGGGCCCGGAAGAGATGCGTCTTCGTCGGGCCCAAATACAGAAAATCGATCAGAGCTTTTTCCGGCGAGGCGATTTTTCCGGGGCCTTTTCCCGCGAGTTGATGCCCGAAGAAGAACGAGGGGTGGACATGGTGAATGGAAACCGTCCCCAGGTCGGTGCCGTGCGTTTTTGTCCGGTCGATGGAAACGGCATAAAGGACGGAGGGGATCTGAGAAATCATCCCATGATGGTAGAGGGCCGATTGAAGAGACACGTAGCTCGGGTAGGGTGCCGTGAGGTATTCCGGAAGGGCCAAGAGATCTATCCGGTCCTTGAATCCCCATCGGCCCCGGCCGAGCCGCGCCAAGTGTCCCGAAGCGGCCAACCGCGCCAGCAGCTGGCTCGCGTGAGCGTTCCCGACGCCCAGGTAAGCCGCGGCATCCGACGTCTGGAACACCGGGAGGCCCATATTCAAGAGCCGCGCGAGGACGTCCACGAGTCTCATGAATGTTCCTCCCCGAACGCCTCAATGACACGCCACCTCATCGCGTCCCAGGTTTCCTCCGTATCGTAACGCGGCTTGAGGTCGGGTTCCAGGTAGGAGACTACCTGGCTTTTGAACTGCCCGAAATCGACGGCGAGGACGTTCTCTTTGATTTGGCCGATGTCCGGCTTCTTCTCTCCCGCGAGGGCGGCGTCGGGATTCAGGCCCGCCTCCAGAAGAAGATGAAGATCAAAAACGTCCCTGGCCTGGGTAGTGGATCGGTGGAGAATCGCGCTGATCTTCTGGCGCCAGACAACCAGGGCCGGATAGTGATTGGCCATCAAACCGGGAAGATCGTAGAGGCGAACGATTTCGGGGGAGACGGGCTCGAAGACGCTCCCCGCCTCGAGGCCCCTCCTCGAGAACTCGATTTTCGTCGGGACGGGCTTGTTGAGACCAGGAACCGTCAGGCCGAACTTCCACCTCTGCGTCGTTTCAGTCTGTTTGTGCTCCGTCACATGCTCGATCGAGATGCCGCGGACTTCGAGAATCGTCTTGAAGGGCTTTCCCGACAGGATGGACTTGACCTTTTCGCGGAGAACGTCGACGGGGACGTCCTGAACGTCCAGATCCATATCATCGGAATACCGGGGGCTTTTAAAGAAAAACCTCAGATTGCAGCCGCCTTTTAGGGCCCATTTTGGCTTATCCAATTTCCGGCCGAGGTGGCTCAGCAGGATCAGATGAAAAATTTCCACGGACTGCTTGGGATTTGATGATTCCATTTGTCAGCTCCTAATATATAATACGCATTATTACCATATGTGTCAACTATGCGCATTTAATAAGCGCGATTTCGTCCGTGTGCAAACTGCATGGGGGTTTTGTACAACAATAAGAGGATGCATAAGGAAGCTATACCGGAAATTCAACGAGCGATCGAGCTTACAGGCGGCTTGACCATGACATACGGACATCTGGGATATGCTTATGCCATGTTGGGTCAAAAAGATGAAGCTGAAAAGATCCTTCATGCACTGGAAGAACGCTCGAAGGAAGAATATATCGGACCGGCGACTTTGATGCTCATGCATCAAGCGCTTGGAGAAAACAATAGATGGTTTGAATGTTTGGAAAAAGCGATAGAAGAGCGTGACCCCGCGTTGTCCCTCATGAAGGTTCTTCCCGAATTTGATATCGTCCGCTCAGACCCTCGATTCAAGGCCTTCCTCAAAAAAATGAATCTCGATAAATGATGATAAGCAAGACCAAGTGCTTTCGGCGTCCTTGTCAGGCCAGGGGCATTCCCATCTTCCCGTAATTTCAATCGTTTATCCTGATTTTCGGTTCTAGCCTGAGGCTAGACTGGGGAGGAAAGACGCTATACTTTCTAGACTTCTTAAGCGGTTACTCGTCTTTAATATACCGTACCGAATACCCATATGTTTTCTCGTTAGGATTTGAGCGCACATATGGAGAGATGTCTTCTAAGTAATAGTGCCAGAAGTGGCCGGCGTAGGACTCCGTACTCGACCAGAAAGTGGCTTCAGAGTTCAAACTGAAGAACTCGCCATCCGGGCTTCGGGCACCTCCTGGTAAGGCAGAAAAACCACTGCCATTATCAGCATTAAAATGACAATTTTTCCAATATCCGGTATCTACCTCTTTCATTTTGTTTCCATCCTCAGCCCTGCCCCCGAAATATCGAGCTAGTGAAACCCAATCTTCTTCGCTAGGTAGATGCCATCCATTGGGACTAATTTTCACGGCAGTTTCACAATCGTATAAACATCCGTACGTTTTATAATTTTCAGTAGATATAGCTGCTCCAACATCGGAACCATCGTTACCATAGACCCATATTCCACCCTGTACTTGGCCTGGGCTTACGTGTGGGATATAGGCAAGATTCTCGGCGAACCAAGTTTGACTGCCAATTTTTATAGTTTTATAGACTCTCCCGTCGCGCAGGTCTGCGAATGTTCCGAAGTTTAGCATAAACTCATCTCCGTTTACCCTACACACTGCGGTTCATCGTGAGAAGACGCGGACGTCGTTGTCCCACGGGTTGCTCCTCGGCTCGGCATTGATCGCCCAACCGTAGTAATCCTCTTCAGATGAATGAAGCGCTGCCCTCGTTTGCACCGGCCGCCATGCGCTTCATGGGCCGTCCCCATTATTTCTTCGGAGGGACACGGTCTCCCTTGGACGGGTCGGGCGGAAAGACGTCCTGGACCGAGAAATCCACCCAGATCAACGTCTCGGTGTTCGGCGTCGCGGCCAGAATGCGGTCGCCGACCTCCTTGACGGGGTCCTTCATCTTGCCCCACCACGGCTTGTCGGTCCGGTAGCCGTATTGGAACGCGACGGGCGCCGGGGCGAAGGTCTTGCCCCACTTGGCGAACTCGTCGATCATCTCGTCCGCAGACTTGAAGATCTGGCTGTCGTCGACGAACATGATGCCGTCGCGGACGGTCGGGGGCATGACGTTCTCGCGGAAGTGCTTCAGGAACATGCGGTAGGAGGGGTTATGAGACCGGGCCGCCGCCAGCCAAGTCTTGGCCATCTCGTCGGTCACCGGGTCGCCAAGGTCGGGATTATTGGAGCGGTGCCACTCGATGTCGACGCCGACCCCGATGACACACTTGTGATGGCCGTAGCGGTCGAGCATCACGTGGAAGGCCTTGTCGACGGGCGCCCAGCCCGGTTCGGTCTGGAGCCAGACGCGGTAGCCGAGCTTGTCGAAGAGCTGGAGCACGGGCTCGCTGATGTCTTCGGGCATCCCCGTGATGAGCGGGTCGCCGCCGGGAGGGACCGGGAACGACATCTCGGTGCCGCGGCCCTTCAGCCGGCTCACGATCCAGATGGCCTCCGGTTTCGCGCCGGGGAACTTGGCCGCGATCTCGGTCCCGGTGCGTGCCCAATACCCCGGGCCGGGGTCGTTCGGGCGGCCGTAAGTGGAGCTGCGGATGCCCGCGCCCTGGAGCTTGTCCGTCCGCGCCGCCAGTACGGACACGCAGATCGCCACGGCCAGGAGGACCGCCAGCCCCGCCGCCGTCCTTGGCCACGCCCCGCGCCTGCTCGCCTGCATCATGGTCATGTCAGATTCCCTCCGAGATTCGGTTCGATGACGTCCGGAAGATGCGACTATATCATGGGGAGGCGGCGGGTTCAAGGCTCCGCGCTTCCTTTGACTGCCCGTCACAAAAAGTCTATATTGACTTACGTATCGGACGCGGAAAAAAATGAACGCCCCTGTCAATACGGCCTCTCAGCCAGGCGTTGCCCTGCCGAAACGCAGAACCCACTGGCACGTCCTTATGACCCATTTTCCGATCTCGCTGTTCGGCGGCGCCTTTGGCTTCCAGATCCTCCATCTTTTCCTGGCGCCGGCCTGCTTCGAACTCGCCACGAACGTAGCGCTCATGGGAGGAGCCGTCCTGTTGCTGCCCACGGCCGCAACCGGATGGTCGGAATGGAAGACCCATTATCACGGTGCGAAAGGTCTGATCTTCAAGCGAAAGATCACGACGGCGTTCGGCATGGCGGCCCTGAGCCTGCCGCTTGTCGTATGGAGGATAACCGCTTTGGGCCTCTTCGAGGAGGCCCGGGACAGCCCGGCGCACTGGATCTTCCTGGCCGGCAATACGCTCCTCATCCTGGGCGCTGTAATAGAAGGCTACTATGGAGGGCGCCTGAATCACAGGTGACGGGCGCAAGCCCCGTAGTTGGCCAAATGGCATAAATAGATCAATTTGCAGTTGATTTTAAGCGCCTCCCCGGGTCCGGCGGCGGGCACGTCGGTCTTAAAACGTCGGGTCAGCCGCTCATCGAAGATTGCCAGCGGGAACCACTCCCGAAGTTTTGTGACGACGATCTTGAAGTTCGTCGGAGTGGAGGGGGTCAGCTCGGGGCCTAGGAAGGTGTAGTCGACGTGGTTCTGGGACATCTCTGCGCGTGGATCAGAGGATCTCCTGTCGAAGATCCTCACAAAGTCCTCAGATTGGAACGACTCTTTGGTGGATTTTTGGGTGACCCGGCGCATGATAGGGATGCCTCCTGTCAGCACCGTCGCCGCCACGTTGAGTTTCATTTTTGTGGTTGAGGTCTTTTCCTGCGTGGTGCTCTGTATCCTTCCCCTTATGATCAGGAATGCGTCGCCTGCTTCAACTCTGACCTCCCCGCCCCGCCTGTCCCAGAAGGTAACTTCTCTCTCTCCGGATTTCGCAGTGCGCGCCACGAAGCTGGCCGCGCGGTTTCGAAGCTCGGAATCCCTGCACACGAAGGCCACAAGTCCCGCATCCCTCAGGCTCTGAGCTAGCGAGTCCGCGGTGTCGGTGTCGGGGTAGGAGGCGATGATTCTGGGAATCTCTCCGACGAGCAGGAGGCGCGTGTCAGAGATCTCTTTGCCGACGAGGGATGCCACCCTCTTTAAGAGGTCTCCATCGAGCGTTTTCGGGGGAGCTACGGCGATGTAGACCGGGTCGTTCGGTATCATCGAATTACTTGACTGTCCCGCGAATAGAGACCTTGCCCATGTCCCGGTGCCGGTCTCATTTGAGCGGGCTCACCGACCTGCTGGCTCGGCCTACCAGGAAAAAGCCCACAGCACACAAGGCGAATGTGGCAACCGGCCCCCAGGCGAAATAGTTGTAAACACCGGATAGTGCACCCCAGACGCTGGCAAGGGCGGCAAGGCCGTTCAAGACGGTCAGGCCTAGAACCATGGCATCACGAGATCTTGAGGGCTCGGCCTTCCGACCCGCCCAGGCCATCACGGCAAGCCCGCCGAACAGTGCGCCGACTAAGCGGAGCAGCACCGCCGCCTGCGCGTCGGGCGTCGCACCATAGAGCGTGATCCAGAACGCTGGGAATAGAAATAAGCCCAGACAAAAAATTAGCGCGACCAGGGCATAGAGGGAGAATAAGGTCTTTATGGTCATGAGCATCTCCTTCCCGCCTCAGTTTACCACGGATGAAGCGAGATTTTCAGATCAATGCCCACAGGCGCTCGAAAAAAGACGATTTTACAGAGACAATTGACATCCACGATTCACCCCAATATGATTCTGGCCGAACCCCCAAGGAAGGTGAAAGATGAAACGAATCGCTGTGACGGCGCTTATCGTCTTTGTCGTTCTCGCTACGGTCCTCGGTGCGCAAACCAAGCCGCCGGCGACCTCTGCCGCTTTCGGCAAATGGGAGACCCTGGCCCCCGCGGGCGCGCGAGGAGGGTTCTCGCCGGACGGCCGGTGGCTCGCCTACGCCATCAATCGCTCCAACCGCGAAAACGAGCTGCGAGTCGCTAAGCTCGCCGACGGGACGACGAAGATCGCCGCTTTCGGCGCCCAGCCGGCCTTTTCGGCCGATTCGAAATGGCTCGCCTACAGCATTGGGCAACCCGAAGCCGAGCAGGAAAAGTTACGGAGCGAACAAAAGCCCGTGCAGAACAAGCTCGGCCTCCTGAACCTCACGACAGGGGAGACCTCGACGATCGAGGGCATCGAGTCGTTCGCCTTCAGTTCCGACGGCGCTTTTCTGGCCATGCAGCGCTACGCCCCTGCTCGCCCATCGGCCCCCGCCGCGGCCCCCGCGGCCCGGAGCGGTCCCGGCGCTGCGGGCGGGTCGGACGCCGCCGAGGAACGGCCAGGGACGACGCTCATCGTCCGCCAGCTCGCCGACGGCCGGGACACGACCTTCGGCAACATTTCCCAGTTCGTCTGGCAGGATGCCGAGCGCACCCACCTCCTGGCGATGATCATCAGCGCCGAGGGCAAGACGGGAAACGGCGTGCACGTTTTTGATCCGGCGACGACCTCCCTGCGCGTCCTCGATTCGACGCCCTCGATCTACGCCGACATCGCCTGGCGGAAGGACGCGGCCGATCTGGCAGTCTTCCGGGCCAAGACCGACGAGCGCAAGGACGGCCCGACGCAGGTCCTGCTGTCCTGGACGGAGCTTGGCGCCAAGGCCGAACGCCAGCGGTCCTATGACCCCACGGCCGATCCCACGTTCCCGGCCGGATTGAGGACGGTGACCTTCCGCCGTTTATCCTGGTCGGCCGACGGCAAAACGATTTTCCTCGGAATGGCCAAATGGGACGACAAGCCCGCGCCCCCGGCCAAAACGGAAAAAGGGACCGACACCCCCGCTGCCAAGGAGCCTGCCGGGCCGGCGCCCCGCGGCGGCGCGTCCGCCTCCGTCGACGAGCCCTCGACCGTCGAGATCTGGCACTTCCAGGACGTGTTCGTCATGCCCTGGCAGAAGACGAACGCCGCCGCGGACCGGCGGCTGAACATGCTCGCGGCCTGGCGCCTCGACATCGGCAACCTCGTCCCGCTCGGCAAAGATCCGACGAACGAGCAGGTGACCCCGGTCCTGCGGACGAATTTCGCATATCTCGCCGAGTGGTCGAAATACGCTTTCAACCGGACGATCGGCCGGCCGGCCGCCGACCTCTCCCTCGTCGACATCACGACCGGCGCGCGGACGAAGCTCAAAGACAATATCAACGATCGCTACGTGCAGGCGAGCCCGGGCGGAAAATACCTGCTGTTCCTGCAGAACGATCACTACTGGACGGTCGATCTGGCCACGCGGGCGATCACGAACATCACCAAGTCCGCGCCGGTGTCCTTCATCAACAAGGAGTCGGACGAGACGGTCGAGCAGAAGCCGCCCTTCGGGGTCGCGGGCTGGACGAAGGACGACGCGGCCGTCCTGTTCTACGATAAGTACGACCTCTGGAAGGTCGCGGCCGATGGTTCGAAGGCCCAAAAGCTGACGAGCGGCGCGGCCGAACAGGTCCGTCATCGGCTGGTCCGATTGGACGCCGCGGGCGGCGGCGGCAGGGGAGGCGGAGGGTTCGGACCGCCCCCGGCCGACCAGGGGATCGACCTCGGCAAACCCCAGTACCTGAGCCTCTACGGCGAATGGACGAAGAGGTCCGGCTACGCCCTCCTCAAGCCGGGCGGAGAGGTCGCCCGCCTCATCTGGCTCGACAGGGGCGTCGGCTCGCTGTCCAAGGCCAAGGACGCCGAGATCTACGGGTATGTCTTGCAGGACTACGACGTCTCACCCAATGTTTTCGTCTGCGGCCCGGATCTGAAGGAGGCCAAGGCGGCGACCAAGACCAATCCCTTCCAAAGCGATTATGCCTGGGGCCGGAGCGAGCTCATCGAGTACAGGACGGACCGAGGGCGCCGGCTGCAAGGGGTTTTGCTCTACCCGGCCGGATATGTCCCGGGCAAAAAGTATCCGATGATCGTCTACAGTTACGAATTGCTGTCGCAAAGCGTCCATAACTATGTCGCCCCGTCCGATCGCAGCTATTACAACCTCAGCGTCTTCACCAGCCAGGGCTACTTCGTCCTGGAACCGGACATCGTCTTCCGGCCGCGTCAGCCCGGATGGTCGGTGGTCGAGTGCATCACGGCGGGAGTGCGGAAAGTCGTCCAGATGGGGATTATCGATCCCAAGCGCATCGGCGCCGTCGGGCATTCGATGGGCGGATTCAACACCGCGTTCATCGCCACGAACACGCACGGGATCTTCGCCGCCGCGGTCGCCGGAGCCCCGATCATCGACATGGTCAGCTATTACGGCGACCAT
>JBGOYY010000051.1:0-22005 GCA_041479905.1 Candidatus Aminicenantia bacterium
ATCGCCGGCGGCCTCGTCCCCCAGGGACGCTGGGGCCTGCCCGAAGACGTCGGCCGGGCCGTGGCCGCTTTGGCCCGGGGCGACCTCGCCTTCTCGACCGGGGCCGTCGTCGAAGTCAGCGGCGGCATGAACATCCGCCGGTTCTGACCACGCCCGCGACGCGTTTGGCAGAGCCGCGGGCGGTGTGGTATCCTAGACGGGAACGGAGGGAAAAATGACCGAACGGAAAACCCAAGGCCGCATTTTCTGGGGCCTTTTACTCATCGTCCTGGGCGTCCTCTTCCTGCTTGACCAGATGCACCGCCTGGATTTCGGCGACCTCATCGGACACTACTGGCCCGTCGTCTTCATCCTCATCGGCATCTCCATCCTCCTCAGCAACAATTTCAAGAACGTCGGGTCGGGGATATTCTTCATCCTCTTCGGGGCGTTCTTCCTCCTTGTCCGGATGCGGATCTTCGACCAGACGGTCTGGCACTTCGTCTGGCCCCTGGCCATCATCGGGGTCGGTTTCTGGATCCTCCTCCGGCCGTCCCTGTCCTGGAACAAAAAAAAAATCCCTGAAATGACCGCCGACGACCTGGCCATCAGCCAGGTCCTTTCGGGGACGTCGCGCAAGGTCGAATCCCAGAACTTCAAGGGCGGCAAGGCCGACGTCGTCCTCGGTTCGGCCGAAGTCGACTTCCGCGGGGCGCGCCTCTCCGGCGGCCAGGCGACGCTCGTTCTTTCCGTCGTCCTCGGCAGCATCGAACTCATCGTCCCGCACGAGTGGCAGGTCGTCCTCGAGGGGACGCCCGTCCTCGGCTCGATGGACAGCCGTAAAAAGACGATCCCCGACGCCGAGAAAACGGGGACGCTCTTCATCAAGGGATCGGCCGTCCTCGGCTCGATCGAAGTCAAGGAGTAGGCCCGCCGATGAAGAAACCCATTTTCTGGTTCCTAGCCGTCGTCATCACCCTCGGGTCGGCCGTCTATCAACGCATGACAGGCCCGACCTACCCCTTGTGGGGAAAGGCGGTCGTGGCCGGGACCGAGGTCAAGTTCAAGCTGCCCCGCAGCGCCGAAACCGTCCGCGACGCCGAGGTCCGGATCCCCGCGCCGGCCCCGCTCCAAGGCTATCTCGACTACAAGCGGTTCAAAACCGAAGACGCGTGGACCCGCGTGGTGCTCGCGCGCGAGGGCGGCGATCTCGTCGGGCTTCTGCCCAAACAGCCGGCGGCTGGGAAGCTCCTCTACACGATCAACCTGACCGAAGGATACGTGACCACGCCGGTCACGGGCGAGGACCCGGTCGCCATCCGGTTCAAGGACCCCGTCCCGGCCTGGATCATCATCCCCCACGTACTGGTCATGTTCGCGGGGATGCTCCTGTCGACGGCGGCCGGCCTGGCCGCGCTCGACAAGAAGCGAAACCCCCGGCGCTTCGTCCTCTGGGCGGTCGCCCTTCTCTTCGTCGGGGGCTTCATCCTCGGCCCGCTCGTCCAGAAGTTCGCCTTCGGTATCGCTTGGGCCGGTTTCCCGGTCGGCACCGACCTCACGGACAACAAGACCCTCGTCGCCCTCCTGTTCTGGATCGCGGCCCTCATCGCCGGCCGCAAGGGAAAGCCTGCCCGACCGTTCGTCCTGGCGGCGTCTCTCGTCACTCTGCTCGTCTACCTCATCCCCCACAGCGTTTTAGGGTCGGAACTCGATTATTCGAAGATGCAATAGGATGGATCCCCATGAAAAAAAACTTCGCCGTCTTGGCGGTCTCCATGGTCCTGCTGACTGCCGTGGCCTGGGGCGCGAACGACGTCCCGGACGGCGTCAAAACGCTCGCCCAGCAAAGATGCGCCGGGTGCCACAAGGGGATGTTCGCGCCTAAGGGCTTGAAGCTCGATCCTGCCCACATCGCGGCCATCCTCGACAAGCCGAGCCAGGAGGTCCCGACCCTAAAAATCGTCGACACGACGTCCCCGGAGACGAGCTACCTCCTCAAAAAGGTTCGCCGGGAAAGCGGCATCAAGGGCAAGCCCATGCCCCCCCCCAAGGCCCTGACGGCTGAAGAACTCCAGGTCATCGAGACGTGGATCGCCGGACTCAAGTAGTCGTCCGTCTCCCGCTTCACTTGAGCTGGAAGCGGACGGTCACGGTGAAGACGACCGGGACCGCCTTGCCGTCAATGATCATCGGCTCGTAGACCCACTGCCGGACGGCGTCGATGGCCGCCTGGTCGAGGAGGGGGATGGAGCGCAGAACGATGACGTCCTTGACCTTGCCCTCTACATCGGTCTTGACGCCGAGGATGACGACGCCTTCGATAACGGCCACCCGGGCGACCTCCGGATAGACAGGGGCGACTTCTTTGATAAGCTTCGGCGGCTTGATGTCGTTCTCGGCCCGGACCGCGCCCTGGGCGAATTTATCGAGCGTCTTTCCCTTGTCGCCTTCTTTGAGCATGAAGCGAACGGTCACGGTGAAGAGGACTTTGCGGGGTTTACCGTCGATGACCAGGGGTTCGTATTTCCACTGCTTGACGGCGTCGATGGCCGCCTGGTCGAGGATGGGTATGGATCTCAGGATCCTGGCGCCGATGACGTTGCCCTGCTCGTCGGTCTTAGCCTCGAGGATGACCATGCCCTCGACCCGGGCCTGGCGGGCCACCTGCGGATAGACGGGGTTGACCTGCTTGACGAGCTTGGGCGGCTTGATGTCGTCCACGGCCCTGACGGCGTCCCCTTCGTATTTTTGAAGTTCCTGGGGGCTCATGACTCCGCCCTGGACACCCCCAGCGATGCCTCCCTCAACGCCACCCGAGACACCGCCCTCGACACCTCCGGCCACGCCTCCCCCGACACCCGTGGACACGCCGCCCTGGACCCCGCCGACCACTCCCCCCACGCTCGATTTTTTCTTCTCATCCAGCCTAAACCTCACGGTCACCGTGAAAGTGACCTCTTGCGGCTTCCCGTCGATGACCATGGGCTCGTAGACCCATTGCTTGAGGGCGTCCACGGCTGCCTGGTCGAGGGCGGGGATGCTCCTGAGGACCTTGATCCCGGCGACCCGGCCGTAGAGGTCGGTCGTCGCCTCCATGATGACGACTCCCTCCACTCCGGCTTTTTTCGCATCTTCGGGATAGACGGGGTCAACCGTCTTGATGGCCTTGGGCGGCATGACCTTCCCGCCTCCGCTCAGCACGCCGGCGACGACACCACCGGTCACACCGCCCCCTTCCCTACCGATACCCACCGGCTCGCCGAGCCAGCGCGCGACCCTCAAGGTGATGAAATAGGGCTTGAGCTGGGTGTCTTCGAATCCTAATACAACCGCGCTTTTATCCGGCAGGGAGAATTCCGTGTCCAGCAGGTTGGATTTCTTCTCGCGGCTCTGTTCGTAGACTTCGATCCGGAAGTGGTTTGGCTCGGACAAGCGGCCGGGCGTGACCATGACCAGGTATTCCTGGCCGTTCAGCCGGAACATGTGGAAGGCTTTCTCGGACTTGTCTTTCACCCAGACGAGGTTGGCTTCGGTCAAGAGGCTGAGGTCCTTCAGACCGTAGACCTTCTTGATCCCTTGCTCGGTGACCAAGTCTTCCTCGGGACCAACGTTGATGAAGTTCATGAACTTGAGGTAGGACGAGGTCACCGGCTTGGCCGGCTCCACCGATTTCTCCCGCATGCCCTCGAGGATCCTCATCTTCAGCTCGAAGGCGGAAGCGGCCGTTTTCGCGCTTTGGACGGCTTCATCGCCGCCCGCCGCGGCCGGCGGCATGGCCGCCCATAACCCGACGAGGGTCCCTGCCAGCAAGAATAGGATCGTTCTTTTCATATCACCCCTCCAATCAAGGATTTTTTGTCGCCCAGACGAAGACGGTGTCCGTTCCCTGGGGCTGATAGACGAAGGTTTGGGCGGGCGCGCCGCCCACATTGACGTAATCGATTTGAAACCGGTCGGCCGCGCCGACGAAGCCAGGGCCGAAGCCCGGTTTCTCGACCTCCCGGAGCAGCCAGAAGCCGGTCACGGCGACGACAGCCGCAGTTGCTGCGGCAGTGGCCCATCGCCAGCCCGCGCCCGCCGGGGTCGGCGGTGCTTCCGGGACTAGAGTCTCGCTCCCGGTTCGGGCGGATATCCGCCGCCAAAGGCCTTCGGTGTTCCCGATCTGATCGGAAGCCACGAAAAGCTTCCCCGCCTCCGCCCGACTGAGGAGCCGCGCCTGACAGCGCGGGCAGCTTTCCATGTGGCTCCGGATGAGAAAAGCCCGGAGCGGCCGGATAGGCAGGGCGGCATAGATGACATCAACCATTTTGCAGAAGGCCATGGTCGTTCTCCAGCAAGGTTTTTATTTTCCGGCGGGCGTTGAAAAGATAGACCCGGGCCGTCGACGCCGAGCACTCGAAAACCTCGGAGATGTCCCGGGCCGTGTAGCCCTCGTTCGCCCAAAGACAGAGGGCCGTCCGTTCGCGCGGCGAGAGGTGCCCCAGGAGGGCCGAAGGCAATGGTTCGGGGTCGGCGGGATGGGGATTTCCGCCCCGTTCGGCGACGGCCGGCTCGAAGCGGGCCCGGGCCGAGAATTCGGAAAAGCGCCGCTTTTTCCTGATCATGTCGAGCGACCTCCTGTAGACGATGGTCAGAAGCCAGGTCTTGAAGCTCCTCGACGGGTCGTAACGCGCCAGATGGCGGAAGACCTGGAGGAAGGTCTCCTGGCAGACGTCCTCGGCGTCCTGCCTGTTGCCGACGACGTTGAGGGCCACGGACATGACCAGATTGCCGTAGGCCTCGACCATCTCCCGGCAGGACGCGGAGCTTCCCCGCAGACTGCCTTCGATGATCGCTTTTTCGTCCACGGCCGGTTTCATCCCTTCGTCCATTGGAGAATACGCCGTCCCCCCGAGGGGCGTTTAGGGGGAAACGGCCCTCCGTCTATTCCTACACCTTTCCGCCGAAGGTGTCACCTAGGTATCCGAACGCGTATGGCATTTTGACAATACGAGGCGTCTTTGATAAATTCATTCGCGCATGGCCGAAAGACAGCGCAAAAGACCGAAGCGGACGCCGCCGGACGCGCCCGCCTTCCGGGTCGGCGAAGACCGCTACAAGGCGCTCGTCGAACAGCTCCCCGTCGGCGTCTACCGGACGACCCTCGACGGCATGATCATCGAGGCCAACGCCGTCCTGGTCCGGATGATGGGCCACACGAGGCCCCAGACCCTCTTCAACTGCAACGTCAAGGACTTCTACGTCAGGGGCGAGGACCGCGCCCGGCTCCTCGAGAAGCTGTCTTCGAAGCCCACGTCGTTCCAGGAGTTCGAGCTCCGGCGCGTCGACGGCCGGAGATTCTGGGTTCGCGACTATTGCCGCGGCGTCAAGGGGCCCGACGGGTCGATCCATCACCTCGATGGCATCCTCGTCGACATCACCGATAGAAAAACGGCGGATAGGAAGCTCGAACTCGCCCGGCGCAAGCTCCAGATGACCAACGAGAAGCTCGAAAGCCTGTCCCTGACCGACCACCTCACCGGCCTCCACAACCGCCGGGGCTTCTTCACCTTCGGTCTCCAGCAGATGAAGATCGCCAAGCGCCTCAAGGAAGACAATTACCTGGTCTTCCTCGATATCGACTACCTCAAAGAGGTCAACGACGCGCACGGCCACGCGGTCGGGGACCTGCTTCTGCAGGGCGTCGCCGCCATCCTCAGGAGAACGCTCCGGGAATCCGACGTCATCGGCCGGATCGGCGGGGACGAGTTCGCCGTCCTGGCCATGCGCTCCAAGGGCCTGGGCGAACGGGCCCTCCTGGCCAGGATCGAGGAGGGCGTCCAGGCGTTCCGCCTGAAAAAGTTCAGGAACCTGCGCCTGTCCGTAAGCATGGGCCTCGTCCGCGTCGACCCCCAGAAATACCAGCAGCTCGACGATTTCCTGGCCCACGCCGATTTCCTGATGTATCAGCAGAAACGAAGCAAGGAAAGACAAGGAAACCAGCCATAACGAAGCCGGCCTTTTTTGGGATGAATGAAGAGGCTGGCTGGTGAGGCGCCAAGGTTTCAAAGGAAAAGGAAGCGGGGCTAAGGAGGATCCCTCTCCAGCCAGCATGTTTATTATATGGGAGGCGTTTCTCGCTTGTCAATCCCAAAATACGATGTTTCGGATATTTTTTCACGCCGCGGCCGGCATCATTCGCTTCGGGAGGGCAGGACATGCCTGACAAGATGAAGAAGACGGAAAAGGAATGGAAGGCCGCGCTCACGCCGGAGCAGTACGACGTCATGCGCAAGTGCGGCTCGGAGCGGCCCTTCACCGGGAAGTACAACGACTTTTGGGAGAAGGGCGTCTACGTCTGCGCCGGCTGCGGAACGCCCCTTTTCCTCTCCGACGCGAAATACGAGCACGGCACGGGCTGGCCGAGCTTCGCGGCTCCCGTGGAGGGGAAGAGCTTCGAATACCGCGACGACTATTCCCTGCTGACGAAGCGCATCGAGGTCCGCTGCGCGGTCTGCGGCGCCCACTTGGGCCACCTCTTCGACGACGGTCCGGCGCCGACGTTCCTCCACTACTGCGTCAACTCCGCGGCCCTGGATTTCAAGCCCGAAGCGCAAGCGAAGACCGCGGCGACGGAAACGGCGACCTTCGCGGCCGGCTGTTTCTGGGGCGTAGAACACAAGCTGGGAAAGGTCCCCGGCGTCGTCTCCACGGCCGTCGGCTACACCGGGGGGAAGAGCGTCAATCCGACCTACGAGGAAGTCTGCACGGATAGGACGGGCCACGCAGAGGCCGTTCAGGTGACCTTCGACCCGAAACGCATCAGCTACGCTGAGCTCGTCCGCCGCTTCTTCGGGATCCACGACCCGACGCAGGTCGATCGCCAGGGACCCGATCACGGCACCCAGTACCGGTCGGCCATCTTCTTCCAAGGCGAAGCCCAGAGGGAGACGGCCCGCCGCGTGATGGACGAAGTCGAAAAATCGGGCCAATACAAGAAACGCCTGGCCACGGAGCTCGTCCCGGCGTCCGCGTTTTACCAAGCGGAAGAGTACCACCAGAAATATTACGAAAAGCACGGCGTCGTCTGTACCTGAGCCCCGCGGCCAATCTCCTCCGGGCCTCGCGCGGTGTCCCCTTTACAAGACAGTCCGCCCTCCCCACTGAACAGCCTCTCCGGGTCCCCTGCCGGAAACTTCTGGCACGAATCTTGAAGAGGAAAAGAGGATCAGGAGGTTAGGATGAACAGGGTAGAAACCAAGGCCGCCATCAGGCGGGAAAGGTCTGAACCGGCCGGTCTTGCCCTGGGAAAGGGCGGAAATGTAAAGTTTTTTATTGACAAGGCCAGCCGGATGTTGTATCCTCCGGCCTTCATTTGCGACGGTCCCACCCTCAGGGGGTGAAACGATTCCGGCCTCAACTCCGTTGGAAGAACTGGAGTCTAGGGCTAGAAAAAATGAAAGAAAAGGCTTTATTTTTGAAACGAAAAGCTTATTATTATAGTATTCCTATAATAATAGTAGTTAAAGGGAGATGACCATGGCTTCTCAATACAAATACAAGAACGAAGAGCTCCTTCAGCTGATCCCGAGGACGCCCGGGGGCAAGCTCTTCTCGGACGAAGAGGAGACGTTCCCGGCCGCCGATGCCGCCGTCCTCGAGCCGCGGCTGGTGGAGCCGAAAAACGGCGGCGGCGGGAACGGCAAGGGCCTGAACTCGCCGGAGGACATCGAGCAGACCGCCGACTTGGTCAAGATCTATCTCCGGGAAATGGGCAGCATCCTGCTCCTCTCCAGGGACCAGGAGATCCAGCTCGCCCGGAGGATGGAGCGCGGAGAAAAGGCCATCCGCAAGGCTCTGACCAGGACCCCGTTCACGCTCGAAGAGATCCTGTCGCTCGAAACCCTGCTGAAGAAGAGCCCCGAATCTTTCGTCAAGCACTTCAACACCCTGGAAGAAGATTACTCCGAGGACAGCCTCGAGGCCAGGAGACTCGATGTCCTGGACAGGATGCGCAGGATCCGGACGCTCAGCGGCCGGCTCAGGACGATCCGGCCTCTCGTTCGCAACCGTTTCGCCCGGGGCCGTCTCGCCGTCCGGATCATCCGTTTGGCCCGGGAGCTCGAGATCAAGCCGGAGCAGCAGGACCGGATCGTCCAGTCCGTCCAGGTCCGTCTGAAAGAGGACCTCAAACGGGCGTCCAAAGAGGCGCGCAAGGACGACAAGGCCATCCTCCAGGCCATCCAGTCCGGGCGCCGGGCTCGGGAGAGGGCCAAGGGCGACCTCGTCTCGGCCAACCTGCGGCTCGTCGTCTCCATCGCCAAGAAATACCAGGGCCGGGGCCTCCAACTCCTCGACCTCATCCAGGAAGGGAACATCGGGCTGATGCGGGCCGCCGAGAAGTTCGATTACCGGAGGGGCCACAAGTTCTCGACCTACGCGACCTGGTGGATCCGCCAGTCCATCACCCGGGCCATCGCCGACCAGGGCCGGACGATCCGCATCCCGGTCCACCTGACGGAAACCATCCACCGGCTCAAGAAGATCTCCCAGACGTCCGTCCAGGAAAGGGGCAAGATGCCCAACCCCGACGAGCTCGCCCGCAGGATGAACCTCCCCGTCAACAAGGTCCTGGAGATGCTCTACTCCTCCCAAGACCCCGTCTCCATCGAGACGCCTCTCGGGCAGAACGGCGAAGGCTCGCTCGGCGACCTCCTGGAGGACAAATCCTTCCCCTCCCCTCCCGACACCGTCATCCACATCAACCTCCGCGAGCAGATCGAAGCGGCGCTCCGCACCCTGCCCGAGCGGGAGACCCTGGTCCTGAGGATGAGATACGGCCTCGGGGACGGCCGCGAATACACGCTCGAAGAAGTCGGCCAGCATTTCAAGCTGACCCGGGAGAGGATCCGTCAGATCGAGCTGAAGGCCCTCAAGGCCCTTCAGCTGTCGCCCCCCGGCCAGAAGCTCAAGTCCTTCTGACCGGCCTCCCTGCCGGCGGGGACGACGTTCTTTCTTCGCCTCAGGTGGCCCCATGACCTATGAAAAGATCGGCTTCATCGCCCCCTCCACCTGCCTATCCGTCAAGGAGAAGCCGGCCCTGAACAGAACGGCCCGTTTTCTCAAGCAGGCCCTGGGCGTCAATGAGCCCTATTTCAGCCCCCACCTGTTCTCGAGCGACGCCGAGATCGACCATGTCACCGCCCCCGTCGAAGCGCGCGCCGAGGTTTTCAAGAAGGCCATCCGGGAGCTCGACCTCATCATCTCGGTCGCCGGAGGGACGGGCGCCGAGGACCTCGTCCGTAAGATCGACGGCAAGGACCTCCGCATCATCCGCGACAGGCGCCCGCTGTTCGTCGGTTTCTCCGACTTCACCTTTCTTCTCAACGAGATCTACCATGCCTGCCGCGTCCCCGTCATCTATTTCCCCTCCCTCAAGGTCGGCAAGGGCGATTTCCGGAATCTGCTGGCGCTCATCAACGGGGACGAGATCCAGTACCACGGCGCGACCTGGCTGACCCCTCCGCCGCCGCGAAGACTCTCCGGCATCCCCGTCGGCGGCAACCTCTCGACGTTCGTCAATTTTCTCAACCGCGGCGTCCCCCCCAAGTTCAACTGGAAACGCCACATCCTCTTTTTCGAGGACGTTCAGGTCGACGTCGAGGACCTCCACCGCTCGCTCGCAGCCCTCCGGCGTCACAACGTCTTCGCCGGGATCAAGGGGATCGTCGTCGGCTCGGTCAGCCCGCCGGGCAAGAACTCCTCCCCGAAGAAGCCCCAGAGGGACGCCGTCCGGTTCATCCTCTCCTACCTCGCCGACGTCATCAAGGAGCGGCGGCGGCAGGGCCGTCCGCTGCCGATCCTGACCGTGTCCAACTTCGGCCACGACATCCGTCGGAATCTCATGGCCGTGCCCATCGGCGGTCACGTCACGATCTCGAGATCGAAGAGGATTTCTTTCCGGCTCAAGAAGCGGCCGGTCCGCAACGGCTCGGCCGCCTGAGCCCCCCTCCCCCTGTCCGCGGCGCGCTACGCTCTCAGATGGATGAGGGCCTGCATGGCGGCCACGCATCCTTCGCCGGCGGCGGCGACGACCTGGAGCCCGCCGCAGGTGATGTCCCCCGCGGCGAAGACGCCGGGGATGTTGGTCCGCTGGAAACGGTCCACGGCGACACACTGTTTGTGGTCGAGGACGAGCCCGGCCCGCTCGAACATGGGACCGGCCGGGATCTCGCGGAATAAGAAGACGGCCGAAACCGGGAGGATTTCCGCCCCGGACGCGCCTTCCACGAGGACGGCCTCCACCCGTTCGGCACCGCGGATCTCCGTGATCTTCCCGTCCCTTCGGATGGAGACCCCTTTTTCTTCGAGGGCCCGGACGGCCGGCGAGTCCAGCCCGCCGGGTATCCCCGGCACCCAGAGGACCCGGCAGCCCATCGCCTGGAGGGCGCCGACCTCCTCCAGGGCCGCCTCGGAATGCCCGACCGCGGCGACCGTCGCGCCCCGGAAAAGCGGCCCGTCGCATGTGGCGCAGTAGCTGACGCCCTGCCCGAGGAGCCGGTCCTCGCCGCCGATCAGGCGCTCCTTGGGCATGGGTTTCCCCGTGGCCAGAATGACCGTGCCGGACTCGATGACGGCGTCCTTGGTCGTGACGTACTTCCGGTCGCCGTCGAGGGCGAAGGCGAGGGCGTCGCCGGCGACGACCTCGGCCCCGAAGGACAAGGCCTGGCGGCGGATGATATCCAGGAGCTCCCCGCTGTCGATCGAGGGGAAGCCGGGATAATTCTCGAGCTTGTAGTTGATCCGCAGGCGGGAAGGTCCGCTCCCCTCGAGGATGAGGACCTTCTTCCCGGCCCGGGCGGCGTAAATCCCCGCCGTCAGCCCGGCCGGCCCGGCTCCGACGATGAGGATGTCCGTCTTGAGCGTCTTGATGCTCATTCGACGAGCCGACCGCTGTCGGCGACGTTCCATACGTTCTCGCGCTGGATGTAAAGGACGGTCCGCCGGATCTCGCGGTTGTTCTCCCCCTTGATCCAGATGTCCACGACGGCCCAATCCTCGAGGCCCTTGAACGTCATTTCCAGGACGGGGACGCCGGCCCCGACGAGCTTCGAGCCGCGGAATTTTTTGAGGACCGCGGCTTTCCGGCCGTAGTTGCGGAACTGGAAGGGCAGAAGGCCTTTTTCTTCGTAATCGGTCTTGATGGACTGCTCGAGCTCGGTCGCGGGCTGGTAATAGGCGTCCATCGTCGTCCAGACGAAGTCCTTGGTCGGGTCCGCGCCGGGCCCCGATCCCGACCCTTTAGCCAGGAAATAGACGCCCACGGCGACGGCGTCGATGAGCAGGAAGATGAACAGCATGCGCAACGGTTTACTCATCGGACCCTCCTGTTGCCGGCGGCGCGGGCGGGTGGCCGCCCCTGGCCTTCTCCAGGGCGGCGGCCTCGGCGAGGAGCAGCCGGTAGCGGTCGGACAGCAGGACCCGGGATTTCCGGAAGAGCGTTCGCGCCCGGCGCTCCTCCTGACCGGAGAGGCTGCCGAAAACCTCCTGCTCCCGGTCCTCCGGATTGCGTTTGAAGAATTCCTCGAATTTCGCCTCCGGAAGATGGCCTCGGCCGCGGAGGGTCCGCAGCATGGCCCGCGTGCTCACGCCGAAGTACCTCTTGAGGAACAACACATCGTCGAACCCCAGGCCCTTCGAGCGGAGGTCTTTTTCGATGAGCTCCCGGAGCTTGGCCGGCGGGACCAGGAAACGGGAGGCGAAAGTCTGGGCGAACTGCTCCCGCGGCGAATAGAGGGAGACGTACTCGTCGACGACGACGTCGGGGTTGTCGATGATCGGGCTGTCGTCCCTGTCCATGAGGTAATGGCCGTAGAGGTGGGCGGCGATGAAGGTCTGGAGCCCGGGCGGCTCGTTGGCGTTGACCAAGGCGAAGGCGGCCTTCCTCTCGGCGTCGAACACGAAGACCCCGGCGATCCGGGCTTCCTCGGGAAGCGTCTGGCGGACAATCCGGCAGCCGTTGACCTCGCAGAGGGCCAGGACGTCGCGGATCGGTTCGTCGCCGAGACCCAGGCGGCGCCTTTCCTCCTCGGCCAGGCGTTCCGGAGAGATCCGGGAGTACTGGGGGGCGAGGTCGAGCCGGCGGCCCGTCAACTCCTCGAGCAAGAGGTATTTTTCACAGGTCGTCAGGAACTTCTGGAGGTCCTTCCGGACCCGCTCGTCCGCAAGCCCGGGGGCGAACAGACTTTCGAACGCCGACCTCTTCTCTTCGAAGAAATAGGCGACGTTCTTGTTCAGGAACCCGGCGATCTTGAAGAGGGTCTCGAAACTCGGCGTCCTCTTGCCGGACTCGAGGAGGGAGATGTATTCCGACGATAGGCCCAGGGCCTTGGCGAACGAGCCTTGGCTGAGGTTGACCTCTTCGCGGGCCCGCTTGAGTCTTGTCCCGAGAAGCTTGTCCATGACGGCCCACCCCCTGGGCGGCGACGGTAGGATAACACGAGGTTAGCGGTGTGTCAAACCCCAGACTCCCAGGAATGAATGCCAAGGCGGGACTTAGCATCGGCGAACGGGTCAACCGGCCGGAACGCTAAAAAATGATTGACAAATCCCGGGGAGCCTTTAGAATGGGAAATAACAACAAGGAAAAATTATGGCCGAAGAGAATATCCTCGAAATCTTCCAGGGAGTCACTAAGAATCTCTGCAACAGCATCCTCAGCCAGGTGCAGGACGCTGTCGTCTGCCTGGACAAGGACAGGAAAGTCGTCTTCTGGAACAAGGCGGCCGAGCAGATGTCGGGGATCGAAGGCGCTCATATCCTGGGGAGGGCCTGCTTCGAGGAACCGGCCCTGTTCGTGGATTTCGGCGGCGTCAACGTCTGCCGGGACAAGTGTCCCGTCGCTATGACCCTCAAGGACGGCGCGCCGCGAGAGCTCGACATCTATCTCCAGCACAAGAAAGGGTTCCGCATGCCGGCGTCCCTCAGGATCATCCCCGTGCTCAAGGAGGACGGCGAGATCATCGGGGCCGTCGAGACGTTCACCAGCACCGCGCCGAAGGTCACACTTCCCCTCAACCTGGCGGAGCTCGAGAAAATGGGCCTCGTCGAGACCGAGACGGGCATCCCCTCCAAGCCGTACCTGGACATGACGCTGAACACCCGCCTGGAGGAATTTCAGAAGTACGGCCTGCCGTTCGGGCTGATCTACGTCGACCTCGACAATTACGGCAAGATCCTCGAGAAGTACGGCCGTTTCAACGCCAGCAAGATCGTCCGGACCGTCGCCCGGACCCTGCACAAGAACATCCGCTTTTTCGACATCGTCGGCCGCTGGGGCACCGAGGAATTCCTGGTCGTCCTCCTCAACATCGACGACAGCCGGCTGGACATCGTCGCCAACAAGCTCCGCCTCCTCATCGCCGAATCCTACATCACGACCGAGACGGGGATGCTCAACGCCACGGTGTCCATGGGCGCCAGCATCGTGCTCCGCTACGACACGGTCGAATCGCTCGTCAAGCGCGGCGAGCAGCTCATGATGCACAGTAAGTGGCTGGGCAAGAACCGCGTCAGCATGAGCTTCGTCCAAAAAGAGATGACCTGAACAGAGGCCCCCTTCTCCGGGGGTGCGGAAAAGGGGGCGAAGACAGAAAGGAGGGTTAGAAAGAGGCCGGATTCTTGGCCTTGATATCGTTCGCTTCGGCGGCGAAAAGGATTTCGTTGTTCTCCCCGGTCAGACTGAGCCGCAGGCCGGTGCCTCTGAACACCCATTCCGAAGACAGACTCACCCCCCCCGATGAGAGGGCTCTTCCCCAGTCCTCGGTCTTTTCGGCGTGAACCCGGTCCCGCCAGACGACATTGTCGTAGCGCGGCTCACCGACTTTCTCGTTGAGGAAATCCCTGATCTTATTGTAATCGGCGATATAGCGGTTCTTGTCCGCGTACTTTTCGAGGAGATGGAGGCGGATGGCGACGAGCTTCTCGTCGTTGAGGACGTAGGCGAGGAGGCACTTCTTTCCCAGGAGGTCGCGGCTGTAGCTCAGGAACTCGAGGCCCCCGGAAACTTCGCGGGCGAGCGGGCGGCCTTCGGCCCGCAGGATGCCCGCCTTTGTCTTCCCCCACTCCACCTTGGGCATGAGCTCGTTCGTCAGATCGATCTCCTTCGGGTCGACGATCTCGTCCTCCCCGGGGGTCAAGTTGACGACCCTGAGGGTGGAATCGAGCTTGCGGACGAACCCGTCCAGAACGTAGCCGGCGAGCGTCCGGCCCGAACGCGAGGAGACGAAGAGGACGTAGAACCAGTTGGTCCGGAACTTGAGCGCGCTCGACAGCCGCACGATCGCGCCGCGGAACAGGGTCTCGACGACCGGACTGCGGCCGTCGGGTTCGAGGTGGATGGCGACCTTGTCGGCCGTGACCTCGAGCCGGACGATGGTCTGGGCGCAGATCGGTCCTGGATGGAACGAGACGCCGACAAGGAGCAAGAGGGCGACGGCCGCGGATCGGGCCGCGTGGCCGGCACGGCTGCTTTTCCCGCGGTTCATAGGTATTCTCATGGCGTTCCCATCTTTCCGAGAACATACTATCGCATGGGACGCCGGGATTGAGAATCCCCGCTGGGGATGATATCGAGGGGGATATTCCTCACCCCGAGAGGTGGGTCATTTCAGCTGGAACATGACCGTCACCGTGAAGATGACCGGCCGAGGCCTGCCGTTGATGACCATGGGCTCGTAGACCCACTGCCGGACGGCGTCGATGGCCGCCTGATCGAGAAGCGGGATCGACCGCAGGACCTTCACCCCGATGACTCGCCCGTAGACGTCCGTCGTCGCCTCGACGATGACGATGCCTTCCACCCGGGCCTGGCGGGCGATCTCCGGATAGACCGGGGCCACTTCCTTGACGAGCTTCGGCGGCTTGATGTCGCCGATGGCCCGGACGGGGGCTTCCATTTCGCCGACGACACCGCCCAGGACCCCGCCCACGACGCCGCCCAAGACCCCGCCGACGACTCCGCCCTCGACTCCGCCCTCGACGCCGCCTTCGACGCCGATGTCCGAGAGCGTTTCCTCGGCGATCTGCTCGGGGATCTCGACGGGCGCGACGAGCCGCCCCGGCTCGACCTGGGCCGTGGCCTGGACGCGCTTGATCCGCGCGCTCACCGCCGCACTCTTCTTCTTGGCCGGAGGAGGAGGCGGAGGCGGCGGGGGCGGAGGCGGCGCGAGGAAGGCGCTGTAGACCTCGACCGTCGGCAAATCCCCCGTCCGCATCAAAGGAAGGACGATGAGTAGGAGGAGGATCGCCGCGTGGGCGGCCAGGGACAGCGGGAAGATCGCCGCCCTCGCTCTCGCCCGGCTTTCCGGATGATAGAAGGAATCCTTGAACATTTCGACCTCCGCAACACGGGATGCGGGGGCTCCGGCCTGCCGCCGGTCGATCCCGGCCCGGACGCGTCCGGAAAAAGAGGCCCAGTATTCCGCTTCGCGCGGAACGGAGGGAGACGTTTTGGGAAGTCGGTCGAGGTCCCGGATGAAATCGAGGTCGCGCCGGCACGCCGGACAGGCCAGGAGATGCTTCTCCACCCGCAAGCGGTCGGTTTCCCGGAGTTCGCCGTCGGCATAGGCCCCGATGAGTTCCTGGAATTTTCGGTGTCTCATCTCAAGCTCCCCTCGCCAGGGAATCCGTCAGGAGGCTTTTCAGCTTCTGCCGGGCCCGGTTGAGCCGGGACATGACGGTGCCGATCGGCAGGTCGAGGGTCCGGGAGATCTCCTCGTAGCTCATGCTTTCGTGGAACCTCAGGACAAAGACGCTTCTCTGGTCGGCCGAGAGCGACGCCACCGCCCGCTCGAACCCGGCCTCGAATTCGGCCCGCTCCAGCCGCTCCTCGGGACTGTCGGCCGGCGCGGAGAAAGGCGTCCTCCGCGCTCCGAGCGTCCCTTCCAGGAGCGGCCGCTCCCGCTTCCGGGCCTTGAGGTAATTGAGCCCGGAGTTGAGGGCGATCCTGCGGAGCCAGGGGTAAAGGGGCCATTGCGCGTCGAACCGGGCCAGAGCGAAATAGGCCTTGATGAAGGTTTCCTGGGCTAGGTCGTCGGCCGACTGGTGGGCGCCGGTCAGGCGCCGGCAGAGGGCGTAGACCCTCTGCTGGTACTTCCGGACCAGGCTCTCGAAAGCGTCCATGTCTCCCTGCTGGGCTTTCCGGACGAGGACGGCATCCTCCGGATGCTCGGGCGGCCTCGTCGGAGCTCCCATAGGTCATACACCTCGCGGCGGAAATTATTCCTCTTTCATGATACACCTTTTGGGGGAGCCTGTCGCCCGGGTCCGAGCCGGCCGCGGCCGGGCCGGAAACGCGGGCACGAACTCAGGACGGTCCAGGATCCCCATCGCCCGGTTCGAGGGCGATGAGCTCCCGGAAGAGGCGTTCCCGCTCTTCGATGATCCTCCGGTATTCGAGCGGGTGGAAGCGGCGGAGGTCCGCGCCGGTCATCCCGCCGTCGAGCCAGACGCGGCTCATCGGGAAGACCTCGGGGTTGAGGTGGACGGTGTACATATGCCAGATGAGGATCGCCAGGAAGGCCAGGATGGCCTCGTAGCCGTGGATGACGACGAAGACCTGGTGGAGCCAGAGCGGGAACAATCGCAGGGACAGCCCCGGGCCCCACATGAAGAACCCGGTCACGATCATGACGGCCGAGCCCCAGAGCAGGGACCAGTATTCGAATTTCTCGACGAAGCTGTAGCGGCCGAATTCCGGGATCCGCTCGAAGCGCCAATAAGGATGCCGTTCGAAGAAACGGCGGAAGAGCCCGCGCCGGCGGAGGAAACCGGAGAGGCCCGCGTTGTGCCCGACCGTGGCCAGGGCGTCTTTGATGTCGTTCACCCGCGGCGCTCTGTCCCTGAAATTCCGCCGGCCCCTTTCGGTGAGGAGCGTGTAGAGGACATGCCAGACGAGGTCGGCGATGAGGACGACGGCGCCGGCGCGGTGGAGGATCCCCCTCAGGGCGTAGGCGCCGCCGCGGACGGCGATGAACCGGATGACGCCGACTTCCCCGGACATGAGGGGCAGGCCGGTGAGCACGAGCAGGATAAAGGAGCCAGCCAGAAGCCCGTGCTGCCAGCGCTCGGCCCGGTTCATCCGGACAAAGATCTCGTCATCCGGAATGAGGACGGCCGGATTTATGGTTTTTTCGTCCATCGTTCTCTCGTCCGGTGAAGGAGGTCGACCCCGACATAAAGAAGGAAGAATCCGGTCATGACTCCGATGAAGACCTTGTACAGGAGCCTGACGACGCCGGCCGGGGAAGGACCGGGCGCCGCGGCCTCATGGACATGGCCCTTGGCGAAGTTCGCAGTCGCCCCCGAATGGCATTTTCCGCACGTCCCGGGCCGGTTGGCGGCATGAACGGAAGAACCGGGGTCGGAGGAAGGGAGGACGTCGTGGGTGCCGTGGCAGTCCTTGCAGAGAACCGGTTTGGCCGCCAAGCGGGGGCTCGAAGTTCCATGGACGCCGCCGGAAGATGTCCGGGCATAGTCGCCGTGACAGCCCGCGCATCTCGCGGCCTCGAGGCTTTGGGCGTGGGGAAAATCTTCGAATCCCTTGAGGTCGGCATGACAGCCGACACAGCGGACGCCGGCCCGGCCGTGGACGGAGGCGGCAAGCGGCTTGGGGCTCACGTAAACCGTCATCCCGGTCGACGATTTGAGTTCGGCATCGTCGTGGCAGACAAGGCAGGTCCGGTCATCGTCCTGAGTGGGGAACGTGGGCGCGGCGGCCACGGCGGCGGCCAGGAGCGCGGCGCCGATAACGACCACGCCCAGCCACGCACTCGACATCTTTCGCACGGCCATGGATCTACTTAGCAGGGATAGGGTGCTTGATCGTCTCCCAAGCCGCCTTGAAATCGAACGCCTTGCCATGCGGGTTCTGATGGCACTGCATGCATTGGGCCTGGATGGCCCCGGGGTCCGGGTAAAGGATAAGGCCGTTCTGGACCGCCTTCTCCTTGTCCTGCATGATGGCGAGCTTCCTGTAGCCGCTCCCCGCCCCGTGGCAGACCTCACAGGTCACACCTTCCGTCTTCAGCTCCGGTGCTTTGGCGGCGAGCGGCGCGTGACAGCCAAGGCATTGCGCGTTCTCCTGGGGATCCGATGCGCCCATGGACTTGGCGACTTCGAGCGCATTGGGCGTCGTCAGGCTGGCGAAGGATTTCGCGTGCAAGCTGGCCTCCCAAATCGTGAATTGCCGGCCCTGGAGCTCCGCCTTGTGGCAGAGCTTACAGCTCGAAGCGCCAACATAAGTGTATTCCTTGGCGGCGAGGAAAATCGCGAGCGCAGCGACGCTCAGGGCGATGACAAGCCCGATGGTTATCTTCATCGCGTGTTCCTTTATCAAGCGTAGCTGTGGAGTCCGGCGAGCAGATAGTTGACGCCGAAGTAGGTGAACAGGGCGGCCAGGAAGCCGAGGATGGCGACGATGGCCGAGCGTTTTCCCTTCCAACCCATGACGACCCTCGTGTGGAGGTAGAGGGCGAAGACGAACCAGGTGATCAGGCTCCAGACTTCCTTGGGATCCCACGTCCAATAGCTTCCCCAGGCCCGGTAGGCCCAGACCATGCCGAAGATGAGCCCGCCCAGGGTGAAGAGGGGAAAGCCCACGGCCACGGCCCTGTAGCTGAGGGAGTCCAGCTTTTCCTTCTTTTCCTCCGTGTCAGCCGCAAGGTACAGGAGGCTGGAGACGAAGGCGACGGCGAAGAACGCCTCGCCGAGGAGGGTCACCGAGACATGGAGCCAGAGCCAGTAGCTCTGGAGCGCCGGCACGAGAGGCGTCGCCCCCTTGGGCATGAGCGGGGATGAGGCCAGCGCGACGAGGCCGACGACGATCAACATGAGGTAGGGCCCGAGTTTGGGGACTTGCGTTTTCCGGCCGAAAACGATCAGGGCGACGACGACGGCCCAGGAAAGGAAGGACAGGGATTCGTACATGTTGGTGAACGGGGCGTGACGGCTGACCACGGTCCTCAGGATGAGAGCCGCGGTATGGAAGACGAGCCCGGCCGCCGCCAGGGCCAGCCCGTTCCTCGCCCATTTCTCCCTCCTGGCGAAGAGCGCGGCGAAGTCGACGAGCAGGGCCGCGACATAAAGGATGAAGGCGATGGTGAAAAGTGTCGACTCGGTCATGCCGGCCTCCTGGCTGAATCGAAGATCTGGTCGAATTCGGATTGGAACGTCTCCCGGCGTTTCGCGGCCTGGCCGCCGGCGGTCACTTCGACCTTGCCCTGGACCTCTTCGAGGACGACCCGGATCTCCCGGGGCGGCCAGTAGAAGGCCAGGAAGAACCCCGCCGTGACGAGAACACAGCCGAGCCAGATGAATGTCACGCCCGGGTCCTTGGCCGCTTCGAGGACGGAGTACTGAGCCGCCGAGTAGTTTTTCAGCACGAAAGCGAGGGCGGACTGACCGGCTGTATGCCCCTGGCCGAAATCCGGGTACTTGGCGAAGATCCACCCGGAAAAAACGCGCTCCTCCCCTTTCCACGCTTCGACCATCGCTGCGGGATTGTTGGGCTCCTGGGAACGGCTCTGGACCTTGTTCCCCTCGCCGATGACGAAATCGGGGACGAACTGCCGGACGACGACGTGGCTGACGTCCGCGTCACCGACCGGGGCTCGTTCGCCGACCTTCAAGGCGATGGTCTTGGAGAAAGCGGCGTCGGCGCGTTTCCTGACCTCCAGCTCGAGCCGCGGGTTGTCCCAATCCCAGCCGTAGCTCGTCTGGAAGAAAGAGAAGCCGCGGTAGGTCAGCGGATGGTTGACCATGACGACCCGGGTCAGGACCGGCGCGCCGTTCTCGAGGACGGTGACCGTGCTCTTCCAGTCCTTGACTTCGCCCCGGGGATAGTATTCCGTCTCGAACTTGTCCAGGCGGACCTGGAAGGCCGCGTGGGGGATATCCGCCGTCTGGCCCTCGAGGAGGGGGACGTCCGCCCGGTGTCCCCCGAGGCCGCTGGTGAAACCGCCGATCAGGATGACCAGAAGACCGAGGTGGACGACGTCGGACCCGAACCGGCCCAGGCGCCGCTTTCTCGCCAAAAGGACGACGCCGTTCGCCGCCGCGGATTCCGTCAGGCGGTAATGGCGGGAGCGCAGGAGTCCGGCGATCCAGTCCTTGGCCGCGGCGATCGGGAGCGCGAGGCGGAAACGGTTCTTGACCTTCATGGTTATGAGGGTCTGGGGGTTCGCTTCGACGGAAGGCCCGAACGCCCTTCGCCACTTAGGTCCGAATCGGGAGACCGTGCAGACGACCGTGTTCAGGGCGAAGAGAAGGAGAAGGGCCAGGTACCAGAAGGACTGGTACAGGCGCGTCAGCTGGAGCGAAACGAAGAGCCCGGACGAGCCGCCGTAGCGCGCCGCGTATTCGGCGGCGCTCCTGCCCTGGGGGATGAGCGTCCCCAGGATCGAGGCGAGGGTTATCAGGATGAACAGGACGATGGCCAGTTTGACCGAACCGAAAAACTTCCAGGCCGATTTCATACGCTCTCCACCGCTCTCCACGGTCCGGCGGCCGGCGCCGCCGAAACACTATCAATATTATCGGATTTGACTTTTTTTCGCAACTCGCCGGCCGGATGATAACCCTTGAACGTTTCCGGCGGATGTGCGTAAAATGAAGCAGGGAAAAGCTTGGGACTGCGTTTCTCGATCGGGAGGTGACTATGACGATCCTATTCATGGAACCGCTCAGCCGCGCCTGGAAGCGGATGAAACTTGCCCTTTTCAAACCTTTCGACATCCACAAGTGGTTCGTCGTCGGATTCAACGCCTTTCTGGCCGGCCTGATGGACGCCACCAACGGCTCGGGCGGGGCGCGCGGCGGACAGCACACGAGCTTCGGGAAATTCATCCATTTCCCGGGGACGGCCTGGGGCTGGCTGATGAATCACCCGGGCTGGGCCATCGCCATCCTATTCGCGGCCGTCGTTGCCCTCATCGTCGTCGTCGTCATCACCTGGGCCAGCTCGAGGGGCGTCTTCATGTTCCTCGCGAGCGTCGTCCACGACAGAGTGGAGATCGCCCGGCCGTGGCGGGAATATCGCAAGGAAGGCAATTCCCTTTTTGTCTGGCGGCTCGTTTACGGTATCGTCTGTTCCGTGTTCTTTGTCGCGCTCCTCGCCTTTTTCTTCATCGAGGGGGCCGCCCTCTACGACGGCGGCTTAGGCCGGGCGGTCCCCATCGGCCTGATCGTCCTCCTGGGACTGCTGGCCCTGGCGTTCCTCCTCGTATGCGGCTATATCACCCTGTTCCTCAAGGACTTCGTCGCCGCTTTGATGTTCAAGAACAGGATTACGGCTGTCCAGGCCTGGAGGCTCTTCCTGGGGCTCTTTGGGAAACATGCCTTCCACTTCCTCGGCTACGGAATTCTCGTCTTCTTGCTGATGCTCCTGTTCGTGTTCGTCGTCATCGTCTCCGGACTCGTCACCTGCTGCATCGGCTGGATCCTCTTGGTCATCCCCTACATCGGGACGGTCGTCACCCTCCCGGTCTGGTACACGTTCCGGGCCTTCAGCCTGGAATTCCTGGCCCAGTTCGGGCCGGAATACGACGTGTTCCCGCTTCCGGCCGCCACGGAGACCCCAGCGCCGCCCGCACCAGCGGTGATCTGAAGGGGCGCTTCGCCGGCCTCGGCTGGAAAAAAGCCTTATCGGGCAGGAGGTCGGAGTCGAGCTGAAAGAATAAGGGATGCCGGAATGCTCGGTACGGCGGGAACACGAGCGCGCCCGGAGGGATTTTAACCCTCCGAGCTTTGGATCCGGAGCCCAAAGGCGTCCCGAGTTATCTAGTTGATATAAATAATAATACAGTGGCATGATTCTCGGCTCGTGCCACATTTATGCCACTTTTAGGCCCGCGAGTTCAACAATGAAGTGCAACACTTGGGGTAGTTTTTGGGCAGATGCTATCCTAAGTGCCAATGGTAAAACACTATAGACACCTAACTGTGACCGAGCGCGAGCGACTGGCCAAGATGTATTACGAAGGCCATAGC
>JBGOYY010000052.1:0-21672 GCA_041479905.1 Candidatus Aminicenantia bacterium
CCATTGGAGATTCTTTTTCATGGGACCTTCACTCTCGCGAGAGATTCACGGCCGGCGAGGGGCGTCGCCCCTCCGCCCGGGCCTTATTCGCCCTCGGGTTTGTCGGACGTGCCCAGGATGACGCCCACGGCGCTCTTGGTGATGTCGACCTTGACGTTGGCCGCGATCTTGAGCTCGATACGGTCTTTCTGGACGCCCATGACCGTGCCGAAGATGCCGGCGGTCGTGATGATCCGGTCGCCCGGCTTCAGGTTCGCCACGAGGTCCTGGTGCTTTTTCTGTTTTTTCCTCTGGGGCATGATGATGAGGAGGTAGAAAATGACGAAAACGAGGACGAAGGGAAGGAGGGCGCCCAGCATGTTGGGACGGGCGGCCTGCGCCCCTCCGGCCTGGCCGGCCAGGATCGAGGTTGCTCCGAAAATCATGTCGTTTCTTCCTTTGTCGAGACGTTAGAGATCAAACTCTTCTTCATGAGATCGAAGGAGTTAGATTGGATAGAATGGCGTATTTTGCGGAAGATGTCAAGATAGAAGTGCAGGTTGTGGATGGTGTTCAGGACGGCCGCCGTGATCTCGTCGCGCTCGAAGAGGTGGCGGAGATAGGCCCGGGAGAAGTTGCGGCAGGTGTAGCACGGGCAGGCCTCGTCGAGGGACCGTTCGTCCCGGGCGTATTTTTGGTTTTTGATGGCCACCCGGCCGCGGCTCGTGAAAAGCGTGCCGTTGCGGGCGTTGCGAGTCGGCAGGACGCAGTCGAAGAAGTCCACGCCCCGGGCCACGGCCTCGACGACGTCCTCGACATAGCCCATGCCCATGAGGTAGCGGGGCCGGTCGCGGGGGAGGAGGAGGTTGCCGTGCTCGAGAGTCTCGAAAAGCCGGGTCTTCGGCTCCCCCAGGCCCAACCCGCCGTAGGCGTAGCCCGCAAAGTCGAGCTCGAGCAGGTCCTCGATCGACTTCGCCCTGAGGTCGGGATAGATCCCGCCCTGGCTTATCCCCCAGAGCTGCTGACGCGTGTCGATCTCCGCGAAGCGGGTCTTGGAGCGGCCGGCCCAGGCCGTCGTCAGCCGGACGGATTCCTTCATCGTCTCTTCGGAATAAGGATAGGGCGGGAAATGGTCCAGGCACATCAGGACATCGGTCCCCATCCTGACCTGGAGGTCGACGACGTCCTCGGGTTTGAGGAAGATCTTGGAGCCGTCGAGGTGGGAGGCGAACCGGACCCCCTCGTCGTTCGTCCGGACGAGCGGCGACAGGCTGTAGATCTGGAAACCGCCGCTGTCGGTCAGGATCGGCTTGGGCCAGGATATAAAGGAATGGAGCCCGCCCATGGCCGCGACGGCATCGACCCCCGGGCGGAGGAAGAGATGATAGGAATTGACGAGGATGATCTGGGCGCCGAGGGCCTCGACCTGGGCGTGGGTCAGGCCCTTGACCGTGCCCTGGCTGGCCACGGGCATGAAGGCCGGGGTTTCGACCGTCCCGTGCGGCGTTTCGAGGAGGCCGGTGCGGGCCGCGGAGAGCGGGTCCTCGGAGGTCGTCCGGAACGCGGTGTTCATGGAGCGAACCTGAAGTAGATGACGTCCCCGTCCCGGACGACGTAATCCTTTCCCTCGAGCCGGATCGCCCCCGCCTCCTTGGCGTGGTGGAGAGAGCCGAAGCGCAGGAGCACTTCGGCCGCGACGACTTCGGCCCGGATGAAGCCTTTAGCGATGTCGGAATGGATGGCGCCGGCCGCCTCCGTCGCGGAGGCGCCGCGCTTCACCGTCCAGGCCCGGACTTCGTCCTTCCCGACGGTGAAGAACGATATGCGGTCCAGGAATGCGACGGCCTGCCCGGTGAACCGGGAGGCGCTCATGTCGTCCAGCCCGTATTCGGTCATGAAGGCCTGCTTTTCGCCCTCTTCGAGCCGGGCGATGTCGGTTTCGATCCGGCCGCAGAAGGCCATGACACGCCGCGAGGCGCCGAGCGCCGGGAAGAGCGCCTCGGGCCGGCGGAGCGAGGCCAGGTCCTTCTCGTCCATGTTGATGACGTGGAGGAGCGGTTTGAGGCTCAGGAAGGCGAAGCTGCGGATGAGCTTTTCCTCGGCGGGGGCGAGCGGGAGGTCGCGGAGACCGCGGCCGGACTCGAGCCCGGGCCGGAGCCTCTGGAGCAGTTCCCGCTCCTTTTCCCCTTCCGGGTCCTTCATCTTCTTCCGGTCCTTTTCGAGGCGCTCCAGCCGCCCGTCGGCGAGAAGGAGGTCGGCCAGGACGAGTTCCTCCTCCATGACCCGGATGTCCCCGGCCGGGTCGAGCCTTCCCTTGGGATGGGGGACGTCCTCGTTTTCGAAGCCCCTGACGACGTGGACGAGGCCGTCGGCCTTCCGCAGATGGCCGAGCAGGAGGCTGTCCTTGACCTCGCCGAAGGAGATGCCGACGAGGTCGGTGAGGTCCGTCGAAGCGGCGATCTTCTTTTTCTCGGGATAGACGGCCGCGATGCGGTCGAGGCGCTCGTCGGGGAGGGGGACGGCGCGCACGTTCGGCTCCCGCTTCCCGTCGTCGTAGGCGCGGACCTCGACGCCCGCGCCCGTCACGAGGTTGAAGAGCGTCGTCTTGCCCGTCTTGGGGTAGCCGAACAGGGTGATGTTCACGGGTCTAGTAAAGCCGGATTCGAAAGGAGTGTCAATCCCTAGACTTCCCAGCTTGAATGCCGGGGCAACGGTCTTGATGTCCGGCGCGTTTTCCTTTATAGTAGCGCCTTATTGCCCGTGAGAGACATGAAAAAAGAGACCCGCAAAAAAGACAAGGGCATCTTCCGGGAGTATTTCGAGCTCATCGCCGAAACGGCGGTCTTCGTCTTTTTCGTCATGACCTTCGTCGTCCAGGCCTTCCAGATCCCCACCGGCTCCATGGAGCCGACCCTCCTCGTCGGCGACTTCCTGCTCGTCAACAAGCTCGCCTACACCCGTACCGTGCTGCCCCTCGAGGGCGCCATTCTGCCCCGCAAACCGATCGAACGGGGCAACATCGTCGTCTTCAAGTACCCGAAGGACCTGACCAAGGACTTCGTCAAGCGAGTCATCGCGCTCGAAGGCGAGAAAGTCGAGGTCAAGGACAAGCAGGTCTTCGTCAACGACAAGCCGCTCGACGAGGCCTACAAGGTCCACATCGACAGCCACGTCAACTCCAAGAACGATTTTTACAACTACGAGGACGTCATCCGCGACAACTACGGGCCGGTCACGGTGCCGGCGGGCCACTGCTTCGTCATGGGCGACAACCGCGACAACAGCATGGACAGCCGCTACTGGGGATTCCTGCCGATGACCTCGATCAAGGGCAAGCCCTGGGTCATCTATTTCTCCTACAAGGCCGAGCGGGACGCCTGGCAGAAGACCGGCTTCCGCGATCGGCTGAAGAAGATCGTCAGCTTCATCCCCAAGGCCCGTTGGGGCCGCATGCTCCGCATCATCAACTAAGGCCTCCACGGACGGATTGACCGTCCTGTGCGAAACGCATAAGATGGTCACGTGAAGAAGGCGACGCTCGTCACCGGTCAGGAGTATATCGACGGCGTCATCGACGAGATCGTCTTCACCAATCCCGACAACGGCTACACGGTCTGCCGCTTTCAGCCCGAAAGCGGCGAGGTGATGACCGTCGTCGGCTCGTTCCCGCCTCTGACGCCCGGCGAGGTCCTCCGCATCCGCGGCCAGTGGGAGCTCAACCCGCGCTTCGGCCGGCAGTTCAAGGTCGACCACTTCACGCTCACCCTGCCCGCCTCGGTCAAGGGCATCGAAAAATTCCTGGCCTCGGGCCTGGTCAAGGGGATCGGCCCGGTGCTGGCCAAGCGCATCGTCGGGATGTTCGGCGCCGGGACGATCGACATCCTGACCCGGGACCCGGAGCGGCTCCGCGAGGTCGGGGGGGTCGGCGCCGTCAAGCTGAAAGAGATCCGGAGATCCTGGGCCGAGCACCAGGACATCCGGGACCTGATCATGTTCCTCCAGGAGCACAGCGTCTCGACCAGCCTGGCCACGAAGATCTACCGGCAATACGGGGACCGGTCGTTCACCGTCCTCAAGACGAACCCCTACCAGCTGAGCTTCGATATCTGGGGCGTCGGCTTCAAGACGGCCGACCAGATCGCCCTGAAGCTCGGCCTGGATCCGGGCTCGCTCGACCGGGTCAAGGCCTATATCCTCTATGTCCTCGAAAAAGACAACGAGCAAGGCCATATTTTTTCTCTCGCTTCGGAGGTCCTGGAGAAATGCGGGACCGACCTGGAGGTCCCCGCGGACAAGGCCGAAGCCGCTTTGGCCGACCTGCTCAAGGGCGAGAAGGTGGTCAGCGAGGAGTGGGAAGGCGGCCGGGCCCTCTACCTGCCCTTCTTCTACCAGGCCCAGGAAGAGGTCGTGCGCTCCATCCACAAGCTGGCCGGGTTTCCCTGCCGGGCCCCGGACTTCGACATCGGCCAGGCCGTCGCCGACACGGAAAAAGGACTCGGAATGGCTTTCTCGCCCCTGCAGAAGCTGGCCATCCGGGAGAGCTTCGAGCGGAAGATCCTGGTCATCACCGGCGGTCCCGGCACGGGCAAGACGACCATCGTCCGGGCCGTCGTGGACATCTTTCGCAAGTGGGGGAGGGAGGTCCTCCTGGCCGCCCCCACGGGCCGCGCGGCCAAGCGTCTTTTGGAGACGACCGGACAGGATGCCCGGACGATCCACCGGGTCCTCGAATTCCAGCCCAAGAAGGGGACGTTCAAGCGGAACGAGTCGAACCCTCTTCGCGGCGAGGCCCTGGTCATCGACGAGTTCTCGATGGTCGACCTGCCGCTCATGTACCATCTCCTCAAGGCCGTCCCGCCCTGGATGCGGCTCATCCTCGTCGGCGACAAGGACCAGCTCCCCTCGGTCGGGCCCGGGACCCTGCTCCGAGACATCATCGAGTCGGGCACGGTCGACGTCGTCCGGCTCGACGAGATCTTCCGGCAGGAGAAGGAGAGCCTCATCGTCATCAACGCCCACCGCGTCAACCAGGGACAGTCCCTCGTCTACGCGCCGCGGACAGACAAGAACGCCGATTTCTACTTCATCCGTCAGGACGACGAGAGGAAGGCCTTCCAGACCATCCTCAAGATGTGCTCCTCGAGCATCCCCTACAAGCTCGGCCTGAGCCCGATCTCCCCTCAGATCCAGGTCATCAGCCCCATGTACAAGGGCATCGTCGGCGTCGACAACCTCAACACGGAGCTCCAGGCGCGGCTCAACCCCGGGCGGGAAGGCCTCCAGGTCGGGAGCCGCGAGTTCCGCGCCCGCGACAAGGTCATGCAGGTGCGCAACGACTACGACAAGGACGTCTTCAACGGCGACATCGGGATCGTCCTCCACGCGGACAAGGCCAAGTTCCGGCTGTTCGTCGACTTCGACGGCCGGACGGTGAGCTACGAGAGGGACGAGCTCAACGACGTCACCCTGGCCTACGCCATCTCCGTCCACAAGGCCCAGGGCAGCGAGTACCAGGCCGTCATCATGCCCCTCCTGACCCAGCATTTCATCATGCTCCAGCGCAACCTCTTCTACACGGCCCTGACCCGGGCCAAGAAGCTGAGCGTGGTCGTCGGCTCCTACAAGGCGCTCTACATCGCCATCAAGAACGACAAGCCCGTCAAGAGGAATTCGCTCGTCAAGGACAAGCTCATCCGGCTCGGCGGCGTTGTTTGACTCCCCGGACGAATACATTATAATGAGTTCATCCTCGGGCCCCTGACCATGTGAAAGGACGGACGCGCCATGCCCCATCGCCGTTTCCGATCCGTCCCGGACATCATCGCCTTCGCCGTCGAGCGGGAAAAAGAAGCGGCCTCCGACTACGGCCGGATGGCCGGCCTGGCCAAGACCCCGGTTCTGCGGGAGTTCCTGCTCTTACTCCGCGGGGAAGAAGAGTCCCACCGGCGCCTCCTCGAAGAGCTGACGGCCGAAGAGATCGGCGGCCTGGCCCCGGCCTTCGTCCCCGATCTTCGCCTCATCGACTACCTCGTGGAGGAGAAGCTCACCGACGACATGTCCCTCCAGGAACTGCTGATCTTCGCCGCCCAGAAAGAGAAGAAGTCCGCCGAGCTCTACGACACCCTGGCCCGGATGGCCGAGGCTTCGGGCCACCACCGGGTTTTCGAATTCCTCGCCGGCCAGGAGCGGGTCCACAAGCTCAAGATCGAAGCCGAGTACGAAAAGAACGTCCTGCAGGAGAATTAAAAGGAGGACTCGATGGAGAAGTGGGAATGCCAGGCGTGCGGATACGTTTACGACCCGGCCGTGGGTGACCCGGACAACGGGGTCGTTCCAGGGACGAAGTTCGAGGACCTTCCCGACTCCTGGGTTTGCCCCCAGTGCGGCGTCGGCAAGGAACTCTTTTCGAAGGTCGACTGAGCCCGGGCGGGGCGTCGTTTTCCGGCCATGAAGATCGTCATCGTCGGCAACGGATTGGCGGGCACACTGGCCGCCAAGACCGTTCGTGAGCTCGACCAGGAAGCCGGGATCGAGATCTTCGGAGAGGAAAAATATGCCTACTACCCCCGGCCGAACCTGATCGAGTTCCTGGCCGGCCGCCTGCCCTACGAGAAGCTCTTCGCCTTTCCGGAGATCTGGAGCACCCGGCAGCGGATCGGCCTCCATTTCGGCGAGAAGATCGCGAGGATCCGGCCGGACGAACGGACCATCGAGAGCGAGACAGGCGGGATCTTTCCCTATGACGCCCTGTTGCTGGCAAGCGGCGCCCGGGCGGCCGTGCCCCCGCTCACGGGCAGCGGACGGAAGGGCGTTTTCGTCCTGAGAACCCTGGACGACGCGCTGGCCATCCTCGACCATCTCCGGACGCATGCCCATGTCGTCGTGCTCGGCGGCGGGCTCCTCGGCCTGGAGATCGCCCGGGCCATCCGCGATCGGGGCGCCGAGGTCTCGGTCGTCGAAATCTTCGACCGTCTCCTGCCCCGCCAGCTCGACCCGGCGGCGGCTGGGATCCTCAAGAACCAGATCGAAAAATCGGGAATCTCCGTCCGGCTCGGTTCGGTCAGCCGCGAGATCCTCGGCGCGGCGGAGGTCCGCGGCATCCGCTTCGAATCCGGGGACGAAGTCGAAGCGGATCTCGTCGTCATCGCCGTGGGCGTCAAGCCCGAGATCGCGCTGGCCAAGGACGCCGGGCTCACCGTCGATCAGGGCATCGTCGTCGACGATCGTCTGCGCACCAGTCGCCCCGAGATCTTCGCGGCCGGGGACGCCGCGGAGCACCAGGGACGGGTCTACGGGATTATTCCGGCCTCGTTCGAGCAGGCCCGGGCCGCCGCCCACAACATGCTGGGCATGGATATGCCCTACTCGGGGACGGTGCCGTCCAACACGCTCAAGGTCGCGGGCCTCTACGTGACCTCGGCCGGCGAAGTCAATCCCGAGGGGCGCGGCCACGAGGTCCTCGTCCGGTCGGTTCCCGAGACCGGGCTTTACAAGAAGATCGTGCTCAAGGAAGGCCGTCTCGTCGGCGCGATCTGGATGGGGACGAAAAAGGGAGCCTCGGAGATCGGTCGCCTCGTCGCCCTGAAGAAGGACATCGAGATCCGGAAAGGGTCCCTGCTCGAGGACACATTCGATTTCACGGAGATGTCATGAACAGGAAATATGCCGTCATCGCCGTCGCCCTCGCCGTTTTCCTGGTTCTCGCGCCCCCGGCCCGGGGCCAGAGCCAAGGCCAAGGCCAAAGCCAGAGCCTGGTCAAGTACGGGGGTTACCTGTCCTTGGAGTATCTCAAAGGACAGAACGAAAGCGCCTTTCCCAAGGGGGTCATCCAATACCCCCTCGTCGGTTTCCTGGCCGCCGGCCAGGTGGGGCAGAAATTCGGGTTCGCCATAGAAGCCCGCGCCCTCAGCCTATCGTCCTTCGACTTGGCCCAGGCCTGGGTTGGGTTCCTGCCGGCCCGAGCATTCACGATCAAAGCCGGGCTTTTTGTCGTGCCCTTCGGGGCCTGGAACCGGTCCAGCCGCCCCCACGAGACGCTCCTCATCCGCACTCCGCTCAACCTGGAATACCTCTATCCCCCGATGTGGCGCGACCTGGGCGTCCTCATCGAAGGCGAGGTCGGCGTCCTGTCCTACGCGGCCTACCTTGGCAACGGTCTGGCAGAGTCCGAGACGCTCGGCGCCGGCCAGCAGTTCCGTGACAACAACGCGGACAAGGCCAAAGGGGGGCGTGTCGGGCTCGCCCTCGGCGGTGCGGCCCGGGCGGGGGTCTCGTACTATACGGGCAAGATGGATGACCAGGACATGCGCGACCTGACCCTCGAAGGCGCCGACTTCGCGTGGGTGACGGGCCAGTGGGAGGTCCACGGCGAATACACCAAGGCCATCATCGAGAACCCCCAGCCCTTCGAGAACGGCAAGTCCGAGGGCTATGCCATCTGGGCGTCCATGGACTTCCGGAGCTTACAGCCCATCGGGAGCTTCCAGAAGGTCAAATACGATGACCCCTACCACGGCGGGGGCATCCTCCGCGACCAGAGCCGCTGGACGCTGGGCCTGCGCTACATCCTGAGCTCCACGTTCTTCTTCAAGGCCGAGTACGACTGGAACAAGGAAAAGGAACCCATCCTCAAGAACAACCAGTTCCAAGTCCAGCTGGGCGTGAGCTTCTGAGTCCCGGACCTTGAGTCGGCCGCGGCATTTTGATAAAATCGCGGGGCGGCTCGCTTCCGACATCCCGTTCGCGACGGCATTCACGGTCAAAGGATGAGGCATGGCCAATCTGCTCGTTCTCGGAACACAATGGGGCGACGAAGGCAAGGGGAAGATCGTCGACTTGCTCACGCCGGCCTTCGACGTCGTCGCCCGCTACCAGGGCGGTCATAACGCCGGCCACACCGTCTACGTCCGCGGCAATAAGGTCGTCCTCCATCTCATTCCGTCGGGTATCCTCCATCCCGGGACTTTCTGCGTCATCGGGAACGGCCTGGTCATCTCGCCGGCCGCTTTTTTCAAGGAGACAAGCGACCTCGGGAACCAGGGCGTGCGCGTCGACCCGTCGCGGGTCGCCGTCAGCCGAAGCGCCCACCTGATCATGCCCTGGCATCCGCTGCTCGAGCGGGTGAGCGAGGAGTTGCGCGGCGAGAAAAAGATCGGGACGACCTGTCGCGGCATCGGTCCGGCCTACGAAGACAAGGCGGCCCGTTTCGGGGTCCGGGCGGGGGATCTCCTCGACCTCCGCGTCCTCCGGGAGAAGATCGCGGAAAACGTCACGGCCAAGAACCGCGTCTTCGGGATATTCGGCCTGCCGCCGCTCGACGCGGAGTCCATATACCGGGAGTACGAGGGCTGGGCTGAGAAGCTCGGCCCCTATCTCCGCGACGTCTCGGAGCTTCTCCACGAGCGCATGAAGCGCGGCGAGAACGTGCTCTTCGAGGGCGCCCAGGGGACTCTCCTCGACGTCGACCACGGCACCTATCCCTACGTGACGTCCTCGAACTCGACGGCCGGCGGCGCCTCGACCGGACTGGGCGTCGGCCCAAAGACGATCCACGGCGTCCTCGGCATCACCAAGGCCTACACGACGCGGGTCGGCGGCGGGCCCTTCCCGACCGAGCTCCATGACGAGAGGGGCAAGACGATCGCCGCCCGCGGCGACGAATTCGGGGCGACGACCGGACGCCCCCGGCGCTGCGGCTGGTTCGACGCCGTGGCCGTCCGGACCGCTTGCCGGATCAACGGGGTCGACAGGATCGCTCTGACCAAGCCCGACGTTTTATCCGGGACCGGGGAAATCCCGGTCTGTACGGGCTACCGCTACAAACGGGAGATCCTGAAAAGTTTTCCGACGGAGTCGTGGGTGCTCGACGAGGTCGTCCCCGAATACCGGACGCTCCCGGGCTGGCCGGAGTCCCTCCATGGCGCCGCCGATTTCGATGCCTTGCCGCCGGCGTTCGTCGACTATCTCCGCGTCATCGAGGACCTCGTCGAAACCCGCGTCGCCGTGGTTTCGACGGGCGTCGAGCGCGGCCAGACGGTCCTCGTCGAACCCGAGCTCAGGGGTATCGTCGACCTGGCAAGGGTTCGGACGGGGCGCGCGGCATAGGGGAGAGAAGGGATGGCCGGGGCCCTGGTCGAACGCGTCGAGATCAAAAAGTCGGCTCTTGTCCACAATATCCGCGAATTCCGCCGCCTCGTCGGCCGGAAGCGAAAGTTCCTGGCCGTGGTCAAGGCCAACGCCTACGGCCACGGGCTCCTCGAGGTCTCGTGGATCGCCCTCCAGAGCGGCGTCGACTGGCTCGGTGTCAATTCCGTGGAGGAAGGCGCGGCGCTCCGGGAGGCGGGCGTCGACGCTCCGATCCTCGTCATCGGCTACGTGCCCTTCCTCGGGCTCGAGGAGGCCGTCGCCCGGGACCTGCGCCTGACCGTTTACAACAGGGAGACGGTCAGACGCCTGGCGGCCCTGGCTGTCCGCTTCCGGAAAACGATCCCCCTGCATGTCAAGGTGGAGACCGGGACGTGGCGGCAGGGCGTCGACGTCAAGGACATCGGGGCGTTCGTCCGGGACATCCGGAAGCGCCCCGGGCTCGTCGTCGAGGGCCTCTCCTCCCATTTCGCCAACATCGAGGACACGACGAAGCACGATTATCCCCGCCGTCAGCTCGAATGCTACCGGTCGGCCTGCCGTGAGCTCGAGGCTCGCGGCCTCGATGTCCCGCTCAAGCACATGTCCTGTACGGCCTCGACCATCCTTTTTCAGGAGCCGGAATTCAACCTGGCCCGGGTCGGCATCGGCCTTTACGGCCTGTGGCCTTCCAAGGAGACTTACCTCTCCTGCATCCTCGAAAAGAAGAAGCCCCTTTCGCTCGAGCCGGTCCTCTCTTGGAAGGCCCGGATCGCCCAGGTCAAGAAAGTCCCGGCCGGGGCCTACGTCGGCTACGGCTGCACTTACCGCACGACCCGGCCGACGGTCCTGGCGGTCGTCCCCGTCGGCTATTTTGACGGCTACGACCGCGGCCTTTCGAACGCCGCGCATGTCCTCGTCAAGGGACGGCGGGCCCCGGTGCGGGGGAGAGTGGCCATGGATTTCTTCATGGCCGACGTCACGGACATCCCCGGCGTCAAACTCGAAGATGACGTGACGCTCCTCGGCGCCGACGGCCGGGAACGGATCTCGGCCGAGGACCTGGCCGCGCTCGCTGGGACGATCAGCTATGAGATCCTCTCCCGGATCAATCCGTTCGTGCCGCGCATCGTCGTCTGAAGGGGCCTCGGGGTATCGGCTCCGTTCGCTGGAGTGATGCTTTACGCCTTTAAGATATTTCCTAAAAGCACGGCTCCGAGTCGCTCCGCCGCGCTTTTATCGGTCGCTTCGGGGACTCCGCTCCCTGCCGCTCCCGTCGCCGATACCCCTCGGCCCCGGGTTTAGCGGTCGTCTCCGTTCGCTGCGGTGATTTTTCAAGCCTTTATAAGATATTTCCTAAAAGCACGGCTCCGAGTCGCTCCGCCGCGCTTTTATCGGTCGCTTCGGGGACTCCGCTCCCTGCCGCTCCCGTCGACGATACCCCTCGGCCCCAACTGAAGAACGCTAAATATAATCTAAATAAATACTACTAAATAAGTAGGATATGTTGTATGATGGATACGCACGGGCCTGGATGTTTGACTTCGCCCCGGCTCGGTGGTATGAATGAAAAACGTCATCATGGAGTTAACGATGAAAGAAAAAGTCGAACAGGCTTTGAACAAGATCCGCCCCGCCCTCCAGGCGGACGGCGGCGACGTGGAACTCGTGGACGTCGGGGCGAACGGCGTCGTCAAGGTCCGGCTCAAAGGCGCCTGCGGCGGCTGTCCGATGTCCCAGCTCACCCTGAAGATGGGGATCGAACGGATCCTGAAGAAAGAGGTTCCCGAGGTTACGTCAGTCGAGGCCGTCTGAGAATTTTTTCGCGCCTGGAGCGGTTCTTTGCCGGTCCTGCCGCGGGGGCATTTGGGAAAGCAGGGGGAGGTCATGAAGAAAGTGTATCTCGATCACATCGCGGCCACACCTCTGCACCCTGAGGCGTTGGAGGCCATGCGTCCGTACCTCGGTGAGGCCTATGGCAATCCCCAGAGCCTCCATTCCGCCGGCCGAGAGGCCCTGGAGGCCGTCGAATCGGCCCGCGAAGACGTCGCCGGGCTCATCGGCGCCGCGAGCTCTGAGATCTATTTCACCTCGAGCGGCACCGAGGCCAACAATTTCGCCGTCAAGGGACTGGCCCTCGGCCAGCAGGCCCGCGGCAAGCACGTCGTCGTCTCGGCCGTCGAGCACTCCTCGGTCCTCAATTCCGTCAAGGCCCTGGAAAAACAGGGCTTCTCGTCGACGCTCGTCCCCGTCGACCGCTTCGGAAAGGTCGACCCGGCCGAGGTCGAGAAGGCCCTGACCAAAGAGACGGTCCTGGTCTCCGTCATGACGGCCAACAGCGAGGTCGGCACGGTCGAACCGGTCGCGGCGATCGCAGCTGTCTGCCGCTCGCGGAGCGTCCTTTTCCACACCGACGCCGTGGCCGCCGCCGGCAGTATCCCGCTCGACGTCAAGGCGATGGGCGTCGACGCCCTGAGCCTGGCGGGCGACCAGTTCTACGGGCCCAAGGGCTCGGCCGCGCTTTTCGTCCGCAAGGGCGCGCGCATCCTGCCGCTCATCGACGGCGGCATCCAGGAAGGCGGACGCCGCGGCGGAACGGAGAACGTTGCCGGTATCGTCGGGATGGGCCGGGCCGCCCGGCTGGCGCGCGTGGAGATGGAGGAGCGGACGGCCGCTCTCCTGCCCCTGAGGGACCGCCTCCTCGAAGAGCTGCCCCGGAGGATCGAGAACGTGGTCGTGACGGGGTCCCGGACCGACCGCCTGCCCCACCACGCCAGCTTCTGCGTCGAATTCGTCGAGGGCGAGGCCATGCTCCTGAGCCTGGACATGAAGGGTGTCGCCGCCTCGAGCGGCTCGGCCTGCACGTCAAAGGCGCTCAAGGCCTCCCACGTCCTCCTGGCCATGGGCCTCGACCACGCCACGGCCCAGGGGTCACTCGTTTTCAGCCTGATCGGGACGACGACGGACGAGGACGTGGACTATCTGCTCGAGGTCTTTCCGCCGATCGTCGAGCGGCTCCGGCTCATGTCTCCGCTCTACACGCAATTCCTGAAAGAGAGAGGCTCATAATGTACAGCGATAAAGTCATGGACCATTTCGCCAACCCCCGCAACGTGGGCGTCCTCGCCGACGCCGACGGCATCGGGCAGGTGGGCAACCCCGTCTGCGGCGACATGATGACGTTCTACATCAAGGTCGAGAACGACCGGCTGGCCGATGTCAAGTTCCAGACCTTCGGCTGCGGCGCCGCCATCGCCGTCTCCAGCATGGTCAGCGAGATGGCCAAGGGCAAGACGCTCGACGAGGCCATGGCCATCACCAACGACCTCGTGGCCGAAGAGCTCGGCGGTCTGCCCAAGAACAAGATGCACTGCTCGAACCTCGGCGCCGACGCCCTCCACGAAGCCATCAAGAATTTCAAGGATAAGCGGGCGGGCCGCGCTCCCGGCGAACGCGGGGCCGTCGACCTCCACGAACACGAAGGCTGCGCCTGCCCCTATTGCGAGAGCTCCCTCGAAGAGGAGGACAAGACGGTCTGCCGCGCCTGCCACATCGAGTTCGAGGAATGCCCCTCCTGCGGCGGGATCACAAAAAAGGGCGACGCGTCCTGCATCCACTGCGGGAAACCGCTCGGGAACAAGACCTGAGCCGGGAGGACGATTGAAAACAGCGGACATCCTCGAAAAGATCGGCGAGCTCAAGCGGCGGAAGAACGCCGTCATCCTGGCCCACAACTATCAGATCCCCGAGGTCCAGGACGCGGCCGACTTCGTCGGGGACTCCCTCGAACTCAGCCGCAAGGCCGCCGGGCTCGACGCCGACCTCATCGTCTTTTGCGGCGTCCACTTCATGGCCGAGACGGCCGCTGTCCTCGCCCCCGGCAAGACGGTCCTCCTGCCCGAGGCCGAAGCGGGCTGTCCGATGGCCGACATGATCAACGGCCGCGAGCTCCGCGCCTGGAAAGAGCGCTATCCGGGGCTCAAGGTCGTCTGCTACGTCAACACCAGCGCCGAGGTCAAGGCCGAAAGCGACATCTGCTGCACGTCCAGCAACGCCGTAAACGTAGTCAATTCCCTGGGCGTCGACGAAGCCCTCTTCGTTCCCGATAAGAACCTGGCCGCCTGGGTCGCCCGGGAAACGGGAAAGCGGCTCATCGCCTGGGACGGCTACTGCTACGTCCATCACAGGTTCACCCCACGGGACATTCGGGACGCCCGGGCCCTCCATCCCGGGGCCGAGGTCTGGGTCCACCCGGAGTGCCCCCTCGACGTCATCGACCTGGCCGACAAAGTCCTCTCGACTGGGAAGATGGTCCTCGAGGCCCGGACGACGGCGCGCCGGGAAATCATCGTCGGCACCGAGAAGGGCATCCTCTACCGGCTGGGCAAAGAGAATCCCGCGGCGAGATTCTATCCGGCCCGGGAGACCGCGCTCTGCGCCCACATGAAGATGACCACCCTGGCCAAGGTCCTGCGGGCCCTCGAGACCGGGGCCAGCCGGGTCGAGGTCCCCAAAGACATTGCCGACCGGGCCCGGGGCTCGATCCAAGCCATGCTCGAAATATCCTGAAGGAGACTCTCGACATGAAAAAGATGACCGAAGAGAACGTCAAGGCCGCCCTCGCCGGCGAGAGCCAGGCCCATATCAAGTATCTCGCCTTCGCCGACAAGGCCGCCGCGGAGAAGCTCCCCAACGTGGCCCGCGCCTTCAAGGCCAACTCCTACGCCGAGCAGGTCCACGCCACCAACTACCTCAGGACGCTCAGCGCCCTCGGCAGGTCGAAGGACAACCTCGACGCGGCCATCGGCGGCGAGTCCTTCGAGATCGAGGAGATGTACCCGTCCTACATCGCCGTGGCCCAGGCCCAGGGCGAGAAGACGGCCGAGAAATTCTTCAACTGGGCCCTGGCCGCCGAAAAAGTCCATGCCGGCATCTACCGGGGCGCCGCCGCGGCCGTCGAGTCGGGCCGCGACATCGATGCCAAGCCCATCCACGTCTGCTCCGTCTGCGGCTTCACGATGGAAGGCGACGCGCCGGACAATTGTCCCGTCTGCGGCACTCCGAAAGACAAGTTCGTCACGTTCTGAAGCACGGCCTAAGGGAGGTTGCCATGGCCATCGACAAGAAACTCACGGCTTGGGAGATCCTCGGCGTGGCCATCCGCACCGAGGTCGACGCCGCCGCCTTCACCCAACGGCTCCAGAAGCGGGTGAAGAACGTCATCCTCGTCGGGCCCTGACGCGGGGAGGCGGGGAGGGGGCATGGAACCGGCGCTCAAGCGTATCGGGCGGATCATCGGGCTCCTCCGGGAGCGGTATCGGCAGCCCCGGACCGCCCTCGAATTCCGGAACCCGCTCCAGATCCTCGTCGCCACGATCCTGGCCGCCCAATGCACGGACGAACGGGTCAACCGGATCACGCCGGGCCTTTTCCGGAAGTACCCGACGGCGGCCGCCTTCGCCCGGGCCGACCGGACCGAGCTCGAGCAGGAGATCCGTTCGGCCGGTCTTTTCCGGAACAAGGCCAAGAATATCATCGGCGCGGCCCGCCGGATCGTCGCGGAGTTCGGCGGCGCCGTCCCGGATTCCATGGTCGCGCTGGTGACGCTGCCCGGGGTCGCTCGCAAGACGGCCAACATCGTCCTGTCGGCGGGCTACGGCAAGGCCGAGGGGATCGCCGTCGACACCCACGCTCGGCGCCTGTCCCGGCGGCTCGGCCTAAGCCGGCACGAGGACCCGGAGAAGATCGAGCGCGACCTCCTGGCCGTGGTGCCCAAGGACGACTGGCTGGATTTCAATTTCCTGCTCGTCGAACACGGCCGAGCTCTCTGTCAGGCGCGCAAGCCGAAGTGCCCGGAGTGCTTCCTGCGGCGGTTCTGCCCGTCGGCCGAGGCCCATATTTTAGGCGGAAAACTGAAATGACCCGCGAGGCCATGCTCTGGAAGCCGCTCGAAGGCGGCCAGGCCGGCTGCGGCCTCTGCGCCCACCGCTGCGTCGTCGCGCCCGGCAAGCAGGGGATATGCGGTGTCCGCGAAAACCGCGGCGGCTGTCTCCAGACGCTCGTCTACGGCGAAGTCGTCGCCGCTCACGTCGATCCCATCGAAAAGAAGCCGCTCTATCATTTTTATCCCGGTTCGAAGGCCCTCTCCATCGCGACGCCGGGCTGCAATTTCCGCTGCGGCTTCTGCCAGAACTGGGAGATCTCGCAGGCGCCGCGCCGCAAGGGCGGCGGGATTGCGGGAGAGCCGTTCGCGCCCGAGGACGTCGTCCGGGCCGCCCTCGACCAGGGCTGCCGGAGCATCTCCTACACCTACACCGAGCCGACGATCTTTTTCGAGTACGCTTTCGACACGGCCCGGCTGGCCCGGGAGGCGGGCCTTCTCAACAATTTCGTCACCAACGGCTACATGACGGCCGAGGCCCTGGAGACGATCCGGCCTTATCTCGACGCCGCCAACGTCGACCTCAAGGCATTCAAGGACGAAACCTATAAGAAGATCTGCGGCGCCCGGCTCGAGCCCGTCCTCGAAACCATCCGCCTGATGCGCCGGCTCGGCGTCTGGGTCGAGGTCACGACCCTCGTCGTCCCGGACCTCAACGACGGCGGGGAGGAGCTTGCGGCGATCGCCCGGTTCGTCGTCTCCGTGAACCCCGACATCCCCTGGCACCTCAGCCGGTTCCACCCGGACTACGAATACACCCAGGCGCCGCCGACGCCCGCCGCCACCCTCCGAGCCGCGGCCGAAACAGGCCGGCGGGAGGGCCTCCGGCACATTTACATCGGCAATGTCCCCGGGGAATCGGAAGACACGCTCTGCGCGACGTGCGGCTTCGTTCTCATCCGCCGGCGGGGTTTCTCGGTCGTCGGCAACGCCCTGCGCGAGTCCCGCTGTCCCTCCTGCGGCGCCGTCCTCGCCGGCCGGTTCGATTGACGTCCCCTCAGCTGGAAAGGCAAGGCCGTGCTCGCCGAACTCTTCACGGGCTCGGAGTGCCCCCCCTGCGTCGGCGCCGACCTGGCCTTCGACGGACTCGTCGAAGCCGTCCCGGCGAAGTACCTGGCCGTCCTCGTCTACCATCTTCCCATCCCCCGGCGGGGCCTCAAGGTCGTCTTCTTCGTCCAGGACACGGCGACCAGGAAAGTCCTGAACGCCGTCGTCGCCGACGTAAAATAGGGCCGGGCTGACTTTCCGGGGCGGTTGGGGTAAGATTCCCGAAGGGATGGCCCCAACCGCCATGGACAAGTACAGGATCCTGCCACACACCGCCGACGGTAAGTTCCAAGCCTTCGGCCGGACGCTCGATGAGGCGTTCGGGAACGCCGCCCTGGCCATGTCGTCGCTCATGTGGGATTGGTCGAAGGTCGAACCGAGGGTCCGTCATTTCGTCCACGTCAAGGGCATCGACAGAGAACAGCTCTTGGTCAAGTTCCTCGGCGAAACCATCTACCTCTTCGAGACCAAGCAGTTCCTCCTCGGAAAAGTGGATGGGCTCAGGATCCGTCCGGAATTCGAGGGCTTCAGCCTTGAGGCGCTTTTGGGCGGCGACACGATCTCCGACCGCTACGAGCTCTACGGAGAGGTCAAGGCGGTGACCTATAACGACCTGAAGATCGAGGAGTGCGACGGCTTCATCGTCCAGGTCGTCGTGGACATGTGAGCGCGACCATGGACCTCAGAAAGATCAGCGACAACGTCTGGGAGATCCCGAAGCAGGGCGACATGAGGGTCCCGGCCGTCATCTACTCCTCGGCCAGGCTCCTCGACGACATCCGCCGCGACATGACCCTCACGCAAGCCCGGAACGTCGCCTGCCTGCCCGGCATCGAGCGGATGTCCTACGTCATGCCCGACGCCCACCAGGGCTACGGTTTCCCGATCGGCGGCGTGGCCGCCTTCGACCTCGACTCGGGCATCATCTCGCCGGGAGGGGTCGGCTACGACATCAACTGCGGTGTCCGCCTGCTCAAGACCGATTTCACGGAGACGGACGTCGCCGGCAAGCGCAAGGAGCTCCTGGCCGAGATCTTCAAGGAGGTCCCGGCCGGGGTGGGGAAGGGGGGCGTGACCAAGCTCAGCCGGGGCGTCCTCAAGGAGATCCTGGTCAAAGGCGCCGAGTGGGCCGTCGAGAACGGCTACGGCCGGAAAGAGGACCTCGAGCGGACCGAAGAATACGGCCGGATGAAGGACGCCGCCGCCGACGCCATTTCGGACAGGGCCATGGAGAGAGGCCTTCCCCAGCTCGGGACATTGGGTTCCGGGAACCACTTCCTCGAGATCCAGAAAGTCCACGAGGTCTACGACGAGGCCGCGGCCCGGGCGTTCGGCATCCGCGCCGCCGGCCAGGTCCTGGTCATGATCCACTGCGGCAGCCGGGGGTTCGGCCACCAGGTGGCCACCGATTACATCGAGCTCATGGAGAACGCTTTCGGCGTCAAGGGCCTGCCCGACCGCGAGCTCGTCCACGCCCCCTTCAAGTCCCCCCAGGGTCAGCAGTATTACCGGTCGATGTGCGCGGCGGTCAACTACGCCTTCGCCAACCGCCAGATGATCGCCCACTGGGTTCGCGACGTCTTCGCCAGGGTTCTCGGCACCTCCAAAGGGATGGACCAGGTCTACGACGTCTGCCACAACGTGGCCAAGGTCGAGACCCACGAAGCGGGCGGACGCTCGAGGAGGCTCGTCGTCCACCGGAAGGGGGCGACGCGGAGCTTCGGCCCCGGCCGCCCCGAGATCCCCGAATGCTACCGCTCCGTGGGCCAGCCGGTCATCATCCCCGGCAGCATGGGGACGGCGTCGTTTATTCTGGCCGGGACGAAGGAGGCCGAGGACCTGAGTTTCAGCTCCACGGCCCACGGCGCCGGCCGGGTCATGTCCCGGCACGAGGCCGTCCGCCGTTTTCGCGGCGAGAAGATCCGGGACGACCTGGCCCGCAAGGGGATCGAGCTCAGAGCGACGAATTGGAAGGGTGTCGCCGAGGAGGCCGCCGAGGCCTACAAGGACGTGGACGAGGTCGTCCGCGTCTCCCACGAGGTCGGGCTCGGCCGCCTCGTCGCCAAGGTCGTCCCCATCGGGGTCATGAAGGGCTAGATCTTTTTCCCAAGAGCGCACCGGCGCTCAAACAGTTCAGGATGTCGTTCGGCCCGAGCCAGGCCCGGCGGGCGATGCCCAAGCCGAAGCGCATCATGGCCAGCCCATCGGCGAAGTGCGTATCGGTCCCGATCGTGATCTTGACGCCCTTCTCCTTGGCTTTCTTGAGGTTGAGCTCGTTAAGGTCGAGCCGGTCGTAGTAGGAATTGAGCTCCAGGGCCTTGCCGTGGCGGGCCGCCCCGTCGATGACCTTATCGATGTCGACGACGTAGCCTTCGCGTCCGGATATCAGCCGGCCCGTCGGGTGGGCGATCGTCCGGACATACGGATTCTCCAGGGCCTTGAGCATCCGCTCGGTGACGTTCTTCTTGAAGCCCGAATGGACGGCGGCGACGACGAAGTCCAACCGGGCGAGAAGCTCGTCGGGAAAATCCAGGGACCCGTCGGCCAGGATATCGACTTCGCTTCCCTTGAGGACCCGGAAACCCTTGAGCGTTCTGTTGAAGGCCTCGATCTCTTCGATCTCGGCGGCGAGCCGGTCGGCCGCGAGGCCATGGGCGTATTTTGCCGCTTGGGAGTGGTCGCAGATCGCGACGTAAGAGTAGCCCATCTTCCGGGCCAGGTCGACGACCTCGCCTAGGGATAGGTCGCCGTCGCTCGCCCGAGTGTGAACGTGGAGGTCGCCCTTGATGTTCCCGGTCTCGACGAGGCGGGGCAGGCGGTCTGCCAGGCCGAGCTCGACCTCGCCGCGGTCCTCGCGCATTTCCGGCGCGATCCAGGGCATCCTCAGGACCCGGTAACAGTCCTCCTCCTCCCGGGACGCCAGGCGCTTCGTGCCGCGGAAAACCCCGTACTCGGATATCTTCAGGCCGCGGTCCTTGGCCAGGCCGCGGAGCTTGATGTTGTGGGCCTTGGAGCCCGTGAAGTAGAGGAGGGCGGCGCCGTATTCCGACTCATCGACGATGCGAAGGTCGACCTGACGCTCGATCTCGCCCGCCCGGACGACGATCGAACCTCTGGTATCGCCCTCCGCCAGGACGCGGACCGCGTTCGGATTGTGCGCGAAGCAGCGGATGATCTCTTTGCCGTTTTTCCCGCAGGCCAGGATGTCGATGTCGCCGACGGTCTCTTTCATGCGGCGGATGGACCCGGCGGCCGAGACGCGGCTGATACCGGGCGCCTTTTCGAGATAAGCGATGACTTCGTCGGCGATGAGGGCGGCCTCGCAGATGGAGATCCGCTTTGCCACGCGCTCTCGCGCTCCGATGCTCTGGCGAATGTTCTCGACTTTTTTCTCGCCCATGCCGTAGAGCCCGGCCAGCGATCCGTCGGCGATCGCGCGCTTGAGGCCGGCGAGGTCCTTGACCCCGAGCTCCTTGTTCATGAGATGGACGGTCTTGCCGCCGAGACCCTGGATCTCGAGCAGGCCGAGGAGACTCTCCGGGACGCCCGTCATGACCTCACGGTATTTCGTCATCGTCCCTGTTTCGAGGTATTCGCCGATTTTCTTGGCCAGCCCCTCGCCGATGCCCGGGATCGTCTCCAGCCGGCCTTCGCGGGCGACCGTTTCGACGTCCTCGGTCATGTCCTGGAGGATGCGGGAGGCCTTCCGATAGGCGACGACTTTGAACCCCGTCTCGCCCTTGATCTCGAGGGCGTCGGCGATCCTGTCGAACAGGTCGGCGACTTCCCGGTTCTTCATCGTCCTGTCCCTCTACCCTTTAGGTTACCCCAAATGCATGACTGGGGGAAGCCTTAAACTCTGGGCAGATCGAGCAAACAAGGACGAAGGTAGCATGGGTACGAACCCGCCTGAACACGCCCTGCCGTTCCCGCCGTCGGCCGCGGAGGGGCTTCGGGCATCGTCTCCGTCCGCTGCGGTGATTTCTTACGCCTTCCCGGGCCGGATCCGATGGGAGGAGTCCGCGTATCCGGCCCAGGAAGTCTAAATCACCGCTTTATGCTCCCTCCGACGATACCCCTCAGCCCCTTATTCCGCAGCCTCCGCTGGGAACACTCCTACGCGTTTTATATGAGCTCGCCGAGCCAAAGAGCAGTCAAGAACGGGGACGGGGGCCGGGTGGCGTCATGCGGGCCGATTTGACAATTCTATCGACGCCTTCTAAGGTAGAGGAACGATGAAAGTCGTCCTGGCCGGATACAACGTCGACAGCGCCGTCCTCGACGAACTCAAGAAGAATTCTCCGCCGCGCGAGGACGTCACGCCCGAGACCCTGGCCGCGGCGTATGCTCGGATCTCGCGCGACCCGCGCCCGGCCGACGAGCTCAGGGCCGCGGCCCGGACCGAGGTCGAGCGGGCCCGGCGCTCCAACCAGTCCATCATCTTCAAGATGGGGCACCACTCCGTGGCCGAGCACGCCGTCTTCAATTTCGACGTCATCGGCGTCAGCCGGCTGGCCATCGAGGAGATCGAGCGCTTCCGGCTCTGTTCGTTCACGGAGAAGTCGCAAAGATACATCACCCTC
>JBGOYY010000053.1:0-21341 GCA_041479905.1 Candidatus Aminicenantia bacterium
CTGACGACGCTCGAGACGGTCGGCAAGAGCGAGGAGGGACGGCCCATCATGGCCCTGACCGTCAACAACCCCAAGACGGGCTCCGCCCTGGACAAGCCCGGGATGTACGTCGACGGCAACATGCACGGCAACGAGATCCAAGGCGGGGACATTTCGCTCTACCTCCTCGACTACATGCTCGGCAATTACGGCAAGAACCCGGAGATGACGAGTCTCGTGGACAAGACTTGCTTCTACGTTGTACCCGTCGTCAACGTCGACGGCCGATTCCACTTCATGACCGACGCCAACTCCCCGGACAGCAACCGCAGCCTCCGCATTCCCGTGGACGACGACAAGGACGGCCTCATCGACGAAGACCCCCCCGACGACCTCGACGGCGACGGCAACATCTGCACGATGCGCAAGAAGGACCCCTTCGGTCAGTTCAAAACCGATCCCGAGGACCCGCGGCTGATGGTCCGCGTCAAGCCGGGGGAGAAAGGCGAATGGACGATGCTCGGCGAAGAGGGCATCGACAACGACGGCGACGGCCAGATCAACGAGGACGGGCCGGGCTACGTCGACCCCAACCGCAACTGGGGCTTCGACTGGGCGCCGCCCTACGTCCAGGGCGGCTCCGGGGAATACCCGTTCTCCGGGGTCGGGCTCAAGGCCCTGGCCGAGTGGACGATGACCAAAACCAATATCGCCTTCGCCTGGTCCTTCCACAACAACGGCGGCATGATCCTCCGCGGCCCCAGCCGCAAGGGGCTCGGCGAGTACCCGCCGCAGGACGTCGCGGTCTACGACTACCTCGGCAAGCAGGGCGAGCGGATCATCCCCGGCTACCGCTACCTGATCTCTTGGAAGGACCTCTACACGACCTACGGCGACTCCGGAGAGTGGATCACCCAGACGATGGGCGCGTATTTCTACTGCGCCGAGGTCTTCCAGGGCGATTCTGAGGCTTTCAAGGGCGTCTCGGAACGGCCCGAGCCCGGAACGCCCCGGGAAGAGGCCGTGCGGGGCGTCTTCTCAGAGGGCGTCTCCGATCGCGAGCGGATCAAGTTCAGCGACAACGTCGTCCAGGGCGAGCTCTACAAACCCTGGAAGCCCTTCAAGCACCCCGACTACGGCGACATCGAGATCGGAGGCTGGGTCAAGATGAGCTCCCGCCTCGGTGCGCCCTTCATGATCAAGGACCTCGTCCACCGTAACGCCATGGCCATCCTGTTCACGGCCAAGAACCTGCCCGATGTCGCCCTCGATGTGACCGAGGTCAAGGCGCTGGGGGGGAGCCTCTTTCGGATCCGGACGCGCCTGGCCAATCCCAAGGCCATGCCGTCGATGAGCTACCTCGCCCAGAAGGTCAATCTCTACCCCAAGGACATGCTCAAGGTCGGCGGGGCCGGCGCCAAGGTCGTCGCCGGCGGCCTCCTCCTCGACCCCTATCGCGACCAGGTCGTCTACAAGAAATACCGGCCCGAGCTCCAGTTCCTGGTCGTCCCCGGCTTCGGCAAGGTCGAACACCAGTTCCTGGTCGAAGGGAAGGGCGACGTCACGCTCCGCTACGAATCGCGGCACGGCGGGAAGCTCACCAAGACGATCAAGCTCGAATAGTCAAGAAATAGAATGGGAGAAAGGAACAACGGTGTCCGGCAGGAATAGGGCGGTCGCAGCGGCCTTGCTGGCCGGGCTCTGGCTTGTCTTTCCGGGCGTGTCTTTGGCTGCCGCGGGCTCCGGCTCATCGACCGCGGAGCGATCTTTCCCGTTCAGCCTTTCGCCCCGAACTTCATCCGCTGGAGCCGGGGCCGCCTCCGATCCCGTCGCGTTCTCCCTAGCCGCCCCAGCCGCCCGGGAAGCGCCCGGGACGAGCGGCGGAAAAGTCTCCACTTTTGTGTCCAAAAAAAGACCCGGCCGCGCCTGGATCGAATTGGGCGTCTTCTTGACGTATTCCACCATCAGCTACTGGACCAGGGCCGCCTTCCCGGAAGATTGGCAATTCCAACTCAATCTGCATGACCAGATCAACCGGGTCTTTCTCCTCCATGGCTGGCGCTTCGATTCGAACAACTTCAGGCTCAACTGGACCCACTCCCTGGCCGGAGGGGTTTACTATCAATTCGCTCGGGCCAACCACCTGTCCTGGATCAGTTCCTGGCTGACGGCGTTGGCGGCTTCGACATATTGGGAAGCCGTGGTCGAATGGAGGGAAGTCATCTCCCTCAACGATCAGATCACGACGGCGCTCGGCGCCTTTTCGACCGGGGAGCCATGGTACCAGATCGGCCATTACCTGGCCCACCAGTCCGGCGTCTTCTCCCAGGCCCTGAGTTTCATCAATCCCGTCGTCAAGTTCAATCATTGGCTGGACCGCAAGCAGCCGGGCGCCAGGGACTATGCGCAGCCGGGATGGCACGACTTCGCCCTGTTTCTGGGGGCCCGGCGCCTCGCGGGGGCCGGACTGCCGGCCGAGACGGGTCTCTATTTCGGCTTTCATACCCGACTTCTCGGGCTGCCGGAATACGGAAAACCCGGCGATTTCCGGCGAACCCTCAAGGACACATACTTCAGCAGCATCAGCCTGGATTATACGACGCGCAACGGGCACGCCGATGAAACGAACTTTTCCACGGGCGCGGTGACCTGGGGATATTTCCGGCAGAAGATCGACAGCGGCTTCGGCGGATACAGCCTGACGGTCGGGCTTGGGTCCTCGTTCGAATATTTCAAGAAAAGGCCCTTCGACATCTACGACAGCGACCCCGTGCCCGTCAAACAAGGCTATGACCTTCACTTCGAAAGGCCGAGGAATTTTACCGACAAGCTGGCCCTCGTTCATCTGGCCGGCCCGGTCCTGGATTGGACGGTGTTCCGGCCCGGCCTGAAGCTCCGGACCGTGGCCGAAGCCTACTTCGATTTCGGCCTGGTCAATTCCTACGCCCTCAACGCCTATTCCGAACTTCACCACACTCCCCCCGACGACACCATCGAGGGCATGAAGACGACCGTTTCGTATTATGGTTACTACTATGCCTTTGGCGGGACTCTCTCCGGGCGGACGAACCTGGAATGGGGGAACTTCCGGGCCCAGGCCCTGGCCAGCTTCGGCGCCTGGCGTTCCGTCGACGTCCTCGACAGGTTCCAGAACGAGATCACGAACAACGCTCATCTCGACGATAACAGGTCCCGCACTCTCCTCGGCGCCGGCTGGAAGTTGCCCCGGATCCCGATCGAGCTCTATGTCAAATACGAAGGCATCCATCGATGGGGGCGGGTCCTCGAGGCTCGCGTCCAGGGCCTGGAAAAGCGGCTCTTCGCCGGCGTCGAATTCTTGTTCTGACCTTCCCTGCCTGGTGCCTGGCCGGCTATTCCTCGACCGCGAGGATGTCTTTGTGGCGGACAGCCCCGATGAGCTTCCCTTTGCGATCGACAAGCGGCAGGGACCGGAAATCGTACTTGGCGAATTCGCGTGCCGCGTCGGCGGTTGTGTCCTCGGGCGAAAGACTGATGACTTGTTCCGTCATCAGTCCACCCAGCGTTGCCTCGGGCCCGGCCTTGATCAGTTCCCGGATGTCGATGACGCCTTTGAGCGTCCTGTCCGGGGCGACGACATAGACGTACATGAAGATGTCGTAGCGCTTCGATTTGTCCCGGAATTTCGTCAGGGCGTCGTCGACCGTGGCTGTCTCCGGCAGGGCCACGTAGTTGTTCGTGGCCAGGGACATCAAGTTGATCTCGTGCTTGTTCAGGAGTTCGTTGACCTTGGCGCTGCACTCATGGGGCAGGGAACCCTTGAAGGCCTCGGCCTCGTGGCGCGGCAGGATCTCCAGGATGTCGGCGATCTGGGCCGGAGTCATGGTGTTCAAAAGCTCGATGATCCTTTCCCGCCGGACAGAGGCCACCAGCTGCCGCTGGACCCGGGGCTCGGTTTCTTCCAACGCATCCGCGGCCGTCTCGGTATCCAGGGCGTTGAAGACGGAGATCCGCTCCTCGCCGCTCAGTTCCTCGAGGATGTCGGCCAGGTCCGCCGGATGGATGTCCGCGATCTTGTCCCAGGAGATGTTCAGCTTGACGTCGCCCTTGAACCGGCCGATGTCCGAGGGAAGGGACTGGACATACTGCCAGGGCAGGAGCCGGGGCTCCTTGAAGGCGCCGCCGAGAAGCCTGGCCAGCCAGCGCATCCTGAGCCGGCGTAGCATCCCGAGCTTGCCAACGTCCACGTGGACGACGAGCAGCCGGCCTTCCGCGTGGAGGAGGTGGATGTCGTAGACGACTTCGACCTCATATTCGTCCGTGTCGATGATGCGCTTGTCGAGGATCATGTCCTTGATCAGGATCCTCTCGGGTTCGCTCTTGAATTCCTTGAGCGCGAGGCCCTCCGGGACGTCGATGACGATCTTACGATTGTCCATGGCCTTGACGCAGCTGAAAGGAACCGCGAGCGGCGGGCGGCCGAACGTGCGGTTCACGATCAGATTGACGACTTCGGGATACGGGCCGTCGTGCTTGATCTCGAGGTCCCGCAGCCGGCCCAAAACGGTCTTGGGCTCCTGGACGATCTTGTCGCCGACGAGCTGGCTGATGAAAAAGAATTCCGCCGGACCCCGGTTTTTCTCTTTGTCGTTCATGGCGCCTTCACTTCTTCACCATACTGATGAATTTCAGGACGAGGATCCCGACCAAGAGGATCAGGTAGAGCCTCAGCAGGAACAAGGCGACTTTCACGCCTTTGGTCATCTTGACGCGGGGCTTGTCGTATTTCCGGTTGATCTCGCGGATCTTGCTGAAGCGGCCCTTGAACCAATTTCTCACGTGGGACTCTCCCGTCTCCTTCCGTTATTGAAAAATCCTGGGGAATAGCGCGCTGACCGCGTAGAGCGTGGACAGGAGCACGATGATGGCGACGATCGACACGCTGACGATGTTCTGGGCGCGGGTGTTCTTGTATTTCCCCATGAGCTCGCCGTCGTTGAGAAGCAGGATCAAAAAGACCAGGGCGGCCGGCAGCAGGGTCACGGCGATGACCTGGACGAAGAGCGTGATCAGCACCAGGGGGGCGCCCGGGATCAGGACCACGGCGCCCGCCGAGAGGAGCAGGATGAAATAGCTGCCGTAGAACCAGGGCGCTTCCTTGATCTTGTTGTTCAGGGAATGGGCCCAGCCGAAGATCTCGCCGAAGGCCCAGGAACTCGCCAGCGAAATGCAGATAGCGCCCAGGAACCCGGCGTCGAACAGGCCGATCGCCAGAAAAGTCCCCAGGTATTTGTTGATCCCCATCAGCGCCTGGGACGCTTGGGCGGCGCTGTCGATCTGGACGCCCTTGAGGACCGTGGCCGTGACGATAATGACGAAGCCGGCCACGAGCACGGTGCACATGGCCCCGACGAAAGTGTCGACCTTGCCGAACGGGATGTCCTTTTCGTCCATGCCTTTATCGACCACGGCGCTCTGCTGGAAGAAGATCATCCAGGGCGCGATGGTCGTGCCGATGTTCGCCATCAGGAAGAAGAAGATGTTGTTGTTGAATCCGCCGGGGAAGCCGGGGACGAGAGCCCCGCGCAGGACTTCGGAAACGGACGGGTGGACCATGAACGCGGCCGGAATATAGATCAGGTTGAGCCCGCAGAAGAACAGGGCGACCTTTTCCCATGTCCAGTAGCGGCCCTGCAGGACCATGATGCCCATGACGATGGAGACGACGATCACGGTCACGAAGGGAGGGACGTGAAAAATGCTCAGGGCCGCCGTCATGCCGATGAATTCGGTGATCAGGGTCAGCCAGTCCGCGAGGACGAGGTCGGTCAGCGAAAACCAGCCCCAGAACTTGCCGAATGTCTCGAAAATGGCCTCGGCGTGTCCCCGTTTGGTGACGGCGCCGAGGCGGACGGTCATTTCCTGGACATAATACGCGGCGGGGCCCAGGATGACGAGGAACCAGAGAAGGCCGTACCCGAAACGGGCGCCGGTGGCGGCGTAGGTCGTGATCCCTCCGGCATCGTTGTCGGCCACCATGACGATGATCCCTGGCCCGGCAACGGCCAGAAAAATGGACAGCCACTTAGCGATGCGGCGGTAGCGATAGAAGAGCCGCGGAACGATCCCGATGCTTCGCTTGTGTACAGCCGAAGCTTCGACTGGGGCCCTCATCAGATCCTCGCATAGTCGTCTCTCGCCATTGATCCTGATTTGTTCTCGCACTATATATACCGCAGTTCGCGGCCTTGTCAATATGCCGGATCGCGCCGTCTACCCAAGACAGTCCTAGATGTAAACCGTGTCTGTCAGTTTTAAAGAAATGAACCTTTTAATCTTCGGTTTGTGGCGGCGAAGCCTCCGCGTGGCCTTTCGTGGTTATTGACAGTCCCCCCCGGCCGGCGATACAGTATCGGCATGGTTAGAAGGGAGGATTCAGCGCCGCGAGAGGAAATCCTCGATTCTTGGAAGCAAATCGCTCAATATCTCCATCGCGAAGTCCGGACGTGTTATCGCTGGGCGAGAAAGCTCGGCCTGCCGGTACATCGTATCGACGACAAATCTCCCAAATCGAAGGTTTTTGCCTATAAGGACGAAATCGATAAATGGCTGAAGGAAAAAACGCGGTATCAGGCTCTACCCACGAACGGCGTTCATACGAAAAGGCGCCTGATCTACGGGGGCCTTTCCTTCTTGGCTATTTTGTCGATTGTCGCCATCGCTAAGTGGCCGTCGATATCTCCCTCCGGCGGAATTATTTCCATCGCCGTCGCTCCTCTGAAAAGCCTCGATCCGTCGGGAAACGATGACTATCTCTCGGAAGAACTCGCCCGGATCATTGCTGATAATCTGCCGGTTCCCAACAAGTTGAGAGTCATCCCGGCTTTTAAAATCCATCAGTTCCCTGCCGAAATTGCGGACGTAAAAAAGCTTGGGAACGAATTGGATGTCGACTACATACTAAGGGGAGAGGTCAAGAAGGGGGATCCGATGATCCAGGTCTCTGTCGAACTTGTCCGGACAAACGGAGGTTCGATCATCTGGGCGTCGCCGTTCTTGGCGCCGGTCGAAAAAGCATTGGCCATTCCGCCGAGCATTTGTGCGGGGATTTATAAAGCCCTTAAAATCGACAGTGGGACCAATGTTCTGGATGCCAGATATCCCAATAATTATCAAGCCCTCGATAGCTATCTCAAGGGCGATTTCATCCTCGGCCGTCTTAACTCGGGAAGTGATGACCCCTGGCAGCTCTACCACCAAGGAGAATATCATGCCGGGCGGTTCACGCCCGAGGCCAATGAGCTGGCGATAAAGCTGTTTTCTCAAGCGACAGAGATCGACCCCACGTTTGCCCTAGCCTATATCGGACTCGCTTCTTGTTATGCGAACTATGTCAACTTTAACTGGCAATTTGATATTTCCTGGCTCAATAAGGCCGAAGAACTTCTTGCAAAAGCCCAAGCGCTTACTCCTGACTTGCCAGAATACTATGGCGCTCTCATTGCGGTAAAAATCCTCAAAGAATCCGGTTTCTCAGAAGACGTTTGGACCTCGGTTGAGAAGCTCGTCGCGGAGGGAGTCAAGAGATGCGGCAGTAATCCCCGGCTTAACTCGATCATCGGCTATTTTTATTATAGAAAGTTCGGGAGAGAAGGGAACATTGGGGATTTCCAAATGGCCCTGGAATACAAAGAGAGGAGTTTTTGGCTAGATCCCTATGACATTGGGAACGTTATCTATGCCAACATCTTGTTGCTCGACAAGAAGTTCGCTAAGGCTTTAGAAGTATGTGATATTCTTGAAAAAGTGGATGAAACCCGCATGTCCAAGTTTCTTAGGGGGGAGATTTATTATTATATGGGGGATTTCGATCGAAGCAGGTCGGTTTTTGAGCAACTTATGGCTGATTCTCTTGAGTACAAGATAGGCGCCCTATATTATTTGGCGATGATCTCCGCCGGAAAAGGCGAGGCCTCTCAGGCTAAAAAGAACATGGAAGAGATCGAATACTTATCGCCCAATGAGTTTGTCTATTTCGAGAAAGAGCTCAAGTTGGCGTCGATTTGGGCCGGACTGGGCGAGAAAGTCCTCGCCTATAAAACACTCGAGGCTTTCCTGAATGATCCCAGAAATCAAAAAGATTTTTATATTTATAAAAAATATATCGAGCTCGATAACAACTTCCTTCAGATGCGGCAAGATAAAGTCTTCATGAATAATTTTAACGTCAAGGGAGAGACTCATGGCAAAAAGCAAGACAATTAGAGCCACGCCTAATGTCCTGAAGTGCGCGAAAGTCCTTCGAGAAGCTCTGAAATCGCTTCCGGCCGGAGAGGCTAAAACCAGAGCGATGCTTGCCCTTGATTATCTAGACCGGACGTTCTCAGGAGAGCCGCAGCCGAATAGGGGGATTTTCTGCCCGGTCAACAAGGCGATCGTGAGGGAGCCATAGCGGATCCTTTCTGGTCCAAATAGCAGTCTGATAAGCTCGTCTGTGAAATGAGAATCCGAGGCCTGTCTTTTATTCTCACGAACCGGTGCAATTTCCGCTGCCGATACTGTTACGAAGCTAAAAACGATGAGACGATGGGCTTTTCCACCTTCCGGAAAGCTCTTGTTTTTTTTTGCCTCGATTGGGCAAAGAATATTCCCTCAATTTCTACGGAGGGGAGCCGCTCCTGTGCTTTGGCCTCATAAAGAAGGCTGTCTATTTCGCCGAGAAGCTCGGCCGAGAATCCGGCTCTAGGCCGCGATACTCGCTCACGACCAACGGAAGCCTGATCACGGCCGAGGCACTTCGGCTTTTTAATAAATACCGTTTTGCCCTAGAGATCAGTTTCGACGGAACCGCCCAGGAAACCTGCCGGCAGAAGGGGAGTTCCGTAAAGATCGTCAGAAACATCAAGAAACTGCTGGCCTGCCCGGATATCCAACTCGAGGTCAACAGCGTCTCCACGCCCGGCACGGTCCAACATCTCAGCGAGTCAGCCCGGAGCATCCTCGACCTGGGAGTTCCGAGCGTTCAAGTCTCGATCTCGGCGATCGAGCGCTGGCCCAAAGTTTCCCTGAGAAGACTGAGGGCGGAAATGAAAGCCCTGCGGGAGGTCGCCATAGAGCATTTCCGGAAAACGGGGAACGTCGGCATCGCCAATTTCAAGGGGCCCCGGGGAAAAGGCTTTTTTTTCTGCGCGGCGGGGCAAGACAGGTTCGCCGTTGCCCCTGATGGCGGGATTTGGGGCTGTTTCTTATTCCCCGGGTTCTTCCGCGGCAAGGAGAAGACCGCCGAATACCGGTCGTACTATTTCGGCCGGGTAGACGACCCGGCGGTCGGCCTGGAAAAAGCCATCCCAAGGGTAGCGGCGAAATATGCCCGGCTCTCGCAGGACAATTTTTCCACCCGTCTTGGTCCTTGTCTTTTTTGCCCTGAATTCGAGACCTGCGCCGTATGCCCCATCGCCGCGGCCCTCTCAGGCTCTCCCCTGGGGAAGATCCCGGACGATATCTGCGAGATCCAGCGTATCCAGCTCCGCGAACGCCGGGAACTCGATAAAGAGCTGACCGGCGCGAGCTGATCCGAATTGAGCCGGGTGCGGACCAAGACGTCGCCGGAGGCCGAGCGGGTGGGAAAATACATGATCCGGCCGCTCTTCCTCTTCCCGGATCCTGTCCTCCGTCACCTGGCCGCGAGGGAATTGAGAATTCAGGGAAGAAAGATGGGTTTTGGGCGTCAAAACATATTGTGGTATAGTTTTGCGTTTAACCCGGGATTCCGGGGCGGCCCAAGATGGGTCCCCTTGAGGAGATGACACGATGGCAGAATACGCACGACAGGGCCGGGCAAGGCGCCTCGCGGCGGGTTCCCTCGGCCTGATCCTATCCCTGGCGCCTCTTTTAGCCGCCCAGGATCGGCCCTTGACGCTCGACGAGGCCGTCAAGTTGGCCCTCGAGCGGAACGAGCGGGCCCTGGCCACCCAAGAAGACGTCAGGGCCGCCAACGCCCGCGTCGCCCGGGCGCGGTCGTTTTTCCTGCCCACGATCACCACGACGGGCACCTATCAGCGCCGTGCTTACGAAGTCAAGAGACTCGTGGGCGACACCGAGGTCGTCATCCAACGATATAACGGCCTCTCGGAGACGCTCGGCCTCAACTTGACCCTCTTCGACGCCCGGAGCTTGATCACCCTCTCAGCCGTCCGGGCCCAGCGGAATTCCGATGTCGCCGCCGCCACCGAGAGCCGCCGACAGCTGGCCTTCGAAGTCAGCCAGGCCTTCCTGGCCACTTTGGGCACGGCCCAGGTCCAGGAGGCCTCCGGTCGGCGCTTCGCCTTCGCCCGACAGAACCTCGAGGCGGCCAAAGCCCGTTACGCGGCCGGTCTCGCCTCGGTCAACGATGTGACGCGCGCCGAGCTCGAATACGCGACGGCCGAAGTTGGGGTTACCCAGGTCAAGGGCCAGGTGGAGACGAGCATCCTCCAGCTGGGTTATCTCCTGGACGCTCCGGACGCCGTACGCGGTCCGCTCGTCGTGCCCGAATTCCTGATCGAGGCGGCCTCCGCCGCGGCCGCGAATTCCGAAGCCCTCGTGGAGGAAGCGCTCGCCCGCCGGCTCGACGTCGGGTCGCTCCGATGGCTGGCTTCCTCCCAGCGGGCCTTGGCCAAAGTGCCCATGCTCGGCTGGCTCCCCTCGCTCAGCGCCAGCGGCCAGTACAGGATGACGAACGAGGCCAGCTTCAATAACCGGACCTGGAACTGGAACGTCGGCGCGACCCTGAGCTGGACGCTTTTTGACGGCCTGGCCCGTTTCTCGGACCAAAGAGAACGGAAGGCCCTGGCCAAGCTGGCCGACCTCGACGTCCAGGCGGCGACACGCCGGGTGGACGTCGAAGTCCGGGAGGCCCTCGTCTCCCTGGAAAATCAGCGCGCTTCCCTCAAGCAGGCCTCCGTCGCCTATGACGTCGCCAAGAAAAACGCGGCCGAAACGGCCGAACTCTACAGACAAGGCCTGGCCTCCGCTCTCCAAGTCGCAGACGCCAACGTCCGCCTCTTCGAAGCCGAGGTCGCGCTCGTCCAGGAACGCTACGGTCTGGGCGTCGCCTTCCTCAACCTGGAAGCGGCCCTGGGACTCGATCCCTTCGGGAAGGAGCCACTTAATTGAAAACTAAAAAAATCCGGAAGTTCGCCGCCATCGCCGCCGCGGCCGCGGTTGTCGTTTTCGCCGGCGCCTGCAAGAAAGAAGGCGCCGCGTCGCCCGCCGCCGGGGGGGGACGGGGCCGCGTCCAGTTCCCCGTGGACGTGGTATCGGTCCAGGTCCGCTCGCTCGTTTATTCCGTCACGGCTGTCGGCAACGTCGAAGCCTTCGAAAAGGTCCAAGTCACGGCCCGCGTCCCGGGCGTAGCGGACCGGGTCCTCTTTAGCGAGGGCGGCTTCGCCGCGGCGGACCAGGTCCTCGTCGAGATCGAAACGGAACGCTACAGTCTGGCTGTCGAGGCGGCCCAGGCCGCCTACGAAAAGTCCGAGGCGTCCAAGGCCGACGCCGAAGCCGGCCTCAAGCGCCGCGAGACTGTCATCACCCAGACGCCCGGCCTCATTCCCGGGGAGGAAGTCGAGGCCTGGCGGACGAAAGTCCTTGTCGCCGCCTCCGAAGTCGCCCAGGCCCGGTCGGCCCTCAACCAGGCCAAGCTTAACCTCAGGGACGCCTTTGTCCGGGCGCCCATCTCGGGCATCATCCAGACGCGGACGGTCCAGACCGGCCAATATGTCCAGACGGGGACGGTCCTGGCGACACTCGTCCGTCGCGACCCGCTCCTCCTGCGGTTCAAGGTCCCCGAACGCGATGCCGCGCGGATCAAGCCCGGCCAGGAAGCCCGCTTCCACGTCCGGGAGGACAGCCGCGAGTTCACGGCCAAGGTCGTCCACGTGGCCGAAGCGGCCGACGACGTTTCGCGCCTGGTCGATATCACGGCCAACATCAATGACCCGAGCGACCGGACCCTGCGGCCGGGATCTTTCGCCGAGATCACGGTGCCCGTAAGCTCCACCCGCGAAGCCGCGGTCGTCCCCGTTTCGGCCGTCCGGCCGAGCGAACGCGGGGTTATCGCCTTCGTCGTCGAGGGGGATAAAGCGGTCGAGCGCATCCTGACCCTGGGCATGCGGTCAGCCGACGGGCAGGTCGAGGTCCTTTCCGGCCTCAAGATCGGCGAGTCGCTCGTCGTCCGGGGCTCCGAGGCCCTTCAGAACGGGGTGACGGTCCGGATCATCGCTTCGGGCTCCGCCCCGGCTCCGGCCGAAAAGCCTGCCGATAAGCAAACGCCGTCTCCGAAAAAAGGATAGGCCCGATGAACCTGACAGAAGCCTGCGTCAGAAAACCCGTCCTGGCCTGGATGCTCATGGCCGCCACCGTCGTCTTCGGCGTCGTGGCCGGCGGCCGGATCGGCATCAGCCAGTTCCCCGACGTCGATTTTCCCACGATCAACGTCTCCGCCTCGTGGGAGGGAGCGGCCCCGGAGGTCATCGAGAACGAGGTCGTTGAGCCCCTCGAGGAAACCCTCATCCAGGTCGAGGGGATCCGGACGATCACCTCGAGTTCGCGTCAGGGCTCGGCCAACATCACCGTCGAGATCGAGCTCTCCCGGGACGTCGACCTTGCCCTCCAGGACGTCCAGGCCAAGGTCTCCCAGGCCGCGCGGAACCTGCCCCGCGACATGGACCCGCCCATCATCTCCAAATCCAATCCCGAGGACCAGCCGATCATGATGGTTCGGATCGGCGGGCCGTTCCCCCAGCGCGTCCTCAGCGACTACGTCCGCTACGGCCTCAAGGAAAGGCTCCAGACGATCCCCGGCATCGGCGAGATCTCGCTCATGGGGACGCTCGACCGCAACGTCCGGATCTGGCTCGACGCCGCCCGGCTCGACGAAAAGGGCCTCACGGTCCGCGACGTCATTTCGGCCCTGCAGCGCGAGCACATCGAACTTCCCGCCGGCCGGCTCGAAGCGCCGGGCCGGGAGGTCAACGTCCGCGTCCTGGGCGAAGCCGTGGACCTCGAGACTCTCCGTAAGATCGTCATCCGCGAGGTCGGAGGCAGCCCGATGTACCTCAGCGACGTCGCCCTCGTCGAGGACGGTTTCGAGGACGTCCGGCGCATCGCCCGCGTCGACGGCGGCCCGGCCCAGGGCATCGGTATCCGGAAGCAGCGCGGTGCCAATGCCGTGGCCGTGGCCCAGCGCGTCCGTGAGGCCATCGACGGGTACCGCAAGACCCTGCCCGAGGACATGTCGATCGGCATCACCAACGACAGCACGGAGTTCATCCGGGAATCGGTCAACGAGATCCAGTTCGAGCTCCTGCTTTCGGTCGTCCTCACGGCCTTTGTCTGCTGGCTGTTCCTCGGGTCCCTGTCGAGCACCCTCAACGTCATCCTGGCCATTCCCATGTCCCTTCTCGGAACGGTGGCCATCATCTACTTCCTCGGGTTTACCTTCAACACGTTCACTCTCCTCGGGCTGGCCCTGGCCGTCGGCATCGTCGTCGACGACGCCATCATGGTCATGGAGAACATCTTCCGCCACCGCGAGGGCGGGAAGGCGCTGGTGCCCGCGGCGCTCGAGGGAACGAAAGAGATCGCCTTCGCCGCCCTGGCAGCGACGCTGGCCGTCGTGGCCATCTTCATCCCGGTCGTGTTTATGAAGGGCATCATCGGCCGCTACTTCCTCCAGTTCGGGATCACCCTCTGTCTTGCCGTCCTCCTGTCCTACGTCGAGGCGGTGACCCTGGCCCCGGCCCGCTGCTCCCAGTTCCTCAGGACCTCGCGCGAAGGCCGGAACAGGATTGGCCTGGCCGTCGACCGCGCCTTCGGCCGGCTGGAGAAGCTTTACAGCCGCGTCCTTCACCGCGGCCTCCGCAAGCCGGGCTTGGTCCTCGTCCTGGCGGCGCTCCTTTTCGCCGGGGCCGTCGTCGTTTTCACGATGCTGCCGAGCGAGTTCGTGCCTTCCCAGGACCAAAGCCGGGTTTCCGTTCGTCTCCAGACCGCCGTCGGCTCGGACATCACCGAGACCGACACGCTTCTCATCAAGGCCGAGGATGTGGTCAGAAAGCACCCCGAGGTCATCCAGGTCTTCAGCTTCGTCGGCGGCGGGGGCGGCGGCGGAGGCGTCAACTCGGGCATGCTTTACGTCACTCTGGTTCCCCCGCGGGACCGGAAGCTGAGCCAGGCCGGTCTGTCGGCTGTGCTCCGACGGGAGCTCAACTCCATCCCGGGCCTTCGCGCCGTCATCCAGGACACCTCCCAGCAGGGGTTCACGGCCCAGCGCGGCTTCCCGATCGAATTCTCCGTCCGCGGCGCCGACTGGAACGAGCTCGTGCCCCTCAGCCAGAAGCTCATGGGAGAGCTGGTCGCGAGCGGGGCCGTCGTCGACCTCGACTCGGACTACCGCGTCGGCATGCCCGAGCTAAGCGTGACCCCTGACCGGGCCGTGGCCGCGGACGTGGGTGTGTCCATCGACGACGTGGCCACGACGATCAACGCGCTCGTGGGCGGGGTCAGGGTCGGCAAGTACAGCACGGGCGGCCGCCGGCTCGACGTCCGGCTCAAGCTCATGGCCGGACAGAGGTCGAGGCCCGAGGATATCTCCCGCCTGCGCGTCCGGGCCCGGAACGGCGAGCTCATCCCCTTGTCCTCGCTCGTTATTTTTGAGGAGAAGGCCGCCCTCCAGGCCATCACCCGGCGCGACCGGGAGCGGGCGATCTCCCTTTACGCCAACGTGGCTCCGGGCCACGCCCAGGCCGAGGCCTTGCGCGTGGTCGAAGGGCTCGGCGGCACCCTGCCCGTCGGCTACCGGCTCGTCCTGGGCGGCTCGAGCATGGCTTTTCGAGAGTCCATGAGCAGCCTCCTCTTCGCCATGGTCCTGGGCATCCTCATCGCCTACATGATCCTCGCGTCGCAGTTCAACTCCTTCAAGGATCCCGTTACGATCATCACCATCCTGCCGCTCTCGATCGCCGGAGCGGCCTTCGCCCTGCTCGTCACCAGCAAGTCCCTGAACATCTTCAGCATGATCGGGCTGCTCCTGCTCATGGGGATCGTCAAGAAGAACTCCATCATTCTTGTCGATTACGCCAACGCCTTCAGGGCGAAGGGTTTTGCGGCGCGGGAGGCCATGGAAAAGGCCGGGCCCATCCGCCTGCGGCCCATCCTGATGACGGCCACGGCGACCCTGATGGCGGCCATACCGCCTGCGCTCGGGATCGGCGCCGGGGCCGAGATCCGGATGCCCATGGCCATCGCCGTCATCGGCGGCCTGGTCCTGTCGACGGTGCTGAGCTTGATCGTCGTCCCCTCGTTCTACGTCGTCTCCGACAAGCTTGCCGGGAAAAAGAAAAAGAAAGATTAGGCCTTCTTGTCGGAGGCGCCGGGCTTGGTGATGGGCGATCCTTTCGCGCAGAAGGGGCAGATGTCGGGTTCGAAGGCCTCGACCTTGAGGGCGAGGAGGCTGCCGACGGGCTTTCCTTCGACCGGGACGGCGCCGCCGCTCCTGTCGACGAGGACGTAGATCCCGGCGACCGAGACCTGCCGCTCGCGCAGGCAAGCGACGACTTCCTGGATCGAGCCGCCCGTCGTCAGGATGTCCTCGACGATGACGGCGCGCGAGCCGTCGAGCCCCGAGAAGCCCGAGCGGATGGTCATTTTCTCGTCGGCGCGCTGGGTGAAGGCGAACTTCTTGCCGAGCTTGAGGGCGGCCAGGAAGCCGATGGCGATGGCGCCGTAGGCGGGGGAGACGACGTAATCGAAATCGGGCACCTCGCGCCGGATCTTGGCGGCGAGGAGGTCGACGATCTTGTCGAGGGCGGCCGGCTTCTCGATGAGTCGTATCTTTTCGAAATACCACGCGGAGTGTTTGCCCGAGGTCAGCTTGAAATGGCCCTGGAGCAGGGCGTCGCATTCCTTGAAGAGGTCGAGGACGATATCGTTTTCAGAAGTCTGGGTCATGGCCGTCCTCCTTTTTTTCTTTTCATGACGCCCTTGCTGTAGCATTCGAAGTCCTTGCCCGGGGCGGCGAGGTCGAACGTCTGTTCGAACGTGTCGGCGTCGAGGACCTTGTAGGTCAAACGGGCTTTGAATCCGGCAGGGATGTTCTCGATCGCCTCCGTGACGAAGACGAACGTCTTGCCGTCGGCGGGTGTGTTTTCAAGGATGTACTGATTGACGAAGCCTTCGACGTGGAACTGGCGGAAGACGAAGGTCTTTCGAGATTTGTCGTAGCTGAATACACCCCAGTCCTCGTGGACCTCGCCCCGGGGGTTCTTGTCTTGTGGATCGAAAACCGCCTTGTTCCGGACGTGGAGAAAGGTCCCGCGGAGGATGAACTCGAATGTCTGGACGCCCTTGCCGGTGCCAGGACTGCCTGTGCCGCTTCCTTCCCAGGTCCCGACGAAAAACCGGAACGGAACCCAAGGATCGGCCGGGGGAGTCGATTCCTGGCCGGATCTGCCCGGAGCCGCGAAAATGGCCAGGAATGTCATAAAAGCCAGGACAGGCCAGATGTGTGATCGCCTCAAATCGGTTCTCCTGCGTGAGTATCGGACCCCTCTCTTATAATCGATTGCGGGTCGTCGGGCAAGTGGCGCCGCATGTTGCGAGCGGCCTCCGGCCTTGTCGTCCTGCGCGGAATATGTTAAACGAGGGGCGATGACAAATAACTTCAACGATGACCGCGCGTGTTTCGTCTGCGGCGAGAAGAACGCGGCCGGACTGAAGCTACGCATCCGGACGGATTCGGAGCGCGGGGAGTCGACGGCTGATGTGATATTTCCGGAGCATCTCCAGGGATGGGCGAAGATCGTCCACGGCGGGCTCTTGGCGACGGTCCTCGACGAGGCCATGATCTACGCCGCCGGGGCGAAAGGCCTCAAATGCGTCACGGGCGAGATGACGGTCCGCTTCGTGAAGCCGGCCTCGACCTGTGTGGCCTATACGCTCAGGGGCCGGTTCGTCGAGGACCAGGGGCGCATCGTTCTCGCCGAGAGCGCGCTCCTCGATGGCGAGGGCCAGGAGGTCGCCCGGGCAACCGGGAAGCTGTTCAAGGTCCAATAAATGGCTCAACAACCAAGTCAACATGAAGATAACTAACGAGTTGCTGAGGTCCGACCCCTAAAGGCCTAAAGGAAGAAGCGGACGGCAACGAAGAGGAGGAAGAGGCCGTAGAGGAGCTTGACCGTCCTCGACGGCAGGCTGATGGTGATGCGGGCGCCGAAGACGGTGCCTATAAACAGGCCCAGCGCGATCCAGGCCGCGGCGGTGAGGTCGAGAGTTCCGGCGTTGTAATAATAAAGAACCCCGGGCAGGCCGAAGGGGAAGAGGATGGCCCCGAGAGAAGTGGCGATGGCCCGCTTGGCGGGATAGTGAAGGACCAGGGTCAGCATCGGGACGATGATGTTGCCGCCGCCGATGCCGAACATGCCGGCCATGACCCCAGCCAGAAGGCCGATGCCGACGAGCGCGTAGGCGGAAGGCCGTGGGTTCGCTTCGGGCTCGGGCTTGGCCGCGAGCGCACACCCGCGAAGGCGCTGGACACGCCGGACCGGGTTGATGAAGTTCCAGCCGACATAGAGGCAGAACACGGCGAAAAATTTCCGCATGAGGTCGACCGGGAGTGCGTTGGCCAGCCAGGCCCCGACGATGACCGACGTCAGAAGTCCGGCGGCTATGAACGCCGACGCCCGCAGGTCGATGATGCGGGCCTTGTAGTAGGCGACGACGCCGAGGATGCCGACGGGAAGGAGGATCGCCGCGAGCGACGTCCCCGTCGCCTTGACGAGAGGGAATCCGGACAACAGGATGAGTGCCGGGACGATAATGATGCCGCCGCCTATTCCGAAAAGTCCGGCGAATATACCCGCCGCGGCGCCGACGAGGATGAGCCACGGTCCGCTCATGCCCGCGATTATATTTGATTCGTTGCTTGGCTGCAATAATGCATGGACAAAAGCGCTTTCGTGATATTGTCTGTTTGCGTTTTTTGTCTCCCGCGATACAGGAGGTCCCATGAGAACGAGAACTCACCCGTCCCTATCGGCCGCCCTCGTCGTCCTCTTTGCCCTCGCCCTCTCCGGCTGTCGTGCTCGCCCCGCCGCGCCGGCCGCCCTCGACTACCCCATCCGTCCCGTCCCGTTCACCCAGGTCAAGCTCACCGACTCCTTCTGGGCGCCGCGCCTCGAAACGAACCGCACGGTCTCCGTCCCCTACGCCCTCCGGATGAACGAAGAGACGGGCCGCGTCGACAATTTCCGCAAGGCCGCCCGCCTCATGACCGGCCCCCACAAGGGCCGGCGGTTCAACGATTCCGACGTCTACAAAGCCATGGAAGCGGCCGCCTACACCCTTCGCCTTTACCCCGACGTCGGCCTCGAGAAGACCCTCGACGACCTCATCGCCCTCATTGGCCGGGCCCAGGAGCCCGACGGCTACCTGTTCACGGCACGGACGAACGACCCCGCCCATCCCGCTCCCGGCTCCGGCCCCGAGCGCTGGTCGAACCTCCGTGTCAGCCATGAGCTCTACAACGTCGGCCATATGTACGAGGCGGCCGTGGCCCATTTCCAGGCCACCGGCAAGCGTTCGTTCCTGGCCATCGCCGAGAAGAACGCCGGCCTCCTCCTCCGCACCTTTGGCCCGGGCCCCGGCCAGCGTCGCGGCTTCCCCGGCCACCAGGAGATCGAGATCGGCCTGGCCAAGCTCTTCCGGGCCACCGGCAACCGTGCTTATCTCGACCTGGCCAAGTTCTTTCTCGACGAGCGTGGCCACTATTTCGGCGGCGAAAAGCACGCCCCGGACGACCCGTTTTCCGTCTATGATTCCGACGAATACCTTCAAAACCACAAGCCCGTGCTCGAGCAGGACGAGGCCGTGGGACATGCCGTCCGGGCGATGTACATGTACTCGGGCATGGCCGACGTCGCCGCCCTCGGCGGGTATCCGGAATACGTCACGGCCATCGACCGTCTCTGGCTGAACGTCGCCGGCAAGAAACAGTACCTGACCGGCGGCGTCGGGGCTCGCGGCGGGTCCGAGGCCTTCGGCGACGCCTACGAGCTGCCGAACGCCGAGGCGTACACGGAGACGTGCGCGGCCATCGGCAACGCCCTCTGGAACTACCGCCTCTTCCTCCTCCACGGCGAGGCGAAGTACATGGACGTCTTCGAGCGCGTCCTCTACAACGGGCTCCTCTCCGGCGTCTCCCTCAGCGGCGACCGTTTCTTCTACCAGAATCCGCTCGAGTCGGCCGGCGGCTATGAGCGCAGTCCTTGGTTCGAAGTCGCCTGCTGTCCGCCGAACATGACCCGCTTCCTGCCCTCGCTTCCGGGCTACGTTTACGCGATGAAAAAGGACACCATCTTCGTCAACCTGTTCATCGGCGGGGAGGGGAAAATCGACCTTGGCGGCCGGCCGGTCATACTCACCCAGGAAACGCGATACCCCTGGGGCGGCGCGGTCAAGCTGATCGTTTCTCCCGCGCTGCCCGGCGAGTTCGAGCTGGCCCTCCGCATCCCCGGCTGGGCCGGGAACGAGGCCATGCCGACCGATCTCTACAGATTTCTCGATGTGAGCGCCGAACGTCCGGCCCTGGAAGTCAACGGCAAAACCGCGGCCCTGGACATTCGTGACGGCTATGCCCGCATCCGCCGGACTTGGAAAAATGGGGACACCGTCGAGCTCTCACTTCCCATGCCCGTGCGACGCGTCGTCGCCCATGATTCCGTGGCCGCCGACAGCGGCCGTGTCGCCCTCCAGCGCGGCCCGGTCGTCTTCGCCGCCGAGGGAGTGGATAACGGCGGCGGTGTTTTCGACTTTTTCCTCCCGGACGGCGCGGTCCTCAGCGCCGAATTCCGGCCGGACCTCCTCAACGGTGTCGTCGTCATCACGGGGAATGCGGCCTCGGCGTCAAAGAGCGCCGCCCGGAAAACGCTCGAGAGCGGCCGGCCCTTTGTCGCCATCCCTTATTACGCCTGGGCCAACCGCGGCCCCGGGCAGATGCTGGTCTGGCTGCCGCGCACGGCCGCCGCCGTGAGGCCCGCCAAGTCCGTCAATATGAAGGTCGATTAACGGGCCGGACTACCTTGCCCGGCGGGGCGGATCGGCTACCTGCCAATAGATCGCGTAGCGCTCTCCGAAGAGCTTGTAGAAAGGGACGAGCGTGACGTCGTTGGGCTTACCGGCGCCCTCTGTCCGGAAGGTCAGGGGTTTGCCGGCGACGGGCTTGATCCAGGCTTCGAGAGGCACATTGTCCTTGACGTCGAACTTGGGGACGGCCACGGGATCTCCTTCCGGGCCGTATTTCCCGTAGACCTTGTCCTCGCTCAGTCCTTCGGCTCCGCCGAGAGCGCCGGCGAGGACGATCGGCCCGTAGAGGATGGCGGCGACGTCCGGCCGGTCGGGCAGGCGCTCGAGCCGGAGCTTCATGGGCAGGTCGACCTCGATACGGTCGCCGTTTTTCCACGTCCGCGCGATCGTCAGGTAGCTCGACGGGCTGGCCGAAGCCTCGTGCCTTTTTCCGTTGATCTTGACGGAGCAAACGCCGGCGATCCAACCCGGTACCCGGATGCGGAGGGCGAGCGCGACCGGTTTCGCCGCGCCGATGATGAGCGTCGTCTTCGGCTCTTCGGGGAAACGCGTCTCCTGACGGACCTTGACGCCTTTTTCCTTCCAGTCGAGCTCGGAAGCGATGAACAGGTTGACGAAGAGGCTGCCGCCGTCGTGGAAGTAAATGCTGTCGCCGTACTTGGCGTGGTTCTCCATCCCCGTCCCCGTACAGCACCAGAACGAGTCGTAGGGCTTCATGAACGTTTTGAACATGCCCGGCAGCATCGGGACGTAGTACATCATCATGGCGTCGTCCGGATTCTGGGTCGGGAGGATGCCGTTCCAGAGGGCCCGCTCGTAATAATCGGCATATTTCGCCGCCGCCTCCCAGCTGAAGAGGTGGCGGGTGAGCTTGAGCATGTTGTAGGTGCAGCAGGACTCGTGGCTGTTGCGGCCGAGCTCCTCGTAGAGCTGGTAGGGGTCGGACTCCCAGGCCTCGTTGTCGCTTGTCCCGCCCGTGACGAAACTCCGGGCGCCGGTGACCTCGTTCCAGAAGAAGGTCGCGAGGGCGCGGAGGACGGGCTCGCCGGTCATCTCGTACTCGCGGGCCGCGCCGATGATGTTCGGGATGAAGGAATTGACGTGCTCGCCCTTCATCTTATCGACGGAATGGGACAGGGGCTCGGTGTACTTGCGCTCGTCGAAGCGCCGGGCCGTGGCCAGGTAGTCGGGCTTGCCCGTGATGGCGTAGAGGTTGGCCAGGACCTCGTTCATGCCGCCCTGTTCGGTGAAGTTGAGGACGCGCTCCA
>JBGOYY010000054.1:0-21189 GCA_041479905.1 Candidatus Aminicenantia bacterium
GACCTCGATCCCGGGCACGGCCAAGTGCCGCAGGATGTCGACGAGCGTTTTGACCAGGCTGGAGCCGGCCGCTCCGGGGAGCTGTGACGCCTTCTCCGCTTCGTTGAGCTCGAACGAAACCGTGGTCCCCGTTTCCCGGGCCACGGCTTCGCAGACCTCTCTGATGGCGGCGCGCGCCTTGAGCAGCTCCTCCTGATTCGCCGACCTCAGGTCGACGGACAGGAACGATTCCTGCGAAACAGCGTTGCGGACCTTGCCGCCGCCGATCATGCCCACGTTGATGACCGTCCACCGCTCGGGCGGAGAGTCGGGCACCGAAATTTCGCATATCCGCTGGACGGCTTTAGCCACGGCCAGGTTCGGGTTGGCCACGCCTTTGCTCTGCATCGTATGAGCGCCGGGACCTCGGAACACGACCCGTCCGCCGCCGAAGCCGAGGGCCCCGTAGTGGACCTTGCCCAGATCGTCGTCGAGGGCCAGAACCATGTCGATGGGCTCGGGCGGGGACTTGAGGAACTCGCGCATCCCCTTAAAGCCCGTTTCTTCGCCAACCGTGGCCAGGAAATAATACGTGTTCTCGGGCCTGAATCCGGCCGCCTTGAGGGCCCGCACGGTGGCCAGAAGATTGACCAGGCTGGCCGTATCGTCGCCGATCCCCGGCGCCTTGAGGCGGCCGCCCTGCCGAACGACTTTGATAGAGGTGACGCCCTGGAAAACCGTGTCCATGTGGGCCGAGACCGCGACGCGCTTGCCGCCGCCCGAACCCGGCCAGACGCCGACGACATTCCCGGACGCGTCGATTTTTACGTTCTCCAGGCCGGCCGCCGCAAACTTTTCCCGCAGGACCGTGGCGCGCCCTTCCTCCCTCCCGGACGGCGCGGGAATTTCCGTGAGCGCGATCCATTCGGCGATCGTCGCGTCCCTGTTCTTTTCGATGAAGGCGAAAGCTTCCCTGACGAGCTTGGATTCAGCGACCCGGAGCGAGAATAGGCTTTGATCGGCGGAGGGATCCGGGAAAAGAGCCTGGTTCTGCGCCAGGAGAAGAAGCCCAGCGCATGTGGCAATACGTAGGAATTTCATGTTGACCCCCGGAAAATAAAAAAAAGGGCGGAGTACCCGACCCGGGCATCCGCCCTTGCGTACGAATGTGATTTGACCGCTAGGTTAAACGAGCGATCAGAACCGGCTACGTCCGCCGCCGCCGCCGCCGAAGCCGCCTCTGCCGCCGCCGCCGCCGGCCGGACGGGGCTGGGCTTCATTGACCTTGAGGTTCCGGCCCTTGAGGTCCTTGCCGTTGAGCCCGCTGATGGCCTTGACCGCCTCGTCCTTGTTCGGCATCTCGACGAAGCCGAAGCCGCGGGGCTGGCCGCTCATCTTGTCGGTGATGATGGCCGCTTTTTCGACCGCTCCGAAAGCCTGGAAGGCCTGCCGGAGGTCGTCCTCTGTCACGGTGAAAGAGAGGTTGCCTACATAGATATTCATTCTCGTCTCCTTTGACGAAGGGTCCGTCCGGGGGCACCCGAAACGGCCCATGCTAAAAAATCGATCGCAATAAAGGAGAGGAGTATGTCGGCTGTTAGGGCCTCTGCCCCTTTTACCTTTATCCGACCCGCGCCCCCTTTACGGGGGATTTCCGGTGGATATGTTACCATAAAAGAACTTCGCCCGCAAATTAAAAAAAAACAGAAAAACTGCCCGTTCAGGGGGAGAATGTGCCAAACCTGAGCTCGGCCTTGACACCTCCGATCGATACGCCTATTATTTACCGCGGCTTGGGAGATCGTCATGAGTTTATTGAAAGCCCTTGAAACAAAATTTGCCGAGTTCAAGGATCACTGTGCGGCGAAATACCCGCTTCCCGCGCTCCGGATCGGCGACAAAACGGCCGGACTCGCGATCGTCCAGGGCGGGATGGGAGTCGGCATATCGCTTTCAAACCTCGCCGCCGCCGTCGCCCGGGAAGGCGGGATCGGCGTCATCGCCGCCAACGCCATCGGCATGCTCGAGGGCGATTACTACGACGATCCCACCGCGGCGAACGTCCGGGCTCTGCGCCGCGAGGTCCGCGAAGCGCGCCGAAAATCAGAAGGCCTCATCGGCGTCAACATCATGGTCGCCGTCGACTGTTTCCATCAGCTGCTCGACGCCGCTATCGAGGAAAAAGTCGATTTCCTTTTCCTCGGGGCCGGCCTGCCGATCAAAGGGATCCCCTTACGGGCCATCCGGGAGTCGGGCGTAAAAGTGGTTCCGATCGTCAGCTCCGCGCGGGCGGCCCGCCTGATCTTCAAATCATGGGAAAAGCATTACGACGACCTCCCCGATGCCGTCGTGGTCGAAGGGCCCCGGGCGGGGGGACATCTCGGATTCAAGCCGGAACAGATCGATCGCCCTGAATTTCAGCTCGAACGGATCGTGCCCGAGGTCATCGAAGCGCTCAGGGAATTCGAAGCGCGCGGAAACCGCACGTTCCCGGTGATCGCCGCGGGCGGCATATATTCGGGTGAAGACATCCATCGATTCTTGGCCCTCGGGGCCCAAGGCGTGCAACTCGGCACCCGTTTTGTGGCGACGACCGAATGCGACGCCGACATCCGGTTCAAGCAAGCTTACCTGTCCTGCCGGGAAGAGGACATCGTCATCGTCCAAAGCCCCGTAGGCCTGCCGGGGAGGGCGATCCGCGGCCCATTCCTGGCGGCGATCGCCCGCGGGGAGAAGAAGCTCTTTCGTTGTCCCTCGCGCTGTCTCGAAAGCTGCGAAGCCGGCAAAGCCCGCTATTGCATTTCCGAGGCGCTCGACAGCGCCCGGAAGGGGGACTTCGAGAACGGCTTCGTTTTCTGCGGCGCCAACGCCCATTTGGTCCGAGCCATCGTGCCGGTGAGGGAGCTGGTCGCCGGGCTCAAGCAGGGATATGCCCTGGCCTGTTTTGCCGGCGCGCTAAGAGCGGAGTACGCAAAAGCGGCGGAAAAGCTGAAGGCCTTGAAAGAAGAGTACGCGGTGACGCTGGCCTGCGTGCGGACGAAGGTCCAGGACAACCTGCGGCGCCTGGCGGAAGAAAAAGAAGCTTGGTTCAGAGATGAAAGAGCCCGTCTTCGCGAACGGCTGAAACAAATCGTGGCCGAATACGCCGAGGCCAGAGCCCGCCTCAGCGAGCTCGACGCGGAACTCGTCTTCTTTCTGAGCCGCGCGGCTTCCCTGAACGCCGGATAGGATCCGGACGGCGCTTGTCCCCGCCGGCGATCGCCAAGGGCCACGGCCGGCCCGCTCACCGCTTCAGCGTCTTGTACTTCAGCCGGTGGGGCTGGTCGGCGGCGTTCCCCTTGCGCTTGCGCAGGTCCTCCCGGTACTCCGAGTAGTTCCCGAAAACCCAGCGGATGCCGCCGTCCTCCTCGAAGGCCAGGACGTGGGTGGCGACCCGGTCCAGGAACCAGCGGTCGTGGCTGACGACCACGGCGCAACCGGCGAACCCGGCCAGCGCGTCCTCCAGGGACCGCAGGGTGTTGACGTCCAGGTCGTTGGTCGGCTCGTCCAGGAGGATCACGTTGCCGCCCTCGGACATGGCCTTGGCCAGGTGGACGCGGTTCCGCTCCCCGCCCGACAGCATCGAGCCCTTCTTCTGTTGGTCGGTGCCGCCGAACCCGAACGAGGCGCAATAAGCCCGGGTGCTCATGGACCGGCCGCCGACCGTGATCAGCTCCGCCCCGCCCGAGATCTCCTCGAAGACCGTCTTGCCGGGGTCGAGGATCCGCGACTGGTCGGCGTAGGCGATCTTGACCGTCTCCCCGATCCGGATCCGCCCGGCGTCGGGCGTCTCCGACCCGGTGATCAACCGCAGCAGCGTCGTCTTCCCGGCCCCGTTGGGGCCGATGACGCCGACGATCGAGCCGGGCGGGATGCTGACCGTCAGGTCGTCGATGATCACCCGTTCGCCGAAGGCTTTGGCCACGCCCTCGAGCTCGATGACCACGTCTCCCAGCCGAGGGCCGGGCGGGATGGGGAGCTCCTGCTCATCGCGGTAATGCTCGAAGTCCCGGCTGAGGAGCTCTTCGTAAGCGGTAACACGGGCCTTGCCCTTGGCCTGGCGGGCCTTGGGCGATAGCCGGACCCATTCGAGCTCGCGGGCCAGAGACCGCTGGCGGCGGGATTCCGTCCGCTCCTCGATCGCCAGCCGCTCCCGCTTCTGCTCCAGCCAGGAGGAATAGTTGCCCTTCCAGGGGATGCCTTGGCCGCGGTCGAGCTCCAAGATCCAACCGGCCACATTGTCCAGGAAATAACGGTCATGGGTCACGGCGATAACCGTGCCCTTGTATTCCTGCAGGTGCCGCTCAAGCCAGCCGACGGACTCGGCGTCCAAGTGGTTGGTCGGCTCGTCGAGCAGGAGGATGTCGGGCTCCATGAGCAGGAGGCGGGTCAGGGCGACCCGGCGCCGCTCGCCGCCCGACAGCACGGTCACGGGCGTTTCTGGCGGCGGGCAGCGGAGGGCGTCCATGGCGATCTCGAGATGGTTGTCGAGGTTCCAGGCGTCGTGCTTCTCGATCTCCTCCAGCAGGCGGGACTGTTCGGCCAGCAGGGCGTCCATATCGGCCTCGGGGTCCCCGAACTTCTCGTTGACCGCATCATAGCGGGCCAGGAGGTCGACGATCGGCTGCACGCCTTCGCGCACGATCTGGAGGACGGTCTTGGCGGGGTCGAGCTGCGGATCCTGCTCCAGCAGGCCGACGGTGTAGCCCTTGCTCATGGCGACTTCGCCGATGTATCCCGGGTCCAGCCCGGCGATGATGCGCAGGAGTGTCGACTTGCCCGATCCGTTGAGGCCAAGGACCCCGATCTTGGCCCCATAGTAGAAGCCCAGCGAGATGTCCTTCAGGACCTGGCGGTTGGGCGGGTGGATGCGGCCGACCCGTGACATGGAGAAGATGACTTGGGTATCGGAAGGCATGGGGATTCTAGCTATAAAAGCAAGCTGATCATCAGAATGCTGCAGGCGGCGACGGCCAAGGCGCCGAGAAAACCGACCACAAGCGGCTTGAGCCCGACCTTACGGAAGGCAACGAAGGCCGTGTTGAGCCCGATCCCCGCCATGGAGACGACGATCAGAAACCGCCCCAGCCAGGTCAGGCCACCCACCACCTTGGCCGAGAAATAGCCGGCCGTGTTGAGACCGGCCATGACGAAGTAGCCGAAGAGAAACCAGGGAAAGGCTTTGGCCCAATTGACCTTTTCTTTTTTCAGGGCGGCCGCCTGGAAATGAGTCCTGGCGAACCCGGCGGCGATCATGAAGGCCAGCGGTGCCATGAAGCAGTTGCGAACGAGCTTCACGGCCGTGGCCGTTTTTCCGGCCAGGTCGGAAAAGATAAACCCAGCCCCCACGACCTGGGGAGTGGCGTGGATGGCCGTGCCGGCGAACACACCGAAGGCGATGTCGCCGGCTCCGAGCGCCTTGGCGATCTGGGGATAGAAGAGGATCGCGGCCAGTCCCCAGAGCGTAATCGTCCCGATGGCGTAGCACATCTCCTCCTCTTTCGCCTTGATGAGCGGGGCGGTAATGGCGATGGCCGACCCGCCGCAGATGGTCGTTCCCACCGAAAGGAGCGTGGACAGGGCTGGGGAGAGGTTGAACAGCCGGCCGAGAGCGTAAATGACGAAATAGCTGACGGTCATAGTCACCAGGATGATGGCCAGCACCTGCGGGCCCTGAGCGCCGATGTCCTTGAAATTCAGGGTCGCGCCGATGAGGATGACGCCCCAGATGAGCGGCTTATCGAACTGCTTGACACCGGCATGGAAGAATCCCGGCACGACGCCGATATTCCTGGCGAGGAGGCCGATGATGACGGCCAGGGCCGTCGCCTCCAGCGGGTGTTTCCCCCCGGCCACGACGAGGTTGGAGAGGAGCATGGCAAGGACGCCGACCGCAACCATGAGCAGCCAGCCCGGGATATGCTCCTTTTTCATCGGTTTTCGTTTCTCATTTATGACTGAACAAACTCTTTACCCAGTTTGTAGGCACGCTCCAGATAACTCCGCCTGGCTTCGTCGTCCGCCACAGAAACTCTATAGAAATAAACATGTTCGACTTTTCTGACCCCCGGATACCGCAATCCCCAGTCATCGATGATTCTCGCCATTGGCGCCTCCCAATCGGCCTTATAATCCTCTTCTTTGAAAAGCGTCGTGCTGATGACTAAAGCTTTTTCATGGTGAAGGAGTGGTATTCGACCTTTCGCTTCACCGCGCCAGCCCTCAGACGTTAGGGCATATGCATCGCCGTAGGCAAAGACCCGTTCGAACCACCCTTTCAGGATCGCGGGAAAGTGCAGCCAGAACACGGGTGCAATAAAGGCGAGGCCCTGGGCATTCTCTAATTTCTCCCACTGGGCAATAACGTCTTTGGGCCTATGGTCGTGGATGAATTTTGCGACGGCTAAAGGATCCTTGTTGCGGAGCCAACGTAAGGCGATGAACCTCTGAATGGGACCGCCCACGGAGTCCAGCACGCGTTGCTTTAGGTTCATTTGCTCGAGGATATCTAGCGGTATGCTTTCATGTACATAACTGGCAAAGTCCCGCATGCGAAATACCGGGTCAAATCGGATGGCATACAGGTCAACCACTTCACTGGTGTGACCGGCGTCCTCCAGTCCCTTGGTGAACCGTCGGAGAATAGCGTGGCAAAATGACTTGGGATTCGGATGGGCGACCACCGTCAAGACTTTCATGAGATAGTCCTCCTCGTGTGAATGTTGGATGCATTGATCAGTAAACGAAGGGAATGAGTTTTCTCGCTTTTTGCCGGTAAGCGACATACTGCTCGCCATATGCTTTTCGCAACCCATCTTCCTCCATGGGAATCAGCAGGAAGATCAACACAAGATAGATGAAAAACACGCAAAGGAAAGCCCCGGACTGGATCAGGCAGGCCAGCCCCAAGGAAATACTCAATGCCGCTGTATACATGGGATGTCTGATCAGTCTGTAAGGTCCAGCCATAACTATCTTATCTTCAGATCGAGGAGTGCTTCCCCCAAGCTGGTAACTGCGCCCGAGCGTGATCAACGCCCAGGCCATGAGGAGATACCCCATCAGATACATCACCAACCCTGCGACCTCTAAAAGCATCACGATCCACGGCTTATCAAAAGCCATATAGGTAGGATCGATCGTCGGCAGGCGGCGAGTGATCAGCAATAGTGCGGCTAGGAGATTCACAACCAGCAAGAAAAAGAGGTTGAAGATATTGACGAGCTGGACCATGAGGCTGCCTTTTGGTTTGTCCAAAATAGAGCCCGTAGCAACTCGCTTAGCGGTAACCAGCATTCCTAACAGGAATAGGATCGCGATTCCGAGGATCCTTTGATCAAATAGATTCATCTCTTCCTCTCGCTGGCCGCAGTCGGTGACGATGGTGCTTTTTCCGGCCCAGGACGAGCGGAGTTTCGGGCCCGGTGCATTTGAAGACCGCGGTCTCGAAAACCTAATTCCAGAACGACAAGGTCATCTGCGCTCGTTATGAATGACCGTCGATCCCTGTGATCGGGCGGCCTAGCACAGAACGTCTTTGAGGCCGAACGAGGCCGCGTACAGGGAGCCGACGCCGGAAAGGTGGAAGGCGACACGCAGCGCCTCGGCGATCTCCTCCTTGGTGGCGCCGGCCTTTAACGCCTGCTCGGCCAGGGCTCGGACGCCGCCCGGAGCCCCGTGGGCCGCGTCGAAGGCCATCGCCATCAGGAGCTTGACCCGGCGCGGCAGGGCGCCTTCGGCATAGACGAGGGCGTCCGTATCTTCCAGATGCTTCATGAATTCCGGGTCGAGCTTTCTCATGGTGGACAGCGGATGATCGGGCATGGTGGACCTCCTTAAGGTACGGAGCGATCATACAATCCGGGCTGCGCCTTTTCAAGCGCGAACTCAAGAGGGAATCGGCTGGCCTACTTCCCGATCTCTTTCCGGATCGCCTCCAGCTTAGCTTTGAGGACAGGGGCGAACGTGAAAAACCCGTTCAACGTATCACAGCCGTAGTCCGGGCAGTGGGCGCAGGTCGCGACCTCGCGCGCGGATGCGCAGAGCCTGATCGCGCAGGTCACGGCGTGGGCCGGGCTCGTCCTTTTTCCCGACGAACAGCCGTCACAGATGCACATGTCCGCGCTGATGTCCTTGCCGCCGAACTGCTCGGCCCATTTTTTCGCCGTCGCTTCGAGTCCGGCCCGGTCGTTCTTCTGAGTGGCGATATAGGCCTCGCACTCGCCGCAATCAAGACCGCAGGTGGCTTGGATCTTGGCCATGGTTCTCTCCTTTTCTATTTTTGATTCGCCGTCAGCAGAGGCGTTCCCACCGGATGGCCCGCTTGAGGATGCGTTCGGGCACGACACGGACGCCAAGCCCGGGCCCCCCGGGGATGTCGATGAACCCGTCGGGACCTAGAACGACGGGCGGATCGGCGATGTCCTCGTCAAAGTAGATGTTCGTTTCCGAGGTGTCGCCCGGCAGCGTGAAGCCTTCGGCGGTCTGGAGGTGGATGTTGACCGCCCGGCCGATGCCCGTCTCGTCCATGCCGCCCGACCAGACGCCGACGCCGCGATCGGCGCAAAAGCGGGCGATCCTCATCGACTCCATGAGGCCGCCGACCCGGCCCTGCTTGATGTTGATGATCCGGCAGGCCCCGAGGGCGATGGCCGCGGCCGCGTCAGCCAGGCTGTGGATGGACTCGTCCAGACAGATCGCGGTCTTCAGTTCCCTCTGGAGCGCCGAGTGCTCGAAGATGTCGCTATAGGAGAGCGGCTGCTCGACCATCATGAGGTCGAAGGCATCGAGCTGCTTGAGGAGGGCCGTGTCCGAGAGAGAATAATCGCCGTTGGCGTCCACCATGAGCCGGAGATCCGGGAAGCGTTCCCGGACCGCCCGTACCCACTCGATATCCTGTCCCTTCTTGATCTTCATCTTGACGCGGCCGTATTTCTTGGCCACGGCCCGCTCGACGGCGGCCAAGAGCTCGGCTTGAGAATCCTTAAGGCCGATGCTGATGCCGGACATGATCTTCTTGGCCGGACGCCCCATGAGCTCGTGGAGAGGCTGTCCTTTCTGAAGCGCGATCAGGTTAAGGAGGCCGTTCTCGACCGTCGCCTTGGCCATCCCATGGCCCCGGACGTGCCGGAACCGCCCCTCGAGCTCGCCGAGCGCGATCCCCGGCTCGACGAGCGGCAGGAGGAAGTCCTTGATGATATGGCGGGCCGTGCCGTTCGTCTCGTAGAAGTAGAACGGGTCGGGGTCGGAAACGCACTCGCTCCAGGCGGTGACACCGGCCGACTCGAGGCGCATGAGCAGCGCTTCCTTGTGCGTCCAGGTGTAGACGCTCGTCCCGAACGGGGCGACGAACGGCAGCTTGACGGTGACGAGGTCGACATGGTCGACCTTCGGGACGGCGAGTCTTTCCAGGGCGGCTGCGGGTGATGGTTTGAGCGTCATGCGGGCCTCCAAGTTGTCCGAGCGGGATTACCGGGAAGGCGAGATTATAGCGCCGTTTGCGGGCCGCCGTCCAGGAATAATAAGACGTCTCTTCCCCGCCGCCGGGGATTATCTCGTCCAGGCCCGGGCCACGGATATCCGCGGTCACAGCCAGCCCGAGAACGATCCGGATCCCGCGAACGGCACGGATGAGTGGCCCGCCCTGACGGTCAAGGTCAAAAAGTAGGCTAATCGAAAAAGGGGAACAGTCTCCTGATCTCGGCCTTGTCAGGACGGCGGCCGTACTCGCCGATCTCGAACGCCTCCGCGTAGCGGACTTTCGCCGCCCGCTCCTTCCCGTACCATTCCTCGAGGCTCTTCCGGCAGAGCGAGGTGACCTCCATCTGCCGGTTCGTGAAACGTTCCCGGACGGCCTGCCAACGAGCCTTCTGCCGCTCGGGATCGCTCGAGAGGAGCTCCGGTGAACCGCTCACCCCGCCTTCGTAAAACTGCGAGACCATGCCCAGCAGGACCTCGAGCTTCTTGTCCATCACGGAATCGATGCCGACGGCGATGTCGGGCTGGAACGGATAGGGCTTCTGGAAGCGGTCGGAGAAGTAGAGGAACACGGGGTTGTCCTTCAGGGCCGGGACCTCGGGGAGGAACTTCGGCACGGTGACCATGTAGGCCGAGTCCTGGACGAGGACGCTCGTGTAACGATGATCGGGGTGATAGTCGTTGGGTCGATGGGTGATGACCACGTCGGCTTTCCACTCCCTGATCAGACGGGTGATCGTCTTGCGGTTCTCGAGCGTCGGTTGAAGCTCGCCGTCGTGGTTGTCTAGAATTTCAAAGTCGTAGCCGACGAGCTTGGCCCCATGCTCGACCTCGGCCTTGCGGCGCCGGGCGAGCTCCGGGCCGGATTCCTTCCAGTGGCCGATGTCTCCGTTGGTCACGGCCACGAACTTGACATGATACCCCTTCGCGACCCAGAGGGCCGCCGTCCCGGCTGCCCCGGACTCGGCGTCGTCCGGGTGGGCTCCGATGCAGAGAATGCGTGGTTTTCCATCGTCGGAAGGGACCGTCCGGCTCCAGGCCGGTTGGAGACCGGCGGCCAGAAACGCCATAAAAAGGGCCGATCCCAGGAATCTTCGAGCGGTCATCGTATCTCCTTTTCCCTCCTCATCGCGACGGAATAGTATCACCGGCCGCGCGGCGAGGTCAATCGCCCTGAATAGCGGAACCCGAAGAGCATGTGGGATTACTGGAATTTTCCGATTAGGGATTGATACTCGTCCTCGCTAATTTTCTTATAGAGCCTGAGCTTTTCCAGGATCATGCGGCACCGCCAGTTGAGCCACCCCTTGGATTCGCGCGGGTCGGTCGTGACGGGGCGTGGGATAATGGCCGTCAGGCGCACGATCTCCTCCAGGGAAAGCTCGGAAACATCCCTGCCGAAATAATGGCGAGAGGCGGCTTGGACTCCGAAAATCCCCGAGCCGAGCTCGATGAGATTGAGGTAGAGGGTGAAGATCCGCTCCTTGCTCAGAGCTTTTTCCAAGCGTCGAGCGATGAAATATTCCCGGACTTTGCGCAGGGGATTCTTACTCGGGGACAGAAAAAGGTTCTTGGCGAGCTGCTGGGTGATAGTGCTCCCGCCCCGGGTGAACCGTTTCTCGCGGAGATCGCGTTTGAGGGATTCCTTGATCTCCTCGAAGTCGATCCCCTTGTGCCAATAGAACGAGGCGTCTTCCGTGATCCGGACGGCCTCCTTGAGAAGCTCAGGGATCCCCGCGAAATCCACCCATTCCTTTTGGATGGCGATCGTCCGGCCCTTCTTGCGGGCTTCTTCCTGGCGAAATCTCATGAAGGCCGTTGAAGACGGGTCCTTTGTCTTGAGGCTGGAGACATCGGGGAGGGTCAGAAGGATGCAGGCCGCCACTGCGACGGGCGTCAAGACGGCGATCAGAAGCAGCCACCGCCAGAGTTTTCTCCGCTTTGTCGGTTTGACCATGAGGGCGCGGCTGTCTATTCCCCTTTTCTAAGCCTTTTTATTATTATCCGGAGCCTCGGGCCCCATAAGCCTGGTGGCCTTGCCCTGGTCTAAACTCTTGGGGTCCTCCGCCCCTGGGGTTTTATTCTGGTCTCGTCCTCCGCTTTCCTCGATACCCTTTCCCACAGGCTGGCGTTTCTTTAATTCCAGGCTTTTCTTCGTCGTTAACTTCGCCGTCTTCAGCCATTTTCCATCCCTCGCGATCTCCGCCTTCCCTCTCGCCACCCTGTAAGCCGAACCCGTCACGTTTATCTTCGCCATGATACGGACTCCTCTTTGCTGAAGATTATAATGCCCTTGCCCCCCTTAGTTCAATCCCTTTCTCTGCTCGCAACGCTTCGCTTCGCCGGCCGAGAAATCCTTCGAACGGCGGGGCAAAAAAAGGGCGGACTCTTCTTCCGGGGCATCCGCCCTTGGTTGTGAATAAAGTCAGTCAGTCAGGATTTCGGGGTTAAATCCACGGCCACCCAAAAGATGTACTTCGGCCACCCTTTCCGGATCCGGGCGTCCTGGTTCGGCGCGTCCCTCTCCGACATGGACCGCGAGAACTGGGCTTCCTGCTCGGTGGGCAGATCCGTCCTCCCGCCCCATTCGATGCCGATCTTGACATTTCCTCCCGGCTCGACGCCCGCCCCGAAGGGCTGGTTTTCGTTCCTGGCCAGGGGGATCTTGAACTCAAAGGTCCATACATCTCCGGCCTTGACCGCGCTGAAATCCGGTAACAGAGCCGGCTTCGCGGCCGCCATCAGCTCCCGCTCCTTCTTGTTGATGATGTCGTACAGGAACAGCGTGTAGAAGGGCTTGGCTTTGATCGCCGCGATCTGCTCGTCGCTCAACTTCCTTCCCTTGCTCTGGCGGCGGGCAATGAGCTGGTCGGAGGTGAGCGTCAGTATCGTAAACTTGATGCCGCGGTCCTTACTATTTTTTCCCTGTGTGTCAAAGTAGACCTTGACCCCACTTTTTTCGAGCGTGCTCTGGAACTTGGGGTCCCGGAAGGCCAGAAGGATGTAGAGATCGTTGGCGTTGTTGCGGAAGGCGATCGCCGCCTTCGTTTTCTCATGGACGGCCAAGGAATCCTCGGCCCAGTCGCTCGCGAGGCCGTCGATCGCCATCGCCTTGGCCGCCCAGACGCTCCGGGCCGCAAGGTCATCGGAGGATGCAGGAGCCGTCGCGACGAGCCCCAGGGCCAACAAAAGCGGGCCGAACACGGAGATCCGTTTGGACATGCAGACCTCACATTCCCATAAATTTATAATAGAGCCGGCGCGGGTGCTTGTCAACAGGTTCCGCCCCTGATTCTCCCTGTCTCGGATATCTTTTCCGCTTTCGCGCCGCGCGCATCCGCCAGCCACAAGGCTCGCAACCTAGGCCGCCCATCACGAAGTAATGATATCGCCGGTTCTCCTGTGAGCGGTGCGTTCTTCGTTTATTCCTTCGACGGCCGGCTTCTTGCGGAATACAATCTATCAGGCCAATGCATCCGGGATTATATCTATTTTGGCGGCCAACTTATTGCTGAATACAGGGAATTCCAGCCGGGACACTATTTCTTTTACGCCTCTGATCAAATCAATTCGACGCGCATCGTCACCGACAGCACGGGGACGATTGTCTATTCGGCTGCGCACGAGCCCTATGGGGGAATCCAGAAGACGTGGACCTCGACCTACGACCCGTCGCTCAAGTTCTCCGGCAAGCAGCGGGACGCGGAGTCGGACCTCGATTACTTCGGGGCGAGGTATTACGACCATTCCCTGTATAGGTTCCTTTCCCCGGATCGGGCGATTATTAGCGGCGGAGCAAGATTTGACTCCCAGCGCTGGAACCTCTATGTATATTGCGGGAATAACCCCATGAAATACGTGGACTCAAATGGCAATACCTATATAATATTCATCAAACAAGAACAGAAGCTTTATATCTATGATTCTGATAACTACCTTTCAGGAATTATTGCCTTCATTCAGGTCGAGATATGGACTTTGACCTGGCCGGGAGGTGGTACTGGATGCATGCTACCAACGGCTGCATTAGGACGACAAGGGATGCGATGACGATGTTGTACTTTCTGCACTATATTTACGGCGATCCGATCACCCATATCATTGTCGTTGATAAGTTTGATATTACTGTCAAGCCCATTTCGGAAAAGGAAAGAAAACAGGCCGAACGGGATGCAGGATCAATGTGGAGTTATTATAATATGATCACAGACTACTTTTTTGTTTTTGGTCCAATTCCCCCTGGAGCGCAATAAGGAGGCCTTCTTATGTTTTTTCCAGCTAGGATATTGGCTCTTCTCATTTTGATTTCAATGCCGTCCGGTAACCTTTTATTTTCTCATGTTTTGTATATTAATGCAGCCGACGATCAGAGAACTGGCGATCTCGGGGCATTCTTGGAAGATCCCGTAGCCAACTTCAACCGAATAAAAGAGATACCGAACCTCTGTGACCGAATCATCTCCGAATACGAATTAAAGCAGATTCCCCAGGGAAGTCGAGAGCCCCGGCAAGGCTTCCTGGACCTCCTCTTTACGCGGCACTTCCAAGAGGTGGATGAAAAGAAGATCCAGATCGCGATCTACTTGTATAGGCATCTGCGTGGCTGCTATGGGGAAATTGTGGATAAAATCGAGATGGTATTCTGCCTTCAGCCCGTCATGTTCGTCACGGAATTGGCGAACGAAAAGGACTGGCAGAATATTATCGATGGACTCTCCATGAAGTGGGGGGCTTTTTCTGTCGGGCTCTGTCGACTTGGAGATTCGGAATTCGAGCGCGAAGTGAAAGGTTACGCTATACTTAAGCATATGGAGCGAGAACAGAAGATAAGTCTTATCGAAGCCTTTTTCGTCGATCCCGTAATGTACTTCGAGAGGATTAGGACCTGGGACGATGTATGTGAATGGATTGGCCAATATGAGGACCAATTATGCGGAGACGAGGGATCCGGCCAACTGCTAATGCAGAAATTCCTAGAGTCACACTTTCAAGAGGTCGACGAAAAGAAGATTGAGATATTGATTCATCTAGTCACTCGTTGCCATGGTGCTTACGGAGAATTGCTATCGGACGAGACGGCCAAGAATTTTTGGCTGCACTCGCAGATGTTCATCAATATTCTAGAAAAGACCGAGGATTGGAAAAGAGTAATTGACAAAATATCTATGTTAAGTTGGAGCTATTTTTCAAGGGGACTTATGGAATTGGGCGATACCGAGTTTGAGAAAAGCCTTAAGGAATATATAGGCAAGAAAATCAAAAAGGACAGTGAATGTCAATAATCATGGGTGGGAATGCTCTATGCTCGTGGAGGGAGAGAGTGCCATACCTCCCTGAGATAAGGCAGGTCCAAAATCTACTTATACCCACTGTCCAGTTTGGGGAGTATCTCAGCTATGGTGTTCTGGCTAGCTAACAGAATCAGATTTCCCAATGACGTTATATTTCAGTCATGTCAATAACATGTCTGTCGATTAAGAAACGGATGCAGTTCAGTTATCGCGGCGGCGCAGAAGACTAATGGCCTATCCTATGAGATTAATAGGACGTTTATGATAGTAATTGTCGCGAGGCACATATGAAAAAACGAATATTCTTGCTCTTCGGGTATTGGATTCTAGCTTCAATCGTCGCGTATATATTTGCTGGATTCGGAGACTTATCCCTAGCTCCCTATTTTATATTGGTCTCATGGCCGGGATTCGTTTCAACGTTGTTAAATCAACTTCTAAATCTCAGAGAAGTCGTGCTTTTCTTCGAGGGCTTCCTAATTGGCCTATCTCTTTTTTTTCTATATTATTTCGGCCTGATTAGGCTTGTCTCCCGGCTAAGCGCCCGGGGGCATAAAAGCACGTACGTTATTCCACGGATTATTCATCTTAGTGGCGGATTGGCTTTTATGGTCGTGTCGGATAGGCAATACTTGCTCCCGCTTGGGATTCAAGGCTCAGTAACTTTGGATTGGAGGGTATATTGGTTTCTTGCGAGCTATATCGTTTCGTTGGGAATAACGTTGATATGGTTGTCAATTGATTGGCGTTTGGCAAAAAAGAGCCAGGCAGGAGCGCAACAATCTCCAGATTAAGAAGATGGCTGGGTGCTAACCAGGCCGTGTTAATGGACGTCCGAGTCCGGAGGAGGGTTGCAATAAGTAACTGGTCCCCAACCGGGGCTGCCTACCGCCTGGTTGCGATATTCTATATTTCTGTTTTTGGCCTCTTCGGAGTCGTTGTCCCACAATGTGTTGCACCAAATAGAGCACATCTGATTGATCAAGAGTCTGGAAAGAATCCTCCTATCATCATGGATAATACGGTCGTGTTCTTTTCAATATCACAAGCGGATTACGATTCGTTAGTTGAGCAAAAGCCAGAAATGGGCATGAGGATAGAAGAATTGATGGACTATTATCATTATGCGATGATGGCAGAACCAAAGCTAAGATCGCTTGGCTACACAGTAATATTTGGGTCATGGCATGAGGTAACGGTGCAACTGGAGGAAGGGAAGACCAAGAAAATGGTCTTTAATCCGGTAGATTTCAAGGCAATACTAATGAAGGCCAAGGGCAAAGGCCCAGAACTGGTGACCGGCTTTAATAGTGATTATGGGTCTATTTCTAAAATCATTTCTAAATACTTTAATATTGTTCTTGAATGAATGCCGGGGCGTCCCAGTCCCCAACCAGCTATCTGCCGCCTCGCCTTGAGGATGTAGAGGTTGTGATCTCGCAGGAAATCCTCGACCTTGACGAGCTCGAAGACCGACCGGCCGATCGTCGCCTCCACCTCCGCGCGGGTCATGAAATGCCTATCCGAAGTCCTGGCCGGGTCCCGGTCCATGATAACGACGGTCGCGTCCGGTTTGAGGGCCGGAAGGAGGGTCAGGGTTTCTTCAAAGTCGGGTCATGAGGGCCGACGACCCTGAGGATGATCGCTCGCGTCTCTCCGAATTCGAAGGTGAACCGGTGATCCCGGTCGACCCGGGCTTCGAAAACCGAGCCGGTGCCTTTGATCTTCTTGACCCTCAGGGACGGATGACGGGGGTCCGAGGCCAAAAGGCCGATCTGTTTCTTGAGCTTTTCCCGGATTTCCGGTTCGAGCTCAAGCGCGCTTTTTCTGAACCTTTCGGTCAGAACCAGCCTGAGCGGTTCCTTCGATTTCATGGAAGAGGTCCTCGACGGAATCAAAGGTCATCGTCCGGCCTTCCGCGACGTCCCGGTCGGCCTCGGCTTCCAGGCTCTGCCACCTTTCTTTCCAGAACCAGGCCTGGTCCCGGTCGACCATCTCCTGAGGGATAAGCACGATGGTGTCATCGACGATCTTCGACAAAATAACGCTCCCGTTCTCGATCCCGAGCTTTTTCCTCATAGATAAAGGAAGCGTGAGCTGGCCTTTTTCTCTCACTTTGATGAGCTCTTCCATGAAATTTCTCCAAAAAAGTCTCGTCGGATGAAATAATCGTATTTTCCGACTTTCCTACCGATAATACACGCCGATTCTGGCTTTGTCAAACTCCTAGACGGGTGGCCGTGAAGGACACGGTCGCGGGGCGTGGATCCGCCGACGTCGGCCTCAGAATCAACCCTTCCCCTCACAAAATAAGGATAGCCCGGTCCCGGACAGGTGTCAAGAACACAAAATCCAACGGTCCGGAGCGCTGGCGGGCGGATTGTCGGGCCGGACAGCCGAGAAAGCGGCCAAACGAGGCTAGGCCCCGCTTCCCTCTCGGATCACCCGTTATTCATAGTCCACGCTCTCCTCGGCCGCACTCATGGAGCCGCTAACACATCTCCATGAGTACAGGCCGAAGCGGGGACAAATCATCGGGTCCACCTCGTAGACCTTCCGGATCATCTCCGCCCAGCCCTTGGAGGGGACACGCGGCGGCTCCTCCTCGATCATCCCTAGAGCGACGGGCACACGGTCCGCCTTCCCGACCTTCCCCCTGTGGGCGTTGGCATAGAGTCCGTAATACCGGACCATGTATCATCAGGCGACTTTCCCAGGCGGAAAAGTAAAAGAAATTTTATCACGAACTCAAGATCCAAAAGAATATTTCGTTGATTGGGGTAAAAAGGCCCTTATCGACGGTCTTTTTTATTGGGATAGGCCAATGGCAGGCAACGGAACCCTTTCGCCACAACTGATAAGCCGACCTCACTTGGCCTATCGACATTCTTCATCAATTGATCGGGGATGACCCCCGGGAAGAGGAAGAACGATGTCCAAGACCCTGAAGGCCCTTGTCTCGATCCAACTCTGCCTCTTGGCCTGGACGAGCGGTGTCCAACTTCGAGCTCAAAGCGGCATTTACGACCGCGTCGGGATCATCCCCGGACACGGCTCGTTCGGCTCTCTCCCGGAGGAGAATATCGACCTTTTCACCGGGAACGTCACGCTCCGGTATCGTGATATCTACCTTCCCGGGCCCAACGGTCTCGATGTCGAGGTCTGGCGCGTCTATAACTCGAAGATCCTCAAGGACACGCAATCCGGCAATCCGAGTGTCCAAGCTTACCACCAATCCTGGGTCGGTTTGGGCTGGACGATGCACATGGGCATGGTTCATAACTTTTCGTCAAGTGCGCCCGTCATCGAGTTCCCCGACGGGAGGCTCGAGACAGCTTACCCGAACAACTACGGCCTGGGATCGAACATTTACTTGTCCCGCGACTTCCTGAAGTATGACAAGACCTACAACCCGCCGAATACCTATCCAAAACTCTATTTCAAGAACGGGGTTGTCTGGACCTTCGGCGCGACGGCGACGATCACCCGAGCCGACGGCACCTCGGATCCCGTCAGGCTTGTGACGAAGATCGAGAACGCCTACGGCCATCATGTCGACGTCGTGTACGATTCCGGAAAGCCGACCATCCAGACGATCACCGACAGCACGGACCGGGTGGTCACCTTCGTGACTTCCGGAACGCCCAAGAAGCTGACCCAGATCAAGGTCAAGGACGCCAACGGCGACGACCGGATCTTCAATTATTCCGTGGGGAGCTACGCCAACGGCTATCACCGGCTCGACAGTTTCACTCCGCCCATGCTTCCGGCCACGACCTTCGAATACCTGGACGGCACGTCGAGCCGGTATGAGCTCGTCCGCATGACGACGAGCTACAGCGGGGTCCTCGAATATTCCTATGCTGATCATACGTTCGATTTCAATACGATCTCGCTCGACTCTCGCGTCGTCAGCGAGAAGCGCATCGTCTTCAATCCCGGCGAAGATCCGGCGATCTGGAGCTTCGCGTATCCAACGTACCAGGGAGCGGCCACAGGCACGGCCGAAGTCGATGGCCCGGTCTATGACACCAGCATCACCTATAACGGCTACAGCGCATCGACCCCTTGGAAGATCGGCCTTATCGCGTCCAGGGTGGGCGGTGACAACAGTTACTCTGAGGCCTATGACTGGACCTATCAACAGATCTCCAATACAGCTTGGATGGTCCTCGGGACCAATATGGGCACGGCCAAGGGGCCGCTCGCGTCGACGGTCGTCGCAGATGGAGTCGGAGATGCGGCGAGCAAGACGGACTACTATTATGACCGCACCGAAGTCAAGAGATATGGCCTGCCGACGAGAATCTATAGTTATCTCGGCTCGGACGGGCCGCTCAAGAGCTCAACATATCTAACATATTTCTATGAGGCTCACACAGGGTTCAAGAGCCGCCATATGCTCGATCTCGTGAGCCACGAAGAGGTCAACGGCGGACAGGGCTCTTTGAAAAAGGCTGATACGACCTATTACGAAGAGACGGGAAAGTGGGGAGCCCTCAAGCAGGTCAAGCGCTGGAAGGAGGGAACGACCTATCTTACGTGGGATTATACATACCAGTGCATTTCCCCCGAATCAGTGGTAATCAACGTCGATCCGCCCGGACCAGGAGAAGGGGAGACAATGCGATTTCTTTACGGCATCAAGAGCAGAGAGGATGCGCCGGACTTCACCCGCCTGGATAGAACCATCAACCCTCTTGACAGCTCAATCACGAGCGAGAAGCGCCAGGACGATGGAACGATGGGCTATCACTACGACAACCTCGGGCGACTAAAGAGCATTGACCTTATGGAAGGCTTCAATGACATCGCCTACGACTGGCGCCCGGACGGACAGAAGCGGGTTGTCGTGACCCAAGACAGGAACATCGTCACTAAGTTCTGGGACGGTATGGGCCGCGACACGGGCTCGACCGAGACCGGCAACGGCGTCAACATCACGCTCTACTCAAGAAAGAGCCTGGACGCCGAGGGGCGCGTGCTCACAGAGAGCAAAGCCAGCGTCGATCTGGCCCACGTCTATTCCTATCTCTATAACACCGCGGGCCAGGTGACACGAATCACTGACCCCTTGGGCCACGCCACGACCATCGCCTATGCGGGGACGACCAAGACCGTGACGGATCCCGAGGACCACGCTACGATCTATGAGTACGGCGATCTTCCGGGTCTTCCCACTCGGGTGACCGACGCGCTCGGCCATGCAGCGGTCTATGCCTATGACGCTTGCGGCCGGCTCACGTCGGTCGACTTCAACGAAACCAGGCACCACTCCTACACCTATGATGGCCTGGATAACGTCCTCACGGAGACCCATCCTGAGACGGAGCAGATCAGCTACGAATACGATTCCAGGAACCTGCTGTACCGTAAGACGTGGGGCGGAGCGACCCTGAGTCTCCTGTACGACACTTCCAAGCGGCTCTTTGAGACGACCGCGATGCCGGGGGGCGATATCGTTAATTATTATTATGGTGTCGATACCGGAAGGTTGGATTCGATCGTCGACATCACGACCGGCTGGCGGCGTGATAATATCAGTTACAATCTTTACGGCAAGCTGACTTCCGAACGCGTGACAATCCCCGGGCTGGCTCCCAAGACGCTGACCTATTCCTACGACGGGAACCTCAACCCAACGGGCTGGAAAGAGGCCGCTCACGGGGACGGGGGAGCGGTGATCGCCAATAACGCCCTGAATATGCCTGCGTCGGTAAGCTTCGATCCCGGTGGCCAAAGTGCCCAAACTCTCGTCAGCGATGTTGCTTACGGCCCTATCAAGATGCCTACCGCGATCACATTCGGCAACGGGACCTCCTATTCAGCCGCCTACGACGATGCCGGAATGCCGAGCTCGGTGGCTCTCATGAGAGGAGGGACGACGCTATACGACGCCTCCTATACCTATGATGACGCGGGCAACATTCTCGGCATCACGTCGACAACCCCCGCGCTGACGGCGACGTTCGGTTATGACGCCCTCAATCGCTTGACCTCGGCCGCCTATTCCTCGGGCCAGCCTGCGACCTACTCCTATGAGTACGACGAGTACGGGAACATGCTTCATGTCAACGGAGGGCTTATATTTGACAAGGACTACACCGCTCAAAACCGGATCCAAGGCTTCAGTTATGACAATAGGGGAAACCTCCTCTCCTCCAATAACGGAAAGATTTATTACTGGGACGCTCAAAACCGCCTCAAGTACATCCAGACCTCCGCCGGCGCGGTCATCGGCAAATACCTCTACGACGACCGGGGCCTCCGACTCGCGGCCCTGCCCCCGCTCCCCGAGATCAACATCCGACACGACGCGGTCGACATTCCCTCCGGGGGCGAGGCCTATCTTTCGGTCGCCGTGGGCCAGACGATCGAAGATACGTTGACGATCCAGAACCTC
>JBGOYY010000055.1:0-20845 GCA_041479905.1 Candidatus Aminicenantia bacterium
TCGAAGAACGCGCCGAAGGAGAAGGCGATGAGGAGGAGCTGGAGCCGGCGGTCGCGCGTGATCCCGGTCAGGCTGTCCTGCATGACCTTGAAGTGGCCCTTCTCGACGGTCAGGTCGTAGAGGAAGATGACGTTGAGGATGATCCAGCCAATGGGGAAGAGGCCGTAGGCGGCCCCCAGCCCCGCCGTCCGCAGGGCCATTCCCGCCGGCATCCCGAAGGCGAAGACCGCGGCGAGCGCGGCCGCGGCCAGGCCGAGCAGGGCCGCTACGTGGGCCCGGAGCCGGAAGAGGGCGAGGCCGACGAGCAGGATGACGATGGGCAGGGCGGCGAGGAGCGTCGAGAGCCCGGCGCTCGAGAGCGGATCATAGACCTGGTGCCATTCCATGTTTCTTAGAGGACGCCGTCGGTTTCCTTGTTGAGGCGGTCGAAGAAAGCGGCCATGAACCGGTGCCGCTCGGCGGCGATCCGCTTCCCTTCGCGGGTCGTCATCCGGTCCTTGACCCGGCCGAGCTTGACCAGAAACTCCCGGTAGGCGGTGTCCTCCCGCGAGTAGGGCTTGGTCTTCCTGACGTCGATCGCCTTGTCGTGGAGCCGCGCCCCGACCTCCCCGGCGAAGAGGAAGGCCCGGCCGACGCCGACGGCGCCGATCGAGTCGAGCTTGTCGGCGTCGAACAGGATCTTGGCCTCAAGAGTCTTCGGTACGGCCCTTTTCCGGAAGCGGTGTGTCCGGATGCAGTGGACGACGGCCCGAACCGTGGCGGCGTCGAGGCCGCGGCGTTCGAGCAGATTCCTGGCCAGGGCCGCGCCGCTCCGGCCGTGACAGACCTTCCCGTTCGACCGGTCCTCTTCCTCCCGCCCGATATCGTGGAGGAGCGCAGCCAGCTTGAGGACGCCGAGGTCGGCCTTTTCCTTTTTTCCGATCCTCAGGCAGAGCCGCAGGACGCGTTCCGTGTGGTCCCAGCCGTGACTGCCCCGGGCGCTCCGGAAAAAGGCCCCGGCCTCGCGCTTGATCTCGGAGACGAGGGCGGCGGAAACGGTGCGGGTCATTCGTCGATCATGTGGACGACGAGTCCGTCCTTCAGCTTGGGCTCGAACCAGGTGGATTTCGGCGGCATGACCTTGCCTCCGTCGGCCACGGCGAAGAGCTGTTCGATCGTCGTCGGGAAAAGGGAGAAGGCGACGCGGAAGCCGCCGGAGAGGACCTTCTTCTCGAGCTCGGCCGGGCCGCGGATGCCGCCGACGAAGTCGATCCTCTTGTCCGTCCGGGGGTCGGCGATGCCGAGGACGGGCGCGAGGATGTTTTCCTGCAGGATGGAAACATCGAGCGACCGGATCGGGTCGGCCGGGTCGAATGTCCCGGGCCGCGGTTCGAGGTCATGCCAGCGGCCGTCGAGGAACATCGCGAATCTCCGGCTCCGTTCGGGAGATTTCCGCCCGGAAATCCGGACCAGGAATCTATCGCCGACCCCGGCCAGGAACGCGGCGGAGTCGAGCCCGTTGAGGTCGCGCACGACGCGGTTGTAGGGCAGGATCTTCATCTGGTTGTGGGGGAAAATGACGGCCAGGAAAAAGTTGTCCTCCTCCCGGCCCGTCCGGCCGGGACGCTCGCCATCCCTCTTGACCTTGATCCGGGTCGCGGCCGCGGAGCGGTGATGGCCGTCGGCGACGTAAAGATGGTCCAGGGCGGCGAACGCCTCCCGGATCCTGAGGACGAGGCCCGCCTCGTCCACGACGAAGAATATGTGCCGGACGCCGTCCGGGGTGGTGATGTCGTACTCGGGGTCTTTTTTCATGCCCTCGGCGATGAGCGCGTCGATCGTCTCCTTCCGCCGGTAGGTCAGGAAGACGGGGCCGGTCTGAGCGCCCAGGGTTTCGATGTGGCGCATCCGGTCGTTTTCCTTGTCGATCCGGGTCAGCTCGTGCTTCTTGATGACGTCGTCAAGATAATCCTGGCAGGAGGCCGCGGCGACGAGGCCGATCTGGACGTGCTCTCCCCAGACCTGCTTATAGATGTACAAATTCCTGGTCCGGTCCGGCGCGATCGTTCCCTCGCGGAGGAAACGGAGGAAAGTCTCTTTTCCCTTGGCGTAGACCGCGTCGGAGTAGAGGTCGGTTCCGGGCGGGAGGTCGATCTCGGGCTTGCCGATGTGCAGGAAGGAATAGGGGTTCCCGGCGGCCATGTCCCGGGCTTCCTCCGAGGTCAGGACGTCGTAGGGCGGAGCGGCGACGAGATGGGCGAGGTCTTTCCGCGGCCTGACGCCGCGGAAGGATTCGATGTGGGCCATAAGGACCTCCTAAAAAGGGTTTGTTTTAGCCTTGGAGGCTCACACGTCTTTGGCCGCTTCTTCCTGGTCCCGGCCCTGGTCCGGGACGAACGTCCCGGCGATCTCGAGGAAATGCTCGACCACCTCGGGATCGAACTGCGTCCCCGAGCAGCTGATGATCTCCTTGACGGCGAAACGATGGGAGGCGGGCTTCCGGTAGGGCCGTTCCGACGTGATCGAGTCGTAGGTGTCGGCGAGGGCCATGATCCGCGCTCCTAGGGGGATCTCCCGCCCCTTCAGCTTGTCGGGATAGCCGGTCCCGTCGTAGCGCTCGTGGTGGGACCGTACGATCCGGGCGATCTCCTTGAGCTCGACGACCGGACTGAGGATGCTCTCGCCCCTGGCGGGATGCTCCTTGATCAGCTTGAACTCGGCGTCGGTCAGCTTGCCGGGCTTGTTCAGGATGCTCTCCGGGACGGCGATCTTGCCCACGTCGTGCAGGAGCGCGGCCAGTTCGAGGTCGCCCAGCTCCTTTCCGCTGAAGTTCATTTTCGCGGCGATCTTCATCGTGAATTCCGTGACCCGGGTCGAGTGCTCGCGGGTGTATTCGTCCTTGGCGTCGATGGCCGAGGCGAGGGACTTGACCGTCGACAGGAAGAGCGACCTCTGCTGGTCGACGAGGTCAGAGGTCCTCATCTTGAGGTTGCGGTTGACCAGGGTCAGCTCAGACTCCATCTGGCGGAGGCGGAGCTGGCCCTGGATGCGGGCCTTGAGCTCGGTCGAGTCGAACGGCTTGGAGATGTAATCGTCGGCGCCGGCATGGATCCCCTCGGCCAGCATCTCGGCGCCCGTCCTGGCGGTCAACAGGATGACGGGAATATGCGTCAAGGACTCGTCGTTCTTGACCGCCCGGCAGAAAGCGTGGCCGTCCATGCCGGGCATCATGACGTCGCAGAGAACGAGGTCGGGGTTCTTGGCCTTGAGGAAGGCCAAGCCCTTCTCGGCGGAGGCCGTGAGCTCCAGGTCGTACTCGTCGGCGAGGAGCATCTTCATCAGCTTGAGGACTTCGGGGTTATCGTCGATACAGAGGATCAGGGCGTCGTGGATCTTGGCCTGGTCGACGCGGCCGCCCTCGATGTCCACCTTCTCGAGGTCGACGAGCTGGAGCCGGCGGAAGTCGGTGACGATATCCTGGACGTGCGGTTGGTCGGTGTCGGTCAGCCGCCGCCGGAGCCCGATGGGCAGGTCCTCCGACCGGCGGTCGAGGACCTCGTCGTCGAAATGCTCCTCGCCCTTGAGCATCTCGACGATGAACCGGGAGCCCCTGCCAATCTCGCTTTCCGCCCGGATGGTCCCCTTGTGGACGAGGACGATCTCTCGGGCCAGCGCCAGCCCGATGCCCGTGCCCTCCTGGGCCCGGGACTTGGACCCGTCGACCTGGGAGAAGCGGTCGAAGATCGTTTCGAGCATGTTCTCCGGGATGCCGATCCCCGTGTCCTCGACGGTCATCGTCACGGTTTGGTCCCGCTCCTCGATAAAGATCGTGATCTTGCCGCCCTTGTTCGTGAACTTGAGGGCGTTCGAGAGGAGGTTGAAGACGACCTTTTCGAACTGGTCTGGGTCGAGGGTCAGGTCGACGGGATGCGGAGGATGCTGGCAATAGAGCCGGATCTGTCTCTGGTCGGCCAGGGGCTTGACCGCGGCGAGAAGCGGCGGGATGAAATCGACGAGGTTCACGTTCTTCAGCTTGAGCCGCATCTTCCCTTCCTCGAGCTTGTTCAGGTCGAGGAGGTTGTTGATGAGCTTGAGCAGCTTGTAGCCGTTTCGCTGCATCGTCTCCAGCGTGTCCTTGAGGGTGGGCGATAACTTCCCCATCCGGCCTTCGAGGACGGCCTTGAGCGGGGCCAGGATCAAAGTGAGGGGCGTCCTCAGCTCGTGGTTGACGTTGGCGAAGAACTGGGTCTTGAGCTCGTCGAGGCTCTTGAGCTTGACGTTCGACTCCTGGAGCTGGGACGTCGTTTCCTCGAGCTGTGTGCGGCTGCGAAGCTCGCGGCGGCGGAGCTTGTCCATGAAATACGAACCGATGCCTCCGATGATCAACAGGGACGTCAGGAAAAACAGGTTGGTGATGATATCGCGCCAATTGGTTGTCCCGCGGGGCAGGTTCAAGACGCTGGGAATCACATAGCTGACCCAAATCAGGGCGAACACCAGGCTCGAATCCCGGAATGACAGCGGCAGGGCGATGACTGATCCCATGATGATGATCGACAGGCCTTGGACATAGGCCGAGACGAATCCCCCCAAGAAATAGATCATGACGGCGATGCCGAGGACATCGAAGAATCCCACGGTGATGACGATCTTGGCGTAGGCGCGGTTGGTTTTCATCCGCCCGAGCAGAAGGAACAGGACGAGATGGGCGGCGAGGACGCCGAGCCGAATGTACAGGAACAAGGGGAAGAGCTCCCTCGGGGAGTGGACCCAGTCTAGGATGATGAACGAGGCGTAGAGGATGGCACTGAGGATAATGATGAGCCGGGCCCGGCTCTTCAAGGCGTAATCCTGGTAGAGGCGTTCTTCGAATTCGAATTCCCGGTTTTGCGGCTTAGTCATGTGGTGTTCTCGGCTTGGCTACGACGACATAGCCTTGCGGCGGATCGCCGTAACTCGGGATTTTTCTTAAGCTGACCCATCCGGCCTCATCCAGCAGGCCATCCAGTTTTTCCGGGTCGAAGAAATCGAAGGTTCCGGCTTCTTCGAGTTCCGTCAGCGCCTGGGCGTCGTTGAGGAATGAACGGAGCGAGTCGAGGAGGCGGGATTTCGACCACTTGGGCGGCAGCGCCTCCTCGGGCATGGCTTCGATTTTATCGAGGAGCCGGGTGAACGGCCCGGAGGCGTCGGTGTCGGGCCGCATGCTCGACAGCACTAGGATGCCTCCCGGCTCGATGACGCGCCGGACCTCCCGGAGCGTTTCGACCGGGTTGAAGACGTAGGATAGAACGAGGCTCATAAGAATCTTATTATACCAGCCCGGCTTGATCGGCAGATGGAACGTGTCCTCCAGCGTCCCGGGGAGGATGAGCCTCCGGAAGACCGGCTTTGCCGGGGCCAGGCGTCGGACGTACCGGGCGGCCAGGTTGAAGTCGGTGATGATCCGGCATTCGTGGAGGTCGAAACGCGTCTTCAGCCAGTCATCATGGTCCGGGGTGATCCGCTCGCCCCGGAGGATCCGGTGGAGGCGCGGGGAGTAGTCCTCCTGGATCTTGATCGCGCTCTCCAGGGCGAGGTTCTCGACCTTGTCGGCCATCTCCTCGAACGTCCCGACCTCGCCGTCGAGGAAGCGGCGGACGGCGAGAAAACGGCTCATCTCGAGGTCGAGGGCCAGAAGGTTGAACTGTCCCGGTTTTTCGCCGAGGTTGTATTGAGTCACGAACTTCTGCCTGGCCTGCTTCATGGCGTCGGGGACGAGGTCGGCGATGGTGACCTGAACGGGGAGCTCGCCGACGCTCTTTAGGAGATGCTCGATGAAGTTGCCCGTCCCGCCGCCCAAGTCGAGGAGCCGGTCCCCGGGCCGGAGCTCCAGCGCGTTGAACTGGTCGCGCATCAACTGCTGGTAATCATCGGACATGGCCATGATGTCGAAGCCGAGAAGGTTGTCCTCTCCGACGAGATAGTGATGCCAGTAGGTCTTCCGGTTCTTGAGGTCGCGGGGCGGGAGCCGGTCCTTCTCGGCCCGGCGCATGAGTTCCATGTCTTTCCGGCTCGGCAGAACCGGCTGGATCATCGTTTTGTGAAGGAACCGATGGATGAGCGACGTGATCGTGCCGAACATCCGGAGAGCTTCTCTGGACGTCCGGGCATTGTGCCCGATCGGGACCGAGATGACTTCGCGTAGGGCGTTGGCCTGGACGCTCATGACGTCGCGGATGAATTCCGACTTGATCCATTTATCGTGTCGTCCGTAGATCCAGGTGATCGGGAGGTTGAGATGCCGCATGTCCTCCCGGGCCTGCTCGAGCGTCCCGACGCCGTTGGCGATGATATCGGATGCGTATGGCTCGTGCCGGATGAAGTTGCCCAGAATGGGATAGACGTCCAGATTGATGCCGATTTGATGCTGCTCGAGAAGATCCAGTCCGCAATTGATCCGGTTCATCATGTCCCTGAATTCGAGCGCGCCCATGCAGGAGATCCAGTAATCGATTCTCTTGCGGTAGCCCGCATCTCTCAGGACCACTCGGGCTTCCAGAGCAGACAGGGAAAACGAGACCAGAATGACCGAACTTGCCCTGAGTTTGGGATTGATCTGGAGCCAGTCGATAACTGCCTTCAGATCGTCGGCGCCCTGGCTCGTGCTGGAGTTTAACGTTTCCCAAGGCGGTTCGGAAGCTTCAGGGTCCTTATGGCTCTCCCCCTTTCTCCGTATCCCGTCGTAACGGATGACGGCCACGGGTTTTCCCAGAGTCCTAAAATTCTGAATGAGCGTCAGGGCCAGGCCGAACAGCACTTCCTTGGTTTTCCCGAAGGCCGGTGGGATGAGAACCACGGGGACAGGCTTATCATCAAGCGGCAGAGACGAGTTGAGTAGGCCGACGATCTCCTCGCCGCGCCGGTTCTCCAGGCGGACGACCCGGGGCCTCATGAGGTCCGTCCTGGCAAAGTCCGTCGGCAGGCCGATGGCGCTCCTGGCCGCGGCGACGTCCAGGATATCCTCGGTGCGCCGGGCGAAATCCGGGTCGGGGGCATGGACCGATTGGATGCTCATCCGCCCGATGCCGAACTGGACGCCGTACTTCAACCCCCGGCCTTCGCCCTCCTCGGCGAGGCCCACGTGGCGGACTTCGCCGGTCTCCTCCCAGAGAACTTTTTCACCGTCGAGGATGGCAAAGGATTCGAGCGGAGTCCCCTTGAGGAGGGCCGGCGCTTCCCCGTCGGCGACGAAGCTCATCCCGTTCGGGCTGATGTCGGTGATATGGCCCCGGAGCTTTCGGTCGAACGGGGACGGCAGGGGGATCTCGACCCGCAGGTCGCCGGCCGGGCTGACCCTCTTATCGGCCCGTTTTTCCGAGTAGAACATGACCCGCGGGTAGAGGCAGACGAGCGTCCGGCCGTCGGGGAAGATCCGGGAGATCATGGTCTCGAAATTGTAGGTCGCATAGCCGATCTGGTACGAGACGAAGAGGAGGTCGGAGGTCTTGAACTTGACGTCGAGCTTCTCGCCCGAAAGGAGGCACACGGACGGCGGCCGGATGTCGGCGAAGGACAGGATCTCGGGGTTGCCGGAGCGGGCCGGGACGGCGGCGACCTCGACCTTGCAGGCCAGGGCTTCGCGCATGAGGGATTCGATCTTGACCGAGTCCGTGAACAGCACCATCTCGTCGGTCCGGAGGAACGGGTAGCGGAGCTTGAGCTCGGTCAAGTCCCGGATGGACACGTAATCGGACATGAACTGGAGGAGCGACAGCCGGCTCGTGTCGTCCATGGCTTCGAATTCGACGCCGACCCCGCCCTGGTCGATGTCCTGGCGGACGACCCGGCCGTTCACCATGTAGTGCCGGCCGTCGGGAAGAGAGATGCTCAGGGGGACGGCCGAGCCCTCGGGGAACGACGACAGGGTCTTGAGGAACATGCCGTTCTCGCTGAGGTTGACCAGCTTGGCCTCGCCTAGGGGCCCGGTCTCGATGCGGATGTCCCGGGAGCCGTCGAGCGTGACCCGCATGGAGGACCGCTTTTCCCGGGACCGCTGGGCGATGAGGAAGCTGATCTTCCGCCGTATGGCGGCCGGGTCCGCCGGCTTGGCCAGGCAGCAGTCGATGCGGCCGTAGCTGGCCAGGTCGATGACGGACCCGTTCGTAGCGGATTCGGTCAGAAGGATCTTGATGATGGCATCGGAGTTCTTGAAAAGCTCGTTGAGGAAACGGAGCAGTTCGGTGCCCTTCATCCGGGGCAGGTCTTCGTTGACGACGAGGACGTTGACCTCCGGGAGAGCCTTGATCAGCTGGATGGCCTCGACGCCGCTCGTCGTCGTGTACACGGCGTAGGTGTCCCGCAGGGCCCGCTGGAGTTTCTCGAGATAGGCGAGGTCGTCGTCGACGACGAGGACGACGGGCAGGGCGCCCGCGGCTGTCTTTTCCATCTGCTCTCGCGCCATTTAGGGTCCGGCCTCCCTGGAACGCAGGAACCCTTTTAGTCGGCCGATGGGCGGGGGCGTGGAAAAAAACAGAGGTTCAGAGGTCAGACCACAACACCAAATTTTGTAGGACTCCATAAGCATCCATACAAAATCTAGTATATAACCTTAAACCTGTCAAGGGTTTCTTGGCTTGAGACCTCTGACGATCTCGGACGCCGCCTGCGAAAAAAGGCCGATATCGATGCCCGAGCAAACGAGAGTGTAGCCTTCCGCCAGGGCCTTGACGGCGCCGGCCGTATTCACGGTGAAGATACCGGCTGGGACGTTCCTTCGGGCGCATGCTTCCTTGATGGTCTTGACCGCGCCCTGGACGTCGGGGTCCTGGATCCGGCCGGGCTTGCCCATGCTGGCGGAGAGGTCGTAGGGTCCGATGAAAACGGCATCGACCCCGGCGACCCCGAGGATGGCTTCGATCGCGCCCACGCCGTCGATGTGCTCGACCTGGGCGACGACGACCGTTTCCTGGTTGGCCGTCTCGACGTTCTCCTGAAAGCGGACTCCGTAGCCGTTGGCCCGGCTGAAGCCGACGCTCCGCCCGCCTTCGGGCGGATACTTGGCCCAGTGGACGGCTCGAGCGGCGTCTTCGGCGCTGTTGACATGGGGAACGATGATGCCCGCCGCTCCGGTGTCCAGGGCTTTCTTCACCCACATCTCCCGGTTCTCCGGGATCCGGACAAGGGCCGCGCAGGGCTCGCGTACCGCTTGGACCATGCTCAGGACGTCCCGGGCCTCGAGGGCTCCGTGCTCCATATCGAGAAAGAGCCAGTCGAAACCGGCGTCCGAGGCGATCTCGGCCAGCTCCGGCGAGGGCAGGCTGAGCAGGGTCCCGATGAGCCGGTCGCCGCGGAGGAGCCGGTCGCGGAAAGGGGCGCTCATCGGTTAAAGCTCTCGCCGATGAACCTTCGATTTTTTCATGGACGTCTCCCTTAAATCTTCTTGCGGGTGCTGAGGGACATCCCGCCGCTCGTCGAGGCGTCGATCGTCGTCTCCATGAAGTCGAGACCGCGGACGTAATCGAGGAAGTCCCGGATGCCCTTCATATAGCCCAGGCTCGAGACGTTGTGGACGGCGAAACAGCCGCCGGGGGCGAGCTTGGGGAGCAGGGCTTTGAAGTAATTCAGGGTCCAGTTCTTGTCGGCGTCGATGAAGACGAAGTCGAACGGTCCCGGCAGCTCCTCGACGAGCTCGTGGGCGTCGGCCAGCCGGGCGTCGATGATGCCGTCGAGTCCGGAAGCCTTGAAATTCCGGACGGCCAAGAGGTGCCGGAATTCCTCGATCTCGACGGTGATGAGCGAGCCGCCCGTCTTGCTCAGGGCCCAGGCCTGCCAGATCCCCGAGTGCCCCGTGGACGTCCCGATCTCGAGGGCGCGTGTGTAGCCGCGCTTGAGGATGAGGTCGTAGAGGAACCGGCCGTCGGCCTCGGTGACGTTCTCCTCGCGCCACTGGTCTTTCTGCGAGGCGAGGAATTCCCGGACTCGATCGTCGAGGGATTGGGAGGCCGTCGCGGATTGCCCGTAAGCGAGGAGGGAGAGCAACGAACCGAACGCGATGACCAGACAGGCCGCTTTTTTCATCTCTAGCCGCCTATAGGCACTATAGGGGAGCGGTGATTTCTTGTCAAACCGATGCCTTGACCCTCGCCCTGCACGACACTGCCCGTTTTGGCCGCAATGGAGACCATCCAGATCCCCCGGCCCCCCCGGGGCACCAGTCCCGGCGGTTCCCCCGTCGGCATCCGCCGACGGGTCCCCCTCCGCTACGGGGGCTCTTGATGGTCTCCATTACGGCCCGGACAGTGTCGGCAGGGGGGTGGCGGCTTTCATCGGCATCGGTTATTCCCAGAATTTTAGAGGAGAAAAAAAAGGGCCCGTCCCCGGAGGGACAGGCCCGGTCGTTCAATCGGGTCGGCGCTTATTTCTTGGGTTCTCCGCCCTTCTCCTTGGCCAGGGCGTCCTTGATGTCCTTGACGAGCTTCTCGTACTGCTGGACGGGGAATCCCTCGTACTTGACGGTCATGGGTTTGACGAGCTCGAGGGCCTTTTCGGCGGCCTTGAGGGCCTCTATGTAGTTCTTCAGCTTGAAAAGGACCTGACCGAGGACGTAGTTGTTGTAATAGTCGGAGGTGAGCTCGACCGACTTTTTGGCCGCTGCGAGGGCGTCGTCGAGGTTCGTCCCCTGCTTGTTCCAGAAACTGGCGTAGCTCGAGAGGCTCCCTTGGTCGCCCCAGTTCTTCTTGGCGAATTCCGGCCCGTAGATCGCCAGGGCCTTGTCGGTCTTACCGAGCTTAGCGAAGATCCCGGCGACCTGGGCGAGCGTGTACGGCTGGTCGGGTTTCAGCTTGGCGGCCAGTTCGGCCATGGCCTCGACGCTATCGAGGTTCTTGTTCTGCTCCAGCCAAAAATTCGCGTAGCCGGTCAGGGCGTAGACGGCGTTCGAAACATAGCCGTCGATGAAATCCTTTCCGAATTCCTCTTCGGCCTTGGCCGGGTCGCCTTTGAGAACATAGAGCTGGGCGAGGTTCTGCTGGTAGTTGGGGTTCTGCGGATAGCCGGCGATGTCCTTGAGCTTCTCGGCCAGGGCGAGGCCCTTGTCGACCGGCTCCTTGTCCCGGACGATGCGCTCGACGTAGGAGCCGAGGGCATCCTTGTCTTCGGGGTACTTGGCCGTGTACGCGTCGAAGAACTTGCTTGCGTCTTCCTTGGAGGCCTGGTAGCCGTAGTAGTAACCCAGGTAGGAGTAAGCCTGCTTGACGAGCTTGCTCTCGGGGTATTTCTGGATGAAGGATTGAAGGGGAGCCGGGTCGGGCTTACGGCCCATGGAGGCCATCTGGCCGAGCTCGAACTCGGCGGCCTGGGTGTAGGGGACGGTCGCCTTGAGGTACTCGAAGGTGGTGGCGCCCTGTTTTCCCTCGGGGTCGAGGGCGATGACCTTGGCGTAGAGCTCCTTGGTCTTCGCTTCCATCGTGTAGCGATCGCCGCACTTCTGGGCGAGCTTGAAGACGACCTCGACGTTCGTCGGCTCCTTGGCGTAGCGCTCGCTCAAGGCGAGATAAGTGTCGACCCCGGATAGGGATTTCTGGACCCTTTCCAGGAACTTGTCGGCGGGCGGGCCATAGCCCACGATCCAGTCGACCTCTTTCCCGTTCTTGTCGACGAAGAGCTCCGTGGGCGTCGGGTTGATGTTGTACCTTTCGAAGATGGCGTCGCCGAACTTGTCGCCGCGCGAAGCCCGGTAGAGGATGACGTTCTTGTTGAGGAAATCGGCGTATTTAGGGTTGTTATAGAACTGCTGAACCAGCAGTTTGCAGCTCCCTCAGCCACTCGAGTAGAAGTCGATGAGGATGAGCTTGTTGAGCTTCTGGGCCTGGGCCAGCGCCTCGTCGAAGGGGCCCGTGAGGACCGCGGCCGTCTGGGCGGCGGCGAGGGACGCGACGAGGAGGAGGCCGGCGATAGCGGTGAACTTTTTCATGCAGCTCTCCTTGAGTTTAAACGATTCGTCCCGGTCAACATACCGCATCCGGCGACGAAATGCAATCCGCCGCCTCTTCCCTGGATACGCCGATATTCGTTTCTTTGCCGGGGGGTTGTTAACGCCATCAGGCCGTGATAAAATATCGTCCTGCCGGGATCACCGAAAATCATGTCCGTCGAAAAAGCCTCGACCGTCGAATTGACCCGCAGGGAGAAGCGAGCGGCGGCCGCGAATTCCGTCCTCGCCGCCTTGGCCCTGACGGGGATGAAGCTCACCGTCGGCCTCTTCAGCGGCTCGCTCGGGATCCTGGCCGAGGCCGCCCATTCGGGTCTCGACCTCGTCGCCGCGATTATCACCCTCGTCGCTGTCAGCGTTTCGGACAGGCCCGCCGACGAAGCTCACCCTTACGGCCACGGCAAGGTCGAGAATTTCTCCGCCCTCATAGAAACCCTGCTCCTCTTCCTCACCTGCGCCTGGATCATCTACGAAGCCGTCCGCCGGATCTTCTTCCAAACGGTCCACGTCGACCCCAGCATTTGGGCCTTTCTCGTGATCATCGTTTCCATCGCCGTCGACGTCAGCCGGTCGCGGATGCTCAGCCGAGCGGCCATAAAGCACCGGAGCCAGGCCCTCGAGGCCGACGCCCTCCATTTCTCGACGGACGTCTGGTCGTCGGCGGTCGTCCTCGGCGGTCTCGTCCTCGTCTGGCTCGGCCGGAAAGTCTTTCCCGGGCACGCCCGCATCCTCGACCGGGCCGACGCGGTCGCCGCCCTGGGCGTCGCCTTCATCGTCCTTTTCGTCAGCTACCGGCTCGGGAAGCGGACGATCGACGTCCTCCTCGACCGCGCGCCCGAGGGCTTCAAGGAAAAGATAGCCGCGGCCGCGGGCGAAGTCGAGGGGGTCATCAGCGCCGGCAAGGTCCGCCTCCGCCGGTCGGGCGCCCTCGTCTTCGTCGACATGACCATCGAAGTCGACCGCACGCTGGCCTTCGAGAGGACCCACGCCATCGCCGAGGGCGTCGAGGCCCGGATCCAGGCCATCGTCCCCGGCGCGGACGTGGTCATCCACACGGACCCGCGCGAGAGCGAGCGCGAGACGATGGCCCGCCGCATCCGGGCCGTCGCCGAGAGGAACCAGGTCCCGGTCCACAACATCAGCGTCCACGAGGACCGCGGCGAGATCCACGTCGACCTCCACCTCGAGGTGGACGATCACCTCCTTCTCCACCAGGCCCACGACCTGGCCAGCCACATCGAACAGGACCTTCGGGGAGCCATCCCGGCCATCAAGCGCGTCAACACCCACATCGAATCGCGAGGGACGGGCATCGGCAGCGGTCTGGATGTCACGGCCGAGGAAGGGCCGCTCGTCGAGCGGGTGAGGAAGATCGCCGACGCCGTCGTCGGACGGGCCTGCTGTCACAACATCCTCATCCGCCGGCAGGGCGATTGGTTCGCGGTCTCCCTCCATTGCGGTTTCGAGAGGAACCTGCCCGTCATCGATGCCCACCGGCTCTCTTCACGGATCGAGGAGGCCCTGAAAAAGGAGATCCCGGCGATCGAGCAGGTCCTCGTCCACACCGAGCCCGAGGCCCCCCGGGCGTGAGCCGCGACAAAGCGCCGATGACGCCGGCTACAGGGTCGGCGGCACTTCGCCCTTCGGGCTGCGCAAACCGATCCCTGTTTATGTGGAAGAGACGATCCTGGAGCTGCCGAAGATCTACATCAACGGCGGTAAGCGTGGTTTCCTCGTCGGCCTCGACCCGAAAGATCTGATGAGGGTTCTGAAGCCGACCCCGGTCCGGGTCGGGATCGTTGGCTGAAGGCCGTCGAAGGCCGCGCCGATCCGAGAGGATTTCTTGTCCGGACATGATCTGCGGGCGCGGTTTTCGCGGTTATTGACAGTGCCGCCAAGCCGGCGATATAGTTTCTCTATCTGGAGGCATCATGACACTCAAGAAGAAACTGACCTTGGGTTTAGGATTCTTGTTCCTCATCAACTTTGTTTTAGTGATTTTCTATTCCTATTATATCGGCAAGCTCTCGCGCGACGCCGAGAACATCCTGAAAGATAACTACAAATCCCTCGTCTTTTCCAAGAACATGATCTCGGCCCTCGAAGATATGCGGACGGCCATCAGCAGCATCGTCTTCAACCCGACCGATAACAAAGAGACTTCCGGCTACTACTTGAAGCTCTTTGAAGCCGGCAGGGCCGAATTCGAAAACAACCTCAAGTCCGAAACCGGCAACATCACCGAGATCCATGAAAGGGAATACGTGGCCACGGTCAACCAGGGTTATGTTCTGTACGCCAACCTCTGCCTTCGGATTGTCAATGGAGAAGGAGTCCGCGCCCTGTATTTCAACGAATACCAGCCGGCCTTTGAAACGCTCAGGCACGCCATCAACAACATCAACGATATCAACATGCAGGCGGTCGAGCGGAAAAGCCAGATGGCGAAGCATGATTCGGCCCGGATCATCAGCCTCATGGCCGGTATTGGGGTGTTTTGCCTGATCCTGGCGTTCGGCTATTTTTGGTACTTCCCGTTTTACATCTCAAACACGATCGCCTATCTGTCGGACAGGATGAAGGCGCTCCTGAAAAAATCCGGCATTGTCCTCGATATCAAGACGAACGACGAGACCTTTATTATTTTGCAGGGCATCAATCTGCTGGAGAATAAGCTGGGCGTGAAAAACGATAAAGAAGCGCTAAAGACCGAGGGTTCTTGATGATATTCCATTACATAGCTCGAATCATGGCCAATAAAGTGGAATGAAATCACCCGCCCATGCGCCGCTCTGGTTAGAAGCCGAGCGTCAAAGTCGTCCCGAATACCAGGACGCTCGTGAGATGGCCATTGATGTTATACGAATGGCCTTCAATTGTTCTCCTGGCGGCCGTCGATAGAGGGAAGCAAAATTGTGTTCCGGCCTGGAGGCCGAGGTTCTTGCCTAGGGGAAATGTCAGCCCGGCCTTGATCACTCCGTCGTGGAACGTCCGGTACTTTTCTCCCGCATAGCTTCCGGCGCTCGGCAGGTAGGTCCTCCAATAATCGGCCGCCCCCGAAAAGTAGGCGGCCGAGGCGCCCAGGTCGAGAGTTATCCCTTTTTTCAAGGCCACTGAATGAGCCAGGGATAAAAGGAAATAGGTGCCCGGATACGCGTCGATATCCCGGTAGATCATCAGGGATGGTTTTCCCGGGATGTCCAGGCTGGCTCCAACATAAAGCTCCTGCGTTTCGGCCGTGTATTTCGTTCCATAATAAATGAAGCCGGCTGTTAAGCCGAACCTTCCCAAATTGTGCGTATAAGAGAGCGTCAGGTCGGTTTCATTAAAGCTTTTCCGGCCGGGCCTGTCCGGAGCGAAACAGGGCGTGGCCTTTTCCCTCATGTCGATGTTGCCCCAAAATATGACCGATAATCCTTGGTAGGACACCGATAGAACGGGCTCGAAAACGATGCTGTCCCTTCCGAGCCGGTATCCCCGGAAGATGTAGCGGTTGAAGGTTCCTAGAGAAGCGCTCCCCGTTAGCGGCGCCGGGACCGTCTCCCCTGGCAGAGCAACAGTTAGAGCGACGGTCGAAAGGAGCACAAGGCCAACGGTGCCAATCCGCTTAAGTGTATTCATGACGGCCATTGTATCCTGGAAAAACGCGCTTGGAACTCAAGATTCGCCGCGGCTTTCCCGTTCTTTGATGGCACCCATCGCTTCCTCGGGCGTTCTGGCGGCCAGGAGTTTCTGGAGGAATATCCGGTTTTGGGCGGCCCGGCTGACCAGGGCCAGGAGCTTCACCTGGGCGTCCGGGCTGCGGGCCGGGGACAGGATCAGAAAGACGACCTCGACCGGTTTTAAGGTCGCCACATCGGAGATCCCCTTCTTGGTCAGCCCCAAAGCGATGATGGGAGCCCCCAGGTCCTTCACCCGGACGTGAGGGAAAGCCACGCCTTCATTGAAGAACGTTGAGCCCTGAGCTTCCCTTTTCAAGATGTCTTCGAGCAGGACTCCCTCGTCCGCGATCCCCGATTCTTGTCCCACGGCCGAGGCAAGAGCGCGGAGAACGACAGACTTGGGAACGGGCTCGTCCCAGATCCGGATGCGCTGCCCGGTGATCCAGCGGCTGAGCAGGAGGTGGTCCATCACTCCCGTTATCCTGGCCTCCCGCGGCCGCGCCGATTCGGCCGCCTCCGGAGATCGCGGCGGCATCCGGCGGTCGGGGAGAGGCTCCTCGCAAGTGTCCAGGACGATGACGCTCACGCCTCGGGCGTTCCGGACGAGGGTTTCGATCACGGTCTTGTTGCGCCCGATCCTCTTCCACAGGGGCCGCGGCCGGGAATTCCCGACGACGATGTGGCCCACCCGGTACTCTTTGGCGAACCGCAGGATCGTATCGGCGATATCCTGTCCCTTGTAGGTGAAGACCATGGCGCCCAGCTGTTTGGCCAGGGTCAGCGTTTCCGACAGGTTGCGCTGGACACCGGCGTCGATGACCGTGGCCTCTTCGGCGGGCGTCTGGACGTAAACCGCGTACCAGTTCCGGTTGAGCTTTCCCGCCAGCCGAGAGCCATAGCGCAGGAGCCTGTTGCTGTTCGGGCCGTGCGAGCTGAGACAGACCATGACCTGGTCCGAGGCGGCCCCCTGGTCCTCCTCCGCCTCCCGCCGGCGGAGGTCGATCTGGGCGGCGAGCTCGCGGAGGGTCAGTTCCCGGAGCTTCTCCAGGTTGGCCGGTTTGAAAAAATTCGCCAGAGCCGTGTCGATGCGCTCGGCCGGGTAAACCTTGCCCTCCTGGAGGCGCCTGCGGAGGTCCTCCGTGGCCAGGTCGACGTCGACGATCTGGTCCGCTTCGGCCAGCACGGAATCGGGGAGGCGCTCCCGGACCTTGACGCCGATGGATGTCTCGACGACGTTGTACAGGCTTTCCAAGTGCTGGACGTTCAGGGTGCTGATGACGTGGATCCCGGCCGCGAGGATTTCCTGGACGTCTTCATACCGTTTCGCGTTGCGGCTGCCCGGGGCGTTCGTGTGGGCCAGCTCGTCGACGAGCGCTACATGGGGACGGCGGGCGATCACGGCCTCCACATCCATCTCCTCCAGGGCGATGCCGTGATAGTCCTGGCACTTTCTCGGTACCGTCTCCAACCCCCGGGCCAAGTTGACGATGTCGGCCCGGCCGTGCGTTTCGAGAAGTCCGATGACGACGTCGATGCCGTCGCTTTTTATCCGATGGCCCTCCTGGAGCATCTGGTAGGTCTTGCCGACGCCGGCGCTGTAGCCGAGGTAGACCTTCAGCCGTCCGCGCCGGGAGAGGCGGATCAGCCGGAGAAAAGCGTTGGCTCTATCGTCCGACATCGCGAACTCCGTCGAGCGCCAGGTTCAACCTCATAACGTTTACGCGCGGTTGCCCCAGGATGCCGAAGGTCCGGCCCGCGGTGGACGCTTCGACCAGTTCCAGGATCTTCGCCTCGGGAACGCCCCGCGCTCTGGCCACCCGGCCGGCCTGGAGATGGGCGTTCTCCGGGGAAATGTGGGGGTCGAGGCCGCTCCCCGAAGACGTGACCGCATCGGCGGGGACCAAGGTGTTCGGGGGGAGCCCGTTTTCCGCGCGGTACGCGGCTACCCGCCTCTCGACCTCATCCACCAGGTTTTTCGACAGGGGGCCGAGGTTCGTTCCCCCGGACCGCTCGGCGTCGTAGCCCCGACCCGCGGCCGACGGACGCGGATGAAAATACCGGGGGGACGAAAACTCCTGGCCTATGAGGCTCGATCCCAGGACGGCGCCGTCCCGCGTGACCAGAGAGCCGTCGGCCTTTCCGGGAAACAGGCCGTGGGCGAGGACCCACGCGGTCAGAGGATAGAGGCCGCACAGAATGACGGCCAAAGCCAGAACGGCCAGAAACGACGTCCTGAGTTCCGTGATCCAATTTCTCATCTCCGCGCGTCCTCTTTCATGTTAAACAAGATGCAAGGCGTTGAGGATGATATCCACCAGCTTGATGCCGGGGAAGGGCACGACGAGACCGCCCAGCCCATAGATCAGGAGATTGCGCCGGAGGAGAGCCGCCGCGCCCAGGGGGCGGAAGCGCACCCCGCGGAGCGCCAAGGGGATGAGGGCGATGATGATGAGGGCGTTGAAAATGACCGCACTCAGGATGGCGCTGGCCGGCGAACGAAGGCCCATGATGTTGAGGGGGGCGATGACGGGGAAGACGCCGACGAGCATGGCCGGGATGATGGCGAAGTACTTGGCGACGTCGTTGGCGATGCTGAAGGTCGTGAGCGCGCCCCGGGTGATGAGCAGCTGCTTACCGATCTCGACGACCTCGATCAGCTTGGTCGGGTTGGAATCGAGGTCGACCATGTTGCCGGCTTCCCTGGCGGCCTGCGTCCCCGTGTTCATGGCCATCCCGACGTCCGCCTGGGCCAGGGCCGGGGCGTCGTTCGTACCGTCGCCCGTCATGGCTACGAGATGTCCGGCGGCCTGTTCCTTCCGGATGAGGGCCAGCTTGTCCTCGGGTTTGGCCTCGGCGATGAAATCGTCGACGCCGGACTCCCGGGCGATCGCCGCGGCAGTAAGCGGGTTGTCGCCGGTGATCATGACGGTTTTGATCCCCATGGCCCGGAACCGTTCGAAACGGTCTTTCAGGCCGCCCTTGACAATGTCCTTGAGCTCGATCGTGCCCAGGACCCTTTTTTCATCGGCGACGAGGAGCGGGGTTCCGCCCTTGAATGCGATTTGGCTGACCGCATCGTGGACCTCGACGGGATAGTCGTTCCCGATAAAGGCCCTGATCGCGTCCGGGGCCCCTTTCCTGACGTGATGTCCTTCGAGGTCGACCCCGCTCATCCGGGTCTGGGCCGAAAAGGCGATGAAGGCCGCCCCGGGCATGTCCGAGATGGAACGTCCCCGCAGGCCGTGCTTCTTTGCCAGGACGACGATGCTCCGGCCCTCGGGTGTTTCATCGGCGAACGATGCGAGCTGCGCCGCGCTGGCCATCTCCTCGATCGTGACTCCCGGCGCCGGGAAAAAGGCCGTCGCCTGGCGGTCGCCCAGGGTGATCGTCCCGGTCTTATCCAGAAGGAGGACGTCGACGTCCCCGGCCGCCTCGACCGCACGGCCGCTCATGGCCAGGACATTTTTCTGAACCATGCGGTCGATCCCGGCGATCCCGATGGCGTTCAGCAGACCGCCGATCGTCGTCGGGATCAGGCAGACAAGCAGGGCCACGAGCACGGTCATCGTCAGGTCGACTCCGGAATAGCGGCCGAATGGTTTCAAGGAAATGATGACGACCAGGAAGATGATCGTCAAGGCTGAAAGAAGAATCGTCAGGGCGATCTCGTTCGGGGTCTTCTGGCGCCGCGCTCCTTCGACGAGGCTGATCATCCGGTCAAGAAAGCTCTGGCCCGGGTCGGAGGTGACTCGAATTTTGATCCGGTCCGAGAGGACCCGCGTCCCTCCGGTGACCGCGCTCCGGTCGCCGCCCGCCTCGCGGATGACCGGGGCCGACTCGCCCGTGATGGCGGATTCGTCCACCGTGGCCGCGCCTTCGACGATCTCCCCGTCGGCCGGGATGACCTCGCGGGCGGAGACGATGACGAGGTCGCCCTTCCTCAGCCGTTCGGCGGAAACGGATTCCACCGAGCCGTCCGACCTGAGGAGGTTAGCTGTCAGGCAGGTCCTCGTTTTCCTAAGCTCACTGGCCTGGGCCTTGCCCCGCCCCTCGGCCATCGCTTCGGCGAAATTGGCGAAGAGGACGGTGAACCAAAGCCAGACCGAAACCTGGAGAACAAAGCCCGCCGGCTCGCTTTTCGATCTCATCAAGAGTCCGACGGTCGTCAGCAGGGCGCCGACCTCGGTGACGAAGATGACGGGGTTCTTCAGCAAGTGAACGGGATTCAGCTTCCTGACGGCATCGAGCGCCGCCCGGCCGATGATGTCCGGGTCAAGAAGCTTGCGGGTCGATGCGGGCACGTCTTCCTCCTTTAATACAGAACCCCGGATCCGGTCATCAGGAAATGCTCGACGACGGGGCCGAGGGTCAGGGCGGGCAGAAAGGTGAGGGCGCCGACGATGAGGACGGTCCCGATGAGGATGATGATAAAGGTCGGGCCGCTCGCGGGGAAGCTCGCTTCGCTCGGCGGAATCAGCTTCTTCCGGGCGAGGTTGCCCGCCAGAGCCAGGACCGGCACCATCATGATGAAGCGGCCGAAGAGCATGGCCAGGGCCAGTGTGATGTTGTAAGAAGGCGTATTGCCGTTGAGGCCTGCGAAGACGCTGCCGTTGTTGCCCGTGCCGGACGAGAAGGCGTAGAGGATCTCGCTCAGGCCGTGCGGTCCGGAATTGCTCAAGCCGGCCAGGCCCCACCGGCTGACCGTGGCCCAGGCGGAGAAACCGAGGATCGAAAAAATCAGGATCAGCACGGCCAGGACGGAGACCTTGACGTCATAGGATTCGATCTTTTTGCCCAGGTACTCCGGGGTGCGGCCGACCATCAATCCGGTGAGAAAGACGGCCAGGATGACGAAAATGAGCATCCCGTACAGCCCGGAGCCAACCCCGCCGAAGACGACCTCGCCGAGCTGGATGTTGACGAGCGGGACCAACCCGCCCAGCGGCGTGAAGGAGTCGTGCATGGAGTTGACCGCTCCGCACGAGGCCGCCGTCGTGACGGTGGCGAACAGGCTGGAGCCCGAAACGCCGAACCGGACTTCCTTACCTTCCATATTACCGCTGCCCAGGTCGACGCCGAGGGCCCGCAGGCGGGGATTGCCGGCGCTTTCGGCCCGCCAGCAGACGAGCGCCGCGGCTAAAAAGAGGATCGCCATGGCGCTCCACACGGCCCAGCCGTGCTTCTGGTTCCTGACCTTCCGCCCGAGGTAATAGGTGAGGCCGCTCGGGATGAGGAA
>JBGOYY010000056.1:0-19615 GCA_041479905.1 Candidatus Aminicenantia bacterium
AAACCCGACAATCAGTTTTTTATGAGAGGGGAGAAAATTTTAAGAGCGGCTTTCCCCCAGAAACGGCAGCAATATGTTCTCTTAAAGAGCACTTATTCCAATAAATGAGCACTCGTTCTCTGTTTTTTAAAAGCCATGACCGGCATCATACCGGCCAACGCCCGTCAGCCGGGCGGTATTTTCTGAGAAGAGTATAGAATCTTGAGCGCGACAAGCCGGAAACCCGGCTAGCTTTGTTGTTATCTCCGCCCACAAAAGAGATCAGTTCCTTCAGATACTGTTGCTCTGCTTCAGAAACGGCCGCTTTCCGGACCTCTTTCAATTTAGGCGGCACTTTGGGAATGCTCGAGCGTATCTCCGGCTTACCCTGGTTTGCCGGCTTCTGCGGGAAAGAGCTCCGGGCCACCTGAATACGAATATACGTCGGAAGATGTTTGGGGAACAGCATGGGTTCTTCTTTTGCCGAAATCAGAGCTTTCTCCAGGGCCTGGATCAGTTCTCGCACATTGCCGGGCCATGGATATTCGGTCACGATCTCCCAGAATTCAGGAGAAGCTCGTTTTGCTGTTATCCCAAACCGCTCGCACAAATCGTTCATGTAAAAGACCGTCAATTTTTTGATGTCTTCGGGAATTTCTCTCAACGGGGGGGAGTCGACCACGATCGTCCGGAGCCGAAAGAGGAGATCTTCCCGGAATCGTCCCTCCCGGACCATGATCTCCAGATCTCGATTTGTCGCCGCCACAAGCCTGAAATCGCTCTCGATTTCTCGACGTCCTCCGACTGGACGGAAGCGGTGCTCTTGAATGACCCGCAGAAATTTTTTTTGGATCGATAACGGCAGCTCCCCGATCTCATCCAAGAAAAGAGTTCCTCCGTCGGCCTGCTTGATCAACCCCTCCTCACTCGTTTCAGCCCCGGTGAAAGCCCCCCGCGCGTGCCCGAAAAGAACGCTTTCGACGAGTGTCTCAGGGAGCGCCGTGCAGTCAACGACCACAAAATTCCTTTTGGCCCTACGACTGTTCGCATGGACGACCTTGGCAAAAAGCTCTTTTCCGGTGCCGGTTTCGCCGTTGATGAGAACATTGGCATCACTGGTCGCTGCCTGGGCCAGAATTTCCAGACAGGACGTGATCTTCGGCGAATCTCCGATAATGCCGCTTCTTTTCAAAACGGTCGACGCGTTCCCCTGTTTTCTTTCCGCTCGATATTCCAGAGCCCGGAGAAGGGGAAGTTTGATGGCTTCGAACGAAGCCGGCTTTTCCAGATAATCCCAGGCGCCGCCCAGGATGGCGAGTTCGGCCTCATCGGGATGTCCCAGCCCGGTGATCACGATGATTTCCGGGAAGGATGGGGAGCTTTTGATCTTCGGCATGCTCTCCAAGCCGATTCCATCGGGCATCTGGGCGTCCAAAAAAACGACGTCGAAGGACTCGGTTCGGACTTTCCTGAGCCCCTCTCGGAGAAGGTGCGTCGAGACGGCGTGATGCCCTAGTCGGGTGACGACATTGGCGATCCAGTCGCAAATGAGCTTATCATCATCAATGATCAGAACATTAGCAATTGGATTTCCAACCGTGCCCATTTGGTAGAAATATTAAGAAATAAGCCAGGGCTTGTCAACCCCCTGCCGGTGCGCCGGGGGGGGGGGCGGGTAAAAGGCTCTCGGGCTCGAGGGAGACTTCTTCCCTGTAATCCAGGGAAATCCGGGCGCCCGGCTTGGGCGGGACGAGGTTTTTGGCTCTTTATCCTATGATGTCTTTTTGCGGTCCGAAAGGATCAACGCGATACCCGCGACGAGGGCAATTCCGCCCACGATCGGAGGCAGAGGGATGGTCTTCCTCTCTGAAGCCGTGACCTTGAGGGGGCCGATATCGATCAGCTTCTCCCGAGTTGTATAGCGTATCCCCTGATAAGCCAGAGCCAAGACTCCTAGAACGGTCAAAACGATACCTGCAAGCTTCATGGAATTATGCCTCCCTCAAACTTTAACAAAGGGCGTCCTCCCCTGTGAGAGGACGCCCTCTTCGGATCAGCCGAGAGAATGACGTCCCGTCGGGCCTTCCGCAAGAAAGGCGCCGCCGGACACGCGCTCAAGCTAAAGGACCAACGCGACCACTAGGATCACAACACAGATGGTTATGATGACGATGAGATCTCTCGAGGAGATCGCGCCTCCCCCGGCATCGGAGGCCGTGATCACGTCTTGGGCGCCGATGACGAGCTGATTCGTCGTCCCCGCCTGCTGAGCCGCCGGTTTCTGAACGGCAGCGGCGGCAAAGGTGGAGAGCAGCACGATCATCAACAGGACACTTCCGATCTTAACCTGTCTTTTCATTCGACTTCTCCTTTTCTTGAATGTTTTCAAGCCGGGCCCTTTCGATATAGAGAGCCCTGACCTGTAGATAATGCTTTCGGATAAACTCCTCCCTAGGGGCAAGCCGGAGAGCCTGACCGAGGGACTGTAAAGCCTGGACCATCCTGCCTTGATTGGCGTAAGCCAGGCCCAGGACGTCGTGGGCGTAAGCGCTTTTTGCGTCCAAGCCGAGGGCTTTGAGAGCATAGGCCTCAGCCTCCTCGAACTTGCCTTCTCTCAGGCTGACCATGCCCAGGCTGTACAGGGGATAGGGATCTTCGCCGAGGGATCCCTTGACTTTTTCCCACTGCTCCTTCGATTTCATGAAATCCGACCTCCGGTAATAGGCCGTGGCCAGATTGATGGAGGTCAGAGGGTCGTTTTGCAGAGCGGGAAAAGGGAAAGGGCTTTGACCGGGGACCACGGCCATCATCCACCGGGATTGGTTCCGCCCTTTTCCCAGCTCCCAGATCTTCATGAAACCCTTGGACGTCATGGCTTGCCGGCCTCCGAAAAAGGGGTCGTGGAAGATGATCTGGTCCTCGTCATCATCAAACCCGATGACCACCCGATAATGTCCTTTGGGGATCTGTTTTAGGGCCTTGGTCAGAACGATCACCGGGATGTCTTTCCCAACCAAATCCTTCAAGATCTGCAGGTTTCCCTGGAAAGAGTAGCTCTCAAATCCTTTGGTTCGCGGATACAAGACCAGCTCGGAGTTATAGGTCGCCTGGCTTCCGGAATCATAGATCTCATCCGCGATTTTCCGCTGGCTGAAGGATCGCGTTTCATCCCAAGAGTTGAGGACCATCGCCAAACAGGCCGGGCCGCAATAATTTATTTTCAACCATTTTTCGAAGGGGACGGTCTGGATCAGATGTCCCTTTTCAGGCTTGATTTTCTGGTATTTGAAAACTTGAGCGGAAAAGAGACAGGGGGTCATCAGTCCCAGGCCTGCGAGGACTCCCCATATCCGTCTTGCGGTCCGACCCTTCGGCCAAATCATTTTGGCGTTTTCCCCGCTAAAGAATTTTCCGGCCCTGTACTAGGCGTATGATCAGAACGATCAGGGCGATGACGATAAGAACGTGGATCAGGCCGCCGACGTGGAACGCGAAAAATCCCAGAGCCCACAGAACGACCAGGATGATTAAAATTGTCTCAAGCATACCGACCTCCTTTTTTTCTTTTGCCTCTCGCTGTCCTGCTTCCAGCCGTTATTGGACGGCACGATGGACTCGGGAGAAGCTGCCTGACTAAGTGCAGTATTCATGCCAGCATCTTTCCGCGTTAGCAGAATGTCGGGGAAATCGGTTTCCTCTCTGGGAAAAAGCGGGATTTCAGGTGACCGGCGTGTAAAAGCCCTCAGTTAGACGAATCGAGCTGCTTTCCCGCCTTAGGAATTGCCCCATTAAACAGCACTTTTCCTATTAAGTAGGATATTTCCTGCCGCTCTATCCTGTCAGAATGGCCCCAATTCCCATCCCTTTCGATTAAGTGGCGAGATCCTCGACAAGCTTTTGGAGGTCCGGGTCGCGATAGATGCCTGGAGACGGGAATATCACCAAGGCGGTTCAAGGATTGGCATATATCTTGCTTAATTAATTATGAGATTATGAGATAAGGAGGCCAAACATGAAAATTGGTCTGTGTATTATGACGGCAGTCCTTTTATTGGCCACGGGGTGCGCAGCGTACGGCCCTTCGCCGTCGAGCGGCTATCCCCCGGGCATGGGTGTCCCCAATGTCGGCAGCCCGCAAGGATATGGGCAAGAATACGGGCCGGACATGGATATCGACTACGCGTACAACTACCTGGCCCCCTATGGAAATTGGGTCGATATGGATCCTTATGGCTATGTTTGGATCCCCAGGCATATGGGTTACCAATGGCGGCCCTATAGCGATGGCCACTGGGTCATGACCGACGACGGCTGGACCTGGATCGCGAATGAGGAATGGGGCTCAATTCCTTTCCATTACGGGCGATGGGGCTATGATGACGGGTTCGGTTGGTACTGGGTTCCCGGCACGGTCTGGGGTCCGGCCTGGGTGAGCTGGAGATGGAGCAACCAGTATGCGGGTTGGGCGCCCCTGCCGCCCGGGGTCGAATTCCGCGCCGGTATGGATTTCGCTTCCCTGTCATTCAACATTCCCAACCGTTTCTGGGTCTTCATCCAGGCCCCGCATTTCCTGGACCGTGACATCTATCGGTACACGCTCCCTTATGAACGCAACGTCACGATTATCAATTTCACCTCCAGGCACAACAACATCTACTATCGCAACAACAGGATCTTCAACGAGGGAATGGGGATCGACAATGTGCAGCGTGTCACCCGGCAGCAAGTCCCTCGCTACAAGATCCAGGACGTCCGGAAGCCCGGACCGGCCCGGGTCGTGGGCAACGATCTCCAGGTCTATCGTCCCGCCTTCCGGACGAATGCCACAGCGAAGCCCAAGGCTATTCTGAACAGGGACGAGGCCCGGCGGGAACTGGCTCCGGCCAAGATCTTCGAGCCGCGGTCACAGGCGCCGGTGCGGGCGCAGCAATCAGCCGTCCAGAAGCGGCAAGCCGAGGAAAAGTCCCTCCTCCAGAAGAGCCAGGCGCAAGAGCTGAGGGACATGCAGAGCACGCGCGCCGCGGAACAAGCGCAAATCCGGGATGCAGCCGGAAAAGCGAAAATCCAGCAGGCCTATCAGGCCAAAACGGCCGAATTGCAGAAACAGCATCAGGCCGAGAAACAACAGCTGACCGCACGGCACAAACAGGATACCGAGCAGGTCAAACGGGTCGCCCAACCAGCCAAGAAGGAGAAGCAGGCCCCGCCGGTCAAAAAGAAAAAGGGGGAGTAAACCTGAGACGCCCCTCGAGGCCGGGGGTTTGCCGAACGCGCTCGGCAAACTCCCCGGCCTCGATTTCCGGTCAGGAAGGATAGGGCATGGCGAACCGTAAGAGAAAAGTGTTTAGGATCGCAGGGGGAGTGATCCTGGCCGTCATCGTCCTGATCATCCTCGTCCTCCTGTTCGGCACCAAAGTTCTCAAATCCCGGATCGAAGCGACCGCATCGAAGGCCCTGGGAATGGATGTCCGTATCCAAGGCGGCGTGAGCGTCTTTTTTTCCCCGGGCTTCGGCGCTTCTCTCGCGGACATCACCGTCAAGAATGGGGGGGCTGATGTGGCTGCCGTGGCGAGCATGAAAATAGGGCTGAAACTCCTTCCCCTCATCTGGGGCAGGATCAGGATCAGCCGGCTGGAGCTCGTCAAGCCCGCGATCTCCATCGTGCGGCAGAAAAACGGAAAGCTCAATATCGAAACGCAGCGAGGCAAGCCGTCGGGAGAGCTCTTGACCTTGAAAAACATCGCTATTTCCCAGGGAAGCTTCCTTTTTACCAACCTCCAATCCGGCGGGAGGATCGAATTGGAGGGGGTCGATATCGCGGTCGGGAACCTTTCTGCCGGGGGGACGCCGGGTGGGGACCCGTTGAAAACCCTCTCGTTCACCGATGATATCCGGTGCCGGAGGATCAGGGCTGGGACCCTCACGCTGACCGACCTCGAAATGAAGCTTGCGGGCGGAAACGGCGTTTGCGATGTCAGCCAGGTCCGCATGAAGATCTTCGGCGGGACGGGGAGCGGCACCCTTCACGCCGACTTCACAGGGACCGAGCCTCATTTCAGGATCATCTTTGCCGTGAGCAAGCTCAAGATCGAGGAACTGCTTCAAGAATCCCCGGACCCGAAGAACATGGAAGGGCTGGCCGAACTTTCCGCGGACTTGACCGCGAGGGGGAAGACCGCCGTCGAAGTGAAGCGATCCCTCAGCGGCCAGGTTTCCCTGGACGGCGAGAATCTTGCGCTCAATAGCATGGATATCGATGAATTGATCTCTTCGCTCCTACAGAGCCGGAGGTTCAGCCTCGTGGATGTCGGGGCGTTCTTCCTCGCTGGCCCCTTTGGGCCGGCCCTCACAAGAGGCTACCGTTTCGCCGACCTATTCAAGGAATCCCGGGGAGGGAACGGAGTCATCGCCAAACTCGTTTCGGTCTGGAAAATCGAAAACGGCGTCGCCGAGGCCGTCGATGTCGCCATGGCCACGAAAGTGCGCAGGATCGCCATGAAGGGCGGGCTGAATTTCATCGACAACCGCTTTGAGGACGCTGTCGTGGCGGTCCTCGATCAACACGGCTGCGCGGTCATCACCCAAAAAGTCCGCGGACCGTTCAGCCGTCCGGAGATCGGCAATATCAACATCTTGAAGTCGCTCACGAGTCCTGTGACGAACTTGCTGAGGAGTGTCGTGAAACTGTTCGATAGCAGGCCATGCGACGTGTTCTATTCGGGTTCCGTCGCGCCGCCTTCGCCTCACAAGCTGCCGTAGCCCACTCAGGTCGATAATCTCGATACTTCCGGAGATTCCCCTTTTTCGGGACCTTTTCCCCTAGCCGGGCAGGACTCCGATGAAACCCGATCCTGGCGCGATTCCTGACGAAGCGCAGACGGGCTAACGGCTGTAGCTCATCCAAAGCAAAGGCTGCCCCGAGGGCTGCTGGACTTGGCCCGAATCCTCGGCGGTGATGAACAGATCGAAGCTGTGAAGAGAGGTTTCGGTGACGATCTTGCCGTTGAGTTTCTTGTCGACTACCAGCGCTCCGATATTCTGGGCGGGCGCGTCCTTGGTGGCGCGCGTCCAAACGACATAGTGGCTGGCTGGAGGCGTGAGTCTTTCGGGATTAGCGAGGTGCTTCACCGTCAGCGTGATGCTTGTATTGTCGTTTACGGTGACGCTAAATCTCGCCCTGCCCTCCACCGCCGGCAGCATGGGGCTCGTTTCGAGGCGGCTGGCTCCTTTCTCGCCGACGCCCAACATGGCGCAACCCGACATCGCCAGGGTTACCGCCAGAACCACCGTGCTCCAGGTGTTCCTCGCGAGGATCCTGCTGACCTTGTTTGAGGTGCCCTTTTTGTTATCCATATAAATAGTATGCGCCGCGGCCCGCCGAGAGTCAAGTCGGAATTATGCCGGGGCTGATCTTTTCAGCTAAAAAGATGTTGGCATGAAAACTGCACGAACACAAGGGGGGCTTCTCCCAAGCCCAGCGTACTTTTAAAGGAGGTCGAATGGTTATTTTGTGGACGATTGTGATCGGTTTTGCGGTCGGGGTCATCGCCAAGTTGCTCATGCCGGGAAGAGATCCGGGCGGATTCATCATTACGATTCTTCTCGGTATCGCCGGGTCCATTGTCGCGACCTACATCGGACAACACTTCGGCTGGTATAGAGAGGGCCAGCCCGCCGGGTTCATCGGAGCGATCCTTGGAGCCATCCTGATCCTCATCGTTTTCCGACTGATCAGGAGGAGATAGCACCTTCTAAGGATCAATTTAGAGCGGTGCGGCAGGAAATATCCTATTAAATAGGAAATATACTGTTTGATAGGTCAATGTCCTAGGCGGAAAACAGCTCAATTTGTCTAGCCGGAGGCTTGGAATCACCGGTCACCTGAAATTCGCATGCCACAAACACCACACACGGATCAACAGCACCGGGTCATCTTGCAGAGCATTGCCCGGAGGGCGATGCTAGAGAGAGGCTTGCTCCCCGACTTTTCGGCCGCTGTGCTTGCCGAACTTGACAGGATCCAGGCGCCCGCAGGGATGAACAGTGAGTCCATTGGAGATCCCCCTGGGATTCGTGACCTGACGGACCTCCCGTGGGCTTCCATTGATAACGATGACTCCCGCGACCTGGATCAGCTCACGATCGCCGAGGCCCTGGCCGGGGACAAAGTCAAGATCCGCGTGGCCGTCGCTGACGTGGACGCGCTGGTTAAGAACGGCTCAGCCATTGACGAACACGCGCGCCACAACACGACCTCGGTGTATACGGCGGCCAAGATCTTCCCGATGCTGCCTGAAAAGCTCTCCAACGATCTCACCTCCCTGAACTTAGATGAGGAGCGCCTGGCCGTTGTCGTGGAAATGGAGATCGGCGCGGACGGCTCCTTGCAGGGCTCGGATATCTACCGGGCGCGGGTCCGCAATCGGGCGAAGCTCGCTTATAACAGCGTGGCAGCCTGGCTGGAAGGGAACGGCGCTGTCCCCGCGGGGATCGCGGCCGTCAACGGACTGACGGAGAATCTGCGCGTGCAGGACCGGACCGCGCAGAGCCTGAAGCAGTTGCGGCACGTCCACGGGGCGCTGAGTCTGGAAACCATCGAGGCGAAACCGATCTTTGACGGCGACCAAATCCGGGATCTCGAAGGTGAACAGAAGAACCGCGCCAAGGAGATCATCGAGGATTTCATGATCGCCGCCAACGGCGTGACCGCCCGGTATCTCGCGGCGAGGAAATCCCCTTCAATCCGCCGGGTGGTGCGCACGCCCAAACGCTGGGACCGGATTGTCGAGCTTGCCCGGGAACACGGATTCAGGCTGCCGGATAACCCGGATTCGGCGGCGCTCGATGCGTTTCTAGTCAAGGAGAAAGCCGCCGATCCGCTCCGCTTCCCCGATCTCTCCCTCGCGGTGGTCAAGCTTCTAGGAGCCGGCGAATATATCGCAGAACGGCCCGGCGAAACGGCCCCGGGGCACTTTGGTCTCGCAGTCCAGGACTATGCCCATTCCACGGCCCCGAATCGCCGCTATACCGATCTGATCACGCAACGCTTATTGAAGGCCGCCCTGGCCGGCCGAGCTGTGCCGTATGGCTATGACGAACTGGATGTGCTGGCCAAGCATTTCACCGCAGAAGAGGATGCCGCTAACAAGGTCGAACGGCAGGTCGGCAAATCCGCGGCGGCGCTCCTCCTTGAATCGAGGATCGGCGAACAGTTTGACGCCATTGTCACGGGGGCTTCCGATAAAGGCACCTGGGCCAGACTGCTCACCATCCCTGTTGAAGGAAAGGTGGTGCGCGGGTTCGAGGGCATGGATGTCGGCGACCGGATCCACGTGCAACTGATTGCCGTGGATGTCGAGCGGGGATATATTGATTTCGGGAACGTCGGTTCATCAAGACTTTGATGAGGTCGGCATGGATTCTCCGAAACCAACTCCGACTCCGTCTCAGCGCCCAGGTCATCCCGCCGGCGGGAACGGGGCCACGATCTCCGCTCAGTTGTTGGCCAAGGCGCGTGCCGATACCGCACCCCTCCTGAAGGAGCTTGCGTCGCGCTTGGAAGGCCTGAGCCAGGCGGAAGCCGATGTGCGCTTGAAGCAGGTCGGGCCGAACGAGATCGCCCGCGAAAAGCGCCAGTCCCCCCTGAGGCGCCTGCTGAATAACGTCAAGAACCCGTTGGTCATCCTCCTGGTCGCGCTGGGCGTGCTGTCGTATCTGACCGGTGACCTCCGGGCGACGGCGGTCATTTTCGTGATGGTCTTGCTGGGCGTGGCGTTGCGTTTCTTTCAGGAGCTGCGCGCCGATAACGCGGCCGAGAAGCTCAAAGCGATGGTCGGCAACACGGCGACGGTGTTGCGCGGCGGGGTGGAAGCGGAAATGCCGCTCAAGCTGTTGGTGCCGGGCGACATCGTCCACTTGGCCGCCGGCGATATGGTGCCGGCGGACGTTCGGCTGCTCGCCGCCAAGGACTTGTTCCTGAACCAGGCGGCGCTCACCGGCGAGGCCTTGCCCGTGGAACGCAAAGCCGATCCTGCGCCGGCGGATCGTGAGAACCCGCTCGATCTGCCCAACCTTTGCTTTCTCGGCTCCAACGTGGAAAGCGGCTCCGCGACCGCCGTGGTCATCCATACCGGAGACCGCACTTACTTTGGCTCGCTGGCGGCCAGCATCGTCGGTGAGCGCCAGCTCACCAGCTTCGACAAGGGCGTCAACAAGTTCACCTGGCTGATGCTCCGCTTCATCGCCGCGATGGTGCCGGCGGTCTTCCTGATCAACGGGCTGAGCAAGCACAACTGGTTGGAAGCGTTTCTGTTCGCCCTGGCGGTGGCCGTCGGGCTGACCCCCGAGATGCTGCCCATGATCGTGACCGTCAACCTGTCGAAGGGCGCCCTGGCGATGGCGCGCAAGAAAGTGATCGTCAAACGCCTGAACTCCATCCAGAACTTCGGGGCGATGGACGTGCTCTGCACGGACAAGACCGGCACCATCACCCAGGGCAAGATCGTGCTCGAAAAGTACCTGGACGTACGCGGCGAGCGCAGCGAGAACGTGCTGCACTACGGCTATTTGAACAGCTATCACCATACCGGGCTGAAGAATTTGCTCGACGAGGCGATCCTCGCCCATGAGGAGCTGGAAGAACGCCTGAAGGCGAAAGAAAAATACCGCAAGATCGACGAAATCCCCTTCGACTTCGTGCGGCGCCGGATGTCGGTGGTGGTGGAAGATGAAACCGGGTTGAATACGCTGATCTGCAAAGGCGCGGTAGACGAAGTGATGAGACTGTGCACCCGGGTGGTCATCAACGGGAAGGTTCTCGATGTTCTGCCCGAACACGACGCCCACCGCCGGCATATGGTGGACGAACTGAACGGTCAAGGCTTCCGGGTGATCGCCCTGGCCTACAAAGATATGCCGGGCTCGTCCGATGAGCCTGTTTACGCGGTCAAGGATGAGTCCGATCTGATCCTGCTGGGTTTTCTCGCCTTTCTCGACCCGCCCAAGAAGACCGCCGCGGAGGCCTTGCGGCGGCTGCACGGTCTGAAAGTGGACGTCAAGATCCTGACCGGCGATAACGAGATCATCACCGCGTATATTGGCAGGGAAGTGGGCCTGCCGGTCGAACAGATCTTGCTCGGCTCGCAGGTCGAGACACTGAGCGAGGCGGCGCTGGCCGAAGCCGCCGGCACGACCAGCGTCTTTGCCAGACTGGCCCCGGCCCACAAGGAGCGCATCATCAAGGCGCTCCAGAGCAAAGGGCACGTGGTGGGCTTCATGGGCGACGGCATCAACGACGCGCCCGCCCTCAAGGCCGCCGATGTGGGCATTTCGGTGGACAGCGCGGTGGACATCGCCAAGGAGTCGTCCGACATCATCCTGCTCGAAAACAGTCTGCTGATCCTGGAGCAGGGCGTGCTGGAAGGCCGGCGCGTGTTCGGCAACATCATCAAGTATATCAAGATGGCGGCCAGCTCCAACTTCGGGAATATGTTCAGCGTCGTGGGGGCCAGCGCGTTCCTGCCTTTCCTGCCCATGCTGCCGATCCAGGTGCTCACCAACAACCTGCTCTACGACTTCTCGCAGACCACGATCCCCACCGACGAGGTGGACGCTGACTGGCTGACCAAGCCGCGCAAATGGACGATCGGCGAAATCCAACGCTTCATTCTGTTTATCGGGCCGATCAGCTCGATCTTCGATTACCTGACGTTTTTCATCATGCTGGCCGTGTTCAAGACCTGGCACAACCCGGCCCTGTTCCACACGGGCTGGTTCGTGGAGTCGCTCTTCACCCAAACGCTGATCATCCACGTGATCCGCACCCATAAGATCCCGTTCATCCAAAGCCGGGCCAGTTGGCCGCTGATCGCCTCATCCCTGATCATCGTCGCGGTGGGCGCCTGGCTGACGGTTTCGCCCCTGGCCGGCGCGCTGGGGTTTGTTCCGCTGCCGCCGCTCTACTGGCTGCTGCTGGCGATCATGCTGCCGTTCTACGTGATCCTGACCCAGTTGGTGAAGACTTGGTTTTACCGAAGGTTTGGGGAATGACGTCGACTATCGGAGGAGGCTTTGGGTCAGCGATTCTTTTCCGCTTCCAGCCCTAGGTCGGCCTCGAGCTCCTCGGGGTGGGCGCGGCAGTGATACTCGATCCTGCTGGCGGAGCGGTGGGCCTTGACATAGGGCCAGCCCAGGGTCATCAGATGCCGTTCGTGGAGCTCGTGGAGGAGGACGAACCTCCGTTCTCCAGGCCCGAGGTCGTCGTCGAGCCAGACCTCGTTCTTGGGTACGAAGTGATAGACTTGATCATGTCCGCCCTCGGTGAAATCGATGAAGTAGATGCTCCGGACGAGTTCCCCTTTGACGACCCAGACCTTGACCGCGCCGCTGTATTTCTTGAGGAGCCGTTTGTGGATATTTTCGACGATCCCGGCCCTCGGTAACCTGGAGATCTCCCGGACGAGTTCGGTTTTGCGGCGCTCTCTCTTCTCGACGGCGTCGGCTTTCTCCAAGGCCTGGTCGTAGGTCATGCCTCCGGTCATCAACCGGTGCTCGACGAGCAGGTGGTCGATGAAGAACGGCAGTTCCCCAAGGCCGTGCTCTTGGTCGATCCAGAATTCATGCAAGGGGATGAACCGGAAGCGGTAGTGCTGTCCGAAATTCGTGAACTCCTCGTCGATATTTTTCCGGATGTATAGGCCGTCCACGATCCAAACCGTTAAGGGGCCGATCTGGTCGACATTTTTGATGTACGGTTTTTTCATGGCCTCCCTCTTTCGCCGGGAATCTTGTCCTTTTCCCCTATATAGCGAGGGAGGCGGGAAAAGTCAAACTTCAGGGCCCTTACTCCCCTTGGCTCCGGGGCTGGCAGGGTGGGGATTAATCCTATATAATATATAGGATTATCAGTATTATCTGCCGGAGGGAGAATTCGCCATGAGAAAAACGATTGCGGCCGTCATTGCCCTGGCGGCATTCTCGGTCGGGCTGACAGTGCCCGCCGTTGCCCAACCGGCGGGGTCCTGCTGCAACTCGCCGGGTCTTACGCCGAGCGGCCCGCAGAGCCAGGAGCCCGTTTTCCAGGACTTGGCCAAGTCGGGCAAGAAGTGCTGGATCGGCGAGGTCAATTATTTCACTTGGGAATTCGACAAGACGCCGAAGATGGGGACCTCGATCCTCATCATCAAGCTCTACGACCGCGACGGCAAGCGGGTCAAGGACCTCCAGATCGTCGGCCGTTCCGACATGCCCTCGATGCGCGGCGCCCACGATTCGGGAGAGGTCGCCTTCAAGAACAACAAGGCCGGCGATTACCTCCTGCCCGTCAACGTCGTCATGCCCGGCGACTGGGAGGTCCAGCTGACCTTCTCCCGTAACGGCATCGTCATATTCCGGGGCCGCATCGCCTTCGATGTCTGACCCGGACGGTCCCGAGCGGGCCGATAGGCGGACCGTGCGAAAAAAGTCGATCATCCCGATCCTCCTGTTTGGAGCGTTGGCCTTCGGGCTCCACGCCCAGAGCTCGCTCTTTTTTATCGAGCTCCAGGCGGTCGGCGCCTATTCCACGGCCTCCCGTTCCTTCGAGCTCTTCTCCCTGATGCCTAGCGACGTCATGCAGAAGCCGAGCGTCGGCTTCGACTTCGTCCAACGCATCTCCGGGAAGAGCCGGGATTACGGCGTCCTGGCCGTCCAGGCCCGCCTGGCCTATGACCAGGAAGGCGAACACCCCTTCCAACTCCAGCTCTACAACGCCTTTTTCCGCTACAAGGCCGGCTTCGCCGACATCTGGGCCGGGCACGGCCGGCCCGCCCTCGGTCTTTCCTATGCCCTCGACAGCCACGCCCTCCTCCTTCCCGCCCCGGCCATGCTCGGCTACGGCTTCGACCGGGATTGGGGATTGGGGCTGCACCGGGATCTCGCCTGGGGAGACGTCGCCGCTTCGTTGACCGCCGGCAGCGGCATGCCCCTCTACTTCAAGGGCAACTTCCTCGCCGCGGCCAGGATCTCGAAGGGCGTCCTGGCCCGCGACAACGCCAGTTTCGGGTTATCCCTGGCCCACGGGAATATCCTGGAGACCATGGGTTACACGCTCGTCGAACCTGAGCCTTTTTCCTGGAGCGCCGCGAGCCTCGACGTGACCTATCTGTGGCGGAACGTCGAGAACCGGGCCGAAATCCTGCTTGGCAGGCGTGACGGCGCCGGGATGTTCCTGCTCTTCTGGCGATCGGGCCTGGCTCTCCTTGACGAGGGCAGGCTCAAGCTCGAGGTCCAGCCGGTCCTCATGAACAGCGCGGGCGCTTGGGATTACTCGCTCGGTTCCGGGCTGACCTATCTTTTGAACGCCGACCTGGCCGGCCGGTTCATGGTTCTCTACGACCACGGCCGCCGGGACGCCCGGTTCGTCGTTCAGCTTTATTATTACAAAGGCCTATGAGAATCACGGCAAACGGGGTGAGCGAACGCGGGAGGAACGGGATGAACGCGACAACGAACTTCAGACCTGGATCGGGGGCGGGCTCCAATACGCGGCGGATGTTTTTGCTGGCGACGGCGGGCCTCATTCTGGCCGCGGCCGCCCTCTACGCTGCGGTCGGCTGCGACCTCAACGACCCGGACCGGGACGTCAAGCGGCTCTTCCCGGAGTCCACCGGCTACAAGACCCTTTACGTCTCCATCACCAAGAGGGGCGGCGAAGAGCTCCTGCGCAAGATCGAAGCCCGGCTGGGAGACACGTTCAAGGGACTTTTCGAGACGGCCGACGTCCCCTACACGATGTACGAGATCTATAAAGGTGCCGACCTCGTCGGCTACATCCACGGCGTTAACCAGAAGGGGACCTACGGCGGGCTCCAGGTCTTCCTGGCCCTCGACCTTCGGGGGGTCATACGGGGTTTCTATTTCCAGAAACTGACATCGCGCGCGGCCAAGGCCTTCCGCGACCCCGCCTTCGGGTCCCAGTTCCTCGGCCTGAGCCTCGAGGATTTCTACAGGTACGACGTCGTGACAGGGAAGGAAGACCCTGCCGGGCCCGTCAGCCGCATCAAGAACTCCGACCCCGCCTCCGAGCAGGACTTCCGGGCCGCCCTCCGCGCGACGAAAAAGAACCTCGTCCTTGTCGACGAGTTCCTCCTGGGAAACCCCCACCTCAAATTCTTCAAAGGGTAGGACAGCATGAAAAAAATATCCGTCTTCGAAGTCGCTTATAAAAACCTCCTGCGCAAGAAAACGCGGAGCCTTCTCACCGTCCTGGGCATCGCCATGGCGGCCTGGGTCCTGGTCAGCCTTTTCGGATTCAACAAGGGTTACGAGACGTCCCTCAACAAGGACATCGACAACCTCGGCTTCCAGATGCTCGTCGTGGCCAAGGGCTGTCCCTACGAAGCGGCGACGCTCATGCTCAAGGGCGGCACGGGCCTCAAGTACATGAAGGAAGAGATCGCCTCGGCCGTGGCCGCCGAGCCCGAGGTCGAGGGCGTGACGGCCATGCTCATGCAGGTCGTCTTCGACCCGAACAAGGGCGAGAGCGGCGGCATCTCCGCCTTCCTCGGCGTCGACCCCGCCTCTTTTCCGAAGATGAAGAGCGCCCTGCCCTTCAAGTCCGGGGGATGGTTCAAGGAACCGGAAGCGTTCGAGGCCGTCTTCGGCTACGAAGTGGCCGAGCTCGAACAGCGCGAGGTCGGCGACCTCTACCTCATCCCGGAGAAAGAGGTCGAGGTCAAGGTCGTCGGCGTCCTCGAACGGACGGGGACCCAGGACGACGGCACGATCTTTCTCCCCATCCGGACGGTCCAGCGTGTCTTCGCCGTTCCGGGCGAGCTGACGGCCATCGGCATCAAGGTCAAGAAAGAGGCGGACATCAAGGCCTTCGAGGACAAGATGTACAAGCTCCCGGATGTCCAGATCGTCAGCCTGACCCAGGTCAAGACGACGATCATGACCCTCGTCTCGACGGCCCGGGTCATGGTCTTCTCGATCGCCCTGATCGCCATCCTCATCGCCATGATGGGCGTCATCAACACGGTCCTGATGTCGGTCATGGAGAGGCGCCAGGAGATCGGCATCCTGAAGTCCATGGGCGCGATGGCGCTCGATGTTTTCAAGCTCGTCTGGCTCGAGACGATCATCCTCTGTATCAGCGGCGGGCTCATCGGTACGGCCCTGGCCCTCCTGACGGCCCGCCTGACCGACCTCCTCGTCCGGAACCTGCTGCCTTACTCACCGAGCGGCGGCCTGGTCGCGATCGACCTCCCCCTGGTCCTCATGACCCTGGGTGTCGTGACGGCCATCGGTCTGGCCAGCGGGATATACCCGTCCTGGAAGGCGGCCCGGATGCGTCCCCTCGACACGATCCGCAGCGAGGGGGAATCATGAGCGCTCCGGTCCGGTATTCCATCGAGGCGGAAAATCTGAAACGGCTCTACCGCCGCGGTCCGGAGGAGATCTACGCCGTCGACGACGTCTCCTTGCAGGTCGAGAAAGGGACCTTCCTCTCCGTCGTCGGCCCTTCGGGCTCGGGGAAAACGACGCTCATCAACGTCCTCGGCTGTCTGGACAATCCGACCTCGGGGAAGCTTTCGCTCGAGGGCCGCGTCGTCTTCGAGGACTGCAAGGGCCTGTCGGAGGCCAGGCTGACGCGCATCCGCCGGGACGTCTTCGGCTACATTTTCCAGAGATTCTACCTCATCTCCACTTTGACCGTCCTCGAGAACGTTATCCTGCCCTTCACCTTCTTCAAAAAGTCGGGCGCCGAGGAGGACGTCGGGCGCGTCCTCAAGCTCCTCGGCCTCGACAAACGCGCCGACCACCTGCCCGGCCAGCTCTCGGGCGGGGAGATGCAGCGGGTGGCCATCGCCCGGGCCCTGGTCAACAAGCCCGACATCCTGCTCGCCGACGAGCCGACGGGCAACCTCGACACGGCCCGGAGCGAGGAGATCGGGGCGATCCTCAAGGATCTCAACGAGCGGCAGGGCCTGACCATTATCCTCGTCACGCACAACCCCCGGCTGGCCGGCCTGGCCCACCGGACGATCGAGCTCCGCGACGGAAAAATTTACCCGGCTTGACATGTCCCCCTGTAATATCTAGAATCAGGCCACTTTCGGAATAGGAGAGGGACACATGGTAACGACTCTCGCGGAGCTTATCGTCAACACGCTCAAGGCCTACCCCAAGCCGGACTTCATGCTGTTCAAGAAGGAAGGGGCCTACACGCCCATCTCGACCGGGGAATTCGGGGAAGGCATCAAGCACTTATCGCTCGGGCTCATGGCCCTCGGCTTCGAAGCGGGCCAGAAGCTCTGCCTTCTCTCCGAGAACAGGCCCGAGTGGACCATGACCGACCTGGCGACGCTCTGTGCCGGCGGCCTGACCGTGCCGATCTACACGACGCTCGTCCCGGAGCAGATCCGCTACATCATCGACGACTCGGATGCCACGGTCGCCGTCGTCTCGAACGCCGATCATTGGAAGAAGATCGAACCCCTTCGTCCCGGGCTGACCAAGGTCAAGCACTACATCACCTTCGCCGACGAAGCTCCGGCCGGCGTCCTGACCCTGAAGGAGGTCATGGAAAAGGGGAGGGCCGCGGCGGAATCGAAGCCCGGCCTGTTCGACGAGCTCGTCGCCCGGGTCAAGCCCGGGAACGAGGCGACCCTGATCTATACGTCGGGGACGACGGGTGTCCCGAAAGGCGTCATCCTGACCCACGACAACCTCGTCAGCAACATCAAGACGGCCGCGGCGATCATCGAGTTCACGGAGAAGGACACCGTCCTGTCCTTCCTGCCGCTGTCCCACATCCTGGAGCGGACGGTCATGTTCGCCTTCATCTTCAAGGGCTGCACGATCGCCTTCGCCGAGAGCGTCGAGGCCGTCGCCAAGAATCTCCTGCAAGTCCGCCCTCACATCATGGTCAGCGTCCCCAGGGTCTTCGAGAAGATCTACACCAAGGTCATGGACCAGGTCCTGGCCAGCCCCGCCGTGCGCCGGAAGATCTTCTTCTGGGCCCTCAAGGTCGGCAAGGCGTACGGTGCGGCCAAGCTCGCCGGGAAGCCCGTCTCCGGCGGGCTCCGCTTCCGCCGTTCGATCGCCGCGAAGCTCGTCTTCTCCAAGATCATCGCCAAGACCGGCGGCCGGATCCGCTTTTTCGTCTCCGGCGGGGCCCCGCTCTCGAAGGACATCGCCGAATTCTTTTACGCCATGGGGCTGATCATCCTGGAAGGCTATGGCCTGACCGAAACCTCGCCCATGCTCTCCATCAACACGTTCGAGAACATCCGGCTGGGGACGGTCGGTAAGCCCGTCCCCGGCGTCGATATCAAGATCGCTTCCGACGGCGAGATCCTGGCCCGGGGGCCCAACGTCATGAAGGGCTATTACAAGAAAGAAGCGGAGACCCGGGAAGTCTTCGAAGGCGGTTGGTTCAAGACGGGGGACATCGGACGCTTCGACCCGGACGGGTTCCTGGTCATCACCGACCGCAAGAAGGACCTCCTCGTCACCTCGGGCGGCAAGAACATCGCGCCCCAGCCCATCGAAAACCTGCTCAAGACGAGCCCCTATATCACGAGCGGCGTGGTCATCGGCGACCGGAGGCGCTTTATCGCAGCGCTCGTCGTGCCCAATTTTGAAAAGCTCCAGGAATACGCCCGGGCGCAGGGGATCGCTTTCTCCTCGCTCGACGACCTCTGCCGGGACCGCCGCATCGTCGGTTTCCTCAAGGCCGAGGTCGACCGGGCGACGCCGCTCCTGGCGTCCTATGAGAAGATCAAGAAGATCGCCGTCCTGCCGCGCGATTTCGAGATCGAGAAGGGCGAGATCACGCCCTCGCTCAAGGTCCGGCGGGCGAACGTCACGGCGGAATACCAGGCCCTGATCGACGCCATGTACAGGGAAGATGCGGAAGACGGACGCGACGACGGGGGAACGGTCGGCTGAGGCCTACTCGGCCGCCGGCGGCTCGGGCTTGACCGGCTCGGGTTTCGTCGTCCAATAGAGGATCCGGCCGCAGTTCTCGCAGAGGATGACCTTCACCTTGTCGCGGATCTCGTTGAGCATCTGCGGGCGGACGCGCATGTGGCACATGGCGCAGAAGTCGCCCGTGACGGGGGACAGTGCGGCGCCGGCCTTTTTCTGGCGGAGGGCCTCGTAGAGCATCAATTGCTCGCGGGGGATGCGGGGGAGGAGGGCCTCCCGTTCCTTGCTGAGCGCCGCGAACTTGGCCTCGGCCTCCTTCATCTTCTCGTCGAGGACGAGCTTCTCCTTCTTCAGGCTTTCCTCGTCCTGTCCCTGCCTGTGGGTGGCGGCCTTGATCTCCTCCTCGACGTCGTCGGCGGCGAGCATCTCGGCGATGATGGCCTCTTCGAGCGCGTCGACCTTGTGCTGGGCCTCCTCGATCTCCTTGAGGAGTGACGTGTATTCCTTGTTCGTCTTGACTTCGTTCAGCTGGCGCTTGTATTTTGCGATCTGGACCTTGATGTCCTTGACTTCCGTCTCGAGGTCGCGGCGCTTCTTCTGGTTCTGGGCCATCTTGTCCTTGGCGTCGGCGACGAGCTTCGTCGTGGCCTGCACCTTCTTGTCGACGTCCTGGACGAGGCGGGGGATGCCTTCGAGGACGAGGGACGCGTTGTGGATCTCGGAG
>JBGOYY010000057.1:0-19155 GCA_041479905.1 Candidatus Aminicenantia bacterium
CATCGGGACGGAGAAGCGGCAGATGGTGGCCGGGATCGCCGAAACCTACACGCCCGAGGAACTCGTCGGCAAGAAGCTCATCGTCATCGTCAACCTCAAGCCCGCCGTCATCCGCGGCATCGAATCCCAGGCCATGCTCCTCGCGGCCATCACCCCGGACAACAAGGCCCTCATCCCCTTCTTCGACCGGGATATCGCGGCGGGCGCGGTCGTGAAGTAAGGCGCCCGCGGGAGGGGTCGGAAAAGGCCGTCGGGTAAGGCCTCAGGATTGGAGTACGGCTCGGATCCGGACTTCGGGGATCTTTCCTAGCCTGAGGATCCGCGGTTCGGACGAGGTCAAATCCACGATCGTCGAGGGGGCACCGCCCGGCGCCGGACCGCCGTCGACGATGATATCGACTTTACCCCGAAAGACGGCGGCCACCTCGGCCGGGTCGGCCAGCTCTTTTTCCCCGGACAAGTTAGCGCTCGTCGCGGTCAAAGGCTCGCCGACCTCCCGGACGAGCGCCCTCAGCCACGGCAGGGGCGGAATCCGGACGGCGATCGTCCGGCCTGGCCCGAGCAGAAAATCGGGCAGGCAGGCCGCGGCCAGGAGAACGAGAGTCAGCGGACCCGGCCAGAACTCCCCGGCAAGGGCCCTAAAGGCCGGCGGGAGGGAGGCCGAGATCTCCCCGACCATGTCCAGGTCGGAAGCGATGACCGAGAGGGGCTTCCCGGCATCGCGTTTTTTCAGGCGATAGACCTTTTCCACGGCCCTCCTCGAAAAAACCGCGGCGCCTAGGGCGTAGAAAGTCTCCGTCGGATAGGCGGCGACGGCGTCTTCGAGGAGCGCGGCGGCGATTTCGCCGACCGGGACAATGTTCTTCCCGACAGGGTCTATCCCGATGATACGGGTCTTTATCAAGCCTGGCCTCCCTGTCCGGGATGGTAGCCGTCCCCCAACCAAAAGTCAAACCCTAGACTCCCCGGGCCGGCTCCCGGAGGACACCTGACCTGTTTTGGGCACAGCCGCCGGGGCGTCCTCTCCCTGGAAAGGGACCCGCACGGCTTGGCATATTTTTTGCTATAATGATGGGCGTACAGGAGGAAAGACATGAAAATACTGACCGTCCTCGCCCTTGGATTGCTCCTTCTCGCGCCTTCGTTCGCCTTTTCCGATTCGTTCTCCTTGAGGATCGGCTATTTCATGCCGAGCGCGTCGACCAACATCGTGACCCATCGCGACAGCCTCTGGGCCATCGAATTCGACCAGATGAGCTTCAACAAGAGCAAATTCCTGGGGTCCATGTTCGGGTTAGGCTACGAGTATTTCGTCAGCAAGAACATCAGTCTGGCCTTCACCCTCGATTTCTACAGCAAGAGCAGAGCGGGATACTATGCCAATTATGACCAGACCGAATTCGATGCAGGTTTTTTCGCCTTTCCCATAGACCAGGAACCGGCCGATATTGCGAATTGGGATTTCATCGAGCACGCCTTCGGCGTCTCCAGCACCCCTCTCCAGGTTTCGTTAAAGCTCCTGCCCCTCGGCCGGAAAACGCGGCTCATCCCCTTCGTCGGCGGTGGCGCCGGGTTCTATTTCTGGAGCGTCAAGCTCCAGGGGGAGATCGTCGACTTTTCCGAACCCTGGGTTTACACCGATCCCGATCTGGGCGACATCGATATCTACCCCGTCCTATCGGCCCAATACGCCAAGGAAAGGGGCGCCCAATTCGGCTATCACGCCTTCGCCGGGTTCCAGATCCCCATCGGCTTCCGGGCGACGCTCGAGGCCGAGGCCCGCTACCACTGGGCCAAGGCCAGGCTCGGAGGTACGTTACCTGGTTATGAAGACTTCGACCTCGGCGGCTTGACCGTCACCGTCGGGTTCAATTACTGGTTCTGATCAAGGAGTCTTTTCGAAACGCAGGCCCTGGGCCTTGTCGAAACGGATGAGAAGCCGGCCCCAGACCGACATGACCTCGATCTCGCCGGCGAAACGGCAGGGGATCTCGTCCTTTTGGAAATCCTCCCGCATCTTCTCCCCGGCCTCGAAGAAATCGAGGAGAAAAGGCAGGGAGAACGTCTTCTCCCCCGCCCGGGGGAGGCTCTTGTCCTCCGGGATCTGACCGGAGAGAACCTCCCGGTCGCCGAAGAAAAGGGCGAAGCTGATTTTGTCGACGATGAGCTCGTAGCCGTTAGGATTCCTGAACCTGGGGCGGAAGACGACGTCGGCCCCGCCCACGGTCAGGTCGTTGACCTTGAGGGGAAGGACCTCGATCTCGGGGTCCTGGAAGATGGGAAACTCCCCGCTGAAGGCGAAAGAGGCCCGCTGCTCTTTTTTCCGCTCGTTCTGGAAAAACATGTCCCCGACGATGTCGCAGAGGGCTTTGCCTTCGACCGGGCCCACGGCGGCGAAGAGCAGGTCGTAGGAAATCTTGACCGGCAGGGCGATGAGCGTTTCCCCGTCCGGCGGGACCGGCAGGGGCTCGTCAAGAGTCACCGCCATGTTGAGGAATTCCCTCTGGTTGATGGTCACCCGGTAACGGTAGCGGACGAGCTCGCGGGGCGCCGAGGACGGGTTCGTCAGGCCGATGCGGAAGGCCAGTGTCAGCCCCGAGGAGCTGAGATTCCGGATGACCTTGTCCTTCAGGGCCACGACGATGTCGTCCTTGGCGGCCGGTTCGCCGGCAGCCCATGCCGCGAGCCCCCCCGAGAAAAGCGCCAGACAGATGACTCCGAGCAGCTGCCGGGCAAGATTCGTTCGCTTTCTCATGTCTTCCTGCCAGAATACCTGAAACGCAAGGCCCAGACAAGCCTGGCGTTGCAGTTCCCGGCCGCGGGTCCTATAATGGGGGTCCATGCTGCCGGCATGATCCCCGGAAAGGAGGGACATCGATGGACAAGCGCTCACAAATCAGTCTCGGCCTCGTTCTCCTGCTCGCCGCCGGCCTGGCCGTTTCTTGCGGCCCTCGGAAGCCGACGGGAAGCGAGCCGGCCGCCGGGCAGGTCAAGCACGACCAGGCCGTTTACGTTCAGGAAACGTCCGAGGGGAAGACCCAAACGGTCCTGTCGGTCGACCTCACGGACTTCGAAAAACCGGCCGACCCGGCCGAGTTCACCAAGTTCTTCCATCTTCCCCCCGTGCGCCAGGACAACACGGGGACATGCTGGTCGTTCGCCGCGACCTCCCTTCTCGAATCCGAACTGAGGCGGCAGGGAAAAGCGGAGGTCAAGCTGTCCGAGATGTTCACCGTCTACTGGGAATACGTCGAAAAGGCCCGCCGGTTCGTCCGGGAAAAGGGCGATTCCTTTCTCGGCCAGGGCTCCGAGCCCAACTCGGCCATGGAGCGGATCAGGCAGTACGGCCTCGTCCGCGCCTCCGATTTCACGGGGCTTCTCGACGGGAAGACGTCCCATGACCACGGCCCGCTCTTCCGCGAGTTCCGGGACTACCTCTCCGGCCTCGCCGCCAAGAAGGAGTGGGACGAGGCCGGGGCTCTGGCCGGCGTCCGGGCCATCCTCGACAAGCACCTGGGCCGGCCGCCCGACAGGATAACCGTCGACGGGCGGTCGCTCACGCCCCGGGAATATCTCAAGAGCCTGGGGCTCGACCCGGGCGATTATGTGGCCTTCGTCAGCTTCATGTACCTCCCCTTCTACACCAAGGGCGAGTTCCGGGTCCCCGACAACTGGTGGCACAGCCGGGATTTCCATAACCTGCCCCTCTACGAATTCTCTTTGGCCCTCCTGCGGGCCCTGCGCCGGGGGTACACGGCCACTTTGGCCGTCGATTTCTCCGAGCCCGGCTACAGCGGCGAGAACGACGTCGCCGTGGTGCCCACCTTCGACATCCCCTCGAACTATATCGACCAGTCCAGCCGGGAGTACCGGTTCACGAACGGCAGTTCCGCCGACGACCACGCCGTCCACTGCGTCGGCTACCTGGAATCCGCCAAGGGCAACTGGTTCCTGATCAAGGATTCATGGGAGAACGCCTACTGGGGGAAAGCCAAGGGTTATTTTTTCTACCAGGACGATTACGTCCGGCTGAAGTGCCTGATGCTCCTCGTCCACAAGGACGCCGTCAAGGAGGTCCTCGACAAGTTCGCCGCCGCCCAGTGACCCGGCCCGGCCCCGGCTTTCCCGGGAGAGGCGAAACCTGATAGAATAATGAACCTCATGAGGAAGTCCGACTTCGACTTCGCCGACCGGGCGCTCTTCGTCCGCCTTTTCGGCGGCGACGTCTACGCCGTCGGGGGCTTTGTCCGCGACCTCATCCGCGGCCACCCCTCCCCCGACGTCGACATCCTCGTCGCCCGACACGAGCTCGCGGGGATCGTCCACAAACTCGAAAAGCACGGCCGTGTCGATCTCGTCGGGAAGAGCTTCGGGATCGTCAAGTTCACGGTCCGCGGCAAGACCTACGACATCGCCCTGCCGCGGACCGACCGGGCCCGGGGCGAGGGCGTCCGAAGCCACAAGGACATCCTCGTCTTCGCGGACCCCGGCCTGCCCGTCGAAAAAGACCTTGAGAGGCGCGATTTCCGGACGAACAGCATGGCCCTCAGGCTCAAGGACGGCCTGCTCATCGACCCTTTCGAGGGGCGCGCCGACACCCTGGCCGGGAAGATCCGCCTGACCAACCCGGCCGCCTTCCCCGAGGACCCCTTGCGCGTCGTCCGCGTCGCCCGCTTCGCCTCCGTCCTCGGCTTCAAGGTCGACCCGGCGATCTACCCCGCCGCGCGGGCCGTCGACCTCTCCGGCCTCAGCGTCGAGCGGGTCAACGAAGAGATGTTCAAGGTCCTCCTCGGGTCGCCGCGGCCGTCGGCCGGGCTCGAGGAAATGTTCCGGCTCGGCGTCCTCGACCAGTGGTTCCCCGAGCTTCAGGCCCTGGCCCTCGTCATCCAGGATTCGGTCTTCCACCCGGAGAAGGACGCCTTCGGCCACCACACGGTCTGGGCCCACACCAAGCTCTCTGTCGACCAGGCGGCCGCCTTGGCCGGGCTGGCCGGGCTTCCGGCGCCTAAAAAGCTGGCCCTGATGCTCGCCGCGCTCTACCACGACCTGGGCAAGGTCTCGACGACGCGCTGGGAATACAAACGGGGCCGGATGGCCGTGACCTCTTGCGGCCACGACATCCAGAGCGAGCGGGCCGCCCGCCGCATCCTGGCCCGGTTCAAGGTCCAGACCTGGAACGGGTTCGCCATCGGCCGCATGGTTCCTCTCCTCATCCGGACGCACCACCGGGCCGGGGAGCTCTGGCAGAACCGCGAGGGCGTGACGAAAAAGGCCTTCAACCGCCTCGCGGCCGACGTCGACGGGGAGATCGAGCTCCTCGTCTATCTCGACGCCGCCGACCGGGCCGGACGGGGGACGCGCCTCGTCCGGGGGCTCGATCGGCAGGCGCGCTGGCTTTTCAAGAAGTTCGACGACCTCCGCGTCAACCGGGAGACGATCAAGCCCCTGGTCATGGGCCGAGACCTCATCAAGCTGGGCGTCCCGCCCGGCCCGGAAATGGGCAAGCTCTTGAAGAAACTCTATAAGGTCCAGCTCGACAACGGTTTCGAGACGAAAGCCCGGGGGCTCGAACGGGCCCGCCGGCTCGTCGAAAGGAAAGCGCCATGACCATCCTCGTCGCCGGCGGCGCCGGGTACATCGGCTCGCACACCGTGAAGGAGCTCCACCGGGAGGGGTTCGACGTCCTCGTCTTCGACAATTTCTCGAGCGGTAAGCCGGAGCTCGTCGGGACCAGGCCGTGCGTCCAGGGCGACCTCCTCGACCGGGAGGCCCTGCGGCAGGTTTTCCGGACCCGGAAAATCGGGGCCGTCCTCCACTTCGCTTCTCTCATCCAGGTCGGCGAATCCTACGCCGACCCCCGAAAATACTACGCCCATAACCTCACGACGAGCCTCAACCTGCTCGACGCCATGCTCGAGGCCGGAGTCAAGACGCTCATCTTCTCCTCGACGGCGGCGGTTTACGGTGACCCTCTCGAGACGCCCATCCCCGAAACCCATCCGACCAACCCGGTCAACCCCTACGGCCGGACCAAGCTCATGGTCGAGGAAATCCTCCGGGATTACGACCGGGCCTACGGCCTGCGCTCGATCTCGCTCCGCTACTTCAACGCCGCCGGGGCGGACCCCGACGGGGAGACGGGCGAATGCCACGACCCGGAAACCCACCTCGTGCCCAACATCCTGCTCAGCCTCCTCGGGAAGCGGCCCCGGCTCGGGGTCTTTGGGAACGACTTCGCGACCCCCGACGGCACAGCCGTCAGGGATTACATCCACGTCACCGATCTGGCTGCGGCCCACGTCCTCGCCCTGAGGGCCCTCCTCGCCGGCCGGCCGAGCGACGTCATCAACCTCGGCACCGAATCGGGGCATTCCGTCCTCGAGGTCATCGAGGCCGCCAAAAAAACGACCGGCCGGCCCGTCCCCTACGACGTCGGGCCGAGACGGAAGGGCGACGTGGCCGTGCTCCTGGCCTCCAGAGAGAAGGCTGAGAAGTCCCTCGGCTGGAAACCCCGCCTGTCCTCGCTCGAGACGATCATCGAAACCGCCTGGAACTGGCACCGCAAGGCCTGCTAGGGTGGGACAGAAAGGGCCGGAGAAGGTTGGTTGACGGTTCCGCCTGTCTGTGTTATAAAAGAAGTCACGTTATGAAGCACAACCGATGCCGATCGCCCTTTTTTGCCATCCTGTCCCTGATCCTCCTACTAACGGCTTGCTCCTCGACCCCCAAGCCGGCTAAAACCGTCGCCAAACCGGCGCCCAAGTCGGCCCGACCCGCCCCGGCCCAGCCGGCCGCCCAAAAACAACCCAAAGTCTCCGAAGAGCCCGTCGCAGCCAAGCAGGATGCCGGGAAGACCGTCCACGCCCAGCCCGACAACAAGGGCGAGGAATCGGAGAAGGACGCCACGGTCCTTCTCGAGGACGCCTTCGGGGCCTATGAGGAAGCCCAGGCGGCCATCTCGCGGGAGGACATGGACGGCGCCCTGGCCAAGCTCGACGAGGCCTACGGCCTGCTTTTAAAGATGTCCCTGCCGGCCGATTCCCCCCTCCTCCAGGAAAAGAACGACCTCCGCATCCTCGTCGCCCAGCGTATCCAGAAAATATCGGTCTCCCGGACGACCCTGGCCTCCTCCGTTAACGGCTCGATCCCCCTCGTCGAGAACCAGTGGGTCATGAAGGAGATCAAGTCCTTCCAGACGGTCGAGCGGAAGGCCTTCGAGGAATCCTACAGGCATTCGGGCCTCTACATGAAGATGATCCTCGGAGAGCTCCACAAGGAAGGGCTCCCGGAACAGCTTGCCTGGATCCCCCTCATCGAGAGCGCCTTCCGGCCGCGCGCCCTGTCCCGCGCCCGGGCCCTGGGCATGTGGCAGTTCATCCGCTCGACGGGCTACCGCTACGGCCTCAAGCAGGACAAGTACGTCGACGAGCGCATGGACCCGGTCAAGGCCACCCGCGCGGCCATCCAATACATGATCGAACTCCACGACCTCTTCGGGGACTGGACGACCGCCATCGCCGCCTACAACTGCGGCGAGGGCCAGGTCCAGCGGGTCATCCGGGCTCAAAAGGTCGACTATTTCGACAGTTTTTGGGACTTGTTCTCGAACCTCCCCTTCGAAACGGCGCGTCACGTCCCGCGGTTCATCGCCACACTCCTCATCGTCGGCGACCCGGGCAAGTACGGCTTCGACCTTCCCTCCCCCGACCCGACCCTCCAGTATGAAACGGTTCGGGTCAACGCGCCCGTCAAGCTGGCCACCCTCTCCCAGAACCTGGGGATCGACCCCACGCTCCTCGTCACCCTGAACTCCGAGCTCCGCCACGATTCGACGCCGAACTATCCCTATGACATGCGCGTCCCCACCGGCTACGGCGAGCAATGCCTGGCCTGTGTCGCCTCCCTTCCGCAATACATCCCTCCCGACGTCGTCACCGACCGGCACACCGTCCGCAAGGGCGACACCCTGGGCGCCATCGCCCAGCGCTACCGCACCTCCGTCGACGCCCTCGTCCGCCTCAACGGCCTCCGGAGCCGGACCATGATCTATCCGGGCCAGGTGCTCCGCGTCCCTTCGCGGGGAGGCGTCGAAACGGCGGCCGCCGCGCCGCAGGCGAAGCCGGGGGAAACCGTCGCCTATGTCGTCCAGAACGGAGACACGTTGTTCCAGATCGCCAAGACCTTCAACACGACTGTGGACAAGGTCAAGGCCGCCAACGGCCTCGTCTCGGACATCCTCGTCGTCGGTCAGAAGCTCGTCATCCAGACCGGCCGCGCCCAATAGCTCGAGCCTCCCGAAATCGCCCCTCCCCTTCCCCACGCTGCCCTGTTTGACATCCCCGACGGCCTTGAGATAATGTTAACCAGAAACTAGGAGGCCCCATGACCACGCGAAAGACAGCCGCCGGAATTCTCATGTTCATGGCCTTGACGGCTCTTCCCTCCCCGGCCCAGAGCCGTTTCCCGGCCCTCCTCGACGCGAAGTTCCAGGCGGCAGTCCGCGACGCCGAAGCGGGCCTCGACGGCGTCCTCGGGCTCGCTCTGAAAGACCTCAAGACAGGGAAAACCTTCCTCATCAACGAGCGCGAAGTCTTTCCCCAAGCGAGTTCGATCAAGATCGCCATCCTCCTCGAGGCCTTCAAGCAGGCGGAGGAGGGACGGCTCAAGCTCGACGAGTTCATCGCTCTCGAAGAGAGCCGGAAAGTCGCCGGTTCGGGCGTCCTTTTCTACCTCGGCCGTCCCAGCCTCTCGCTCTCTGTCCGCGATACGGCCGTCCTGATGATCGTCCTCTCGGACAACACGGCCACGAACCTGCTCATCGACCGGATCGGGATGGACGCCGTCAACAAGAGGCTGGACGTCCTGGGCCTTCCCAAAACCCGCCTTCGCCGCAAAATGATGGACCTCAAGGCCGCCGGAGAGGGCCGGGAGAACGTCTCGACGCCCCTCGAGATGATGACTCTTCTGGAGAAACTCTGGAAGGGCGACATCCTCAAGGAACCCTACCGGAAGGATTTTCTGGAGATCCTGGCCATCCCCAAGGACAGCCCGCTCCGCTCCGGCGTCCCCGAAGGGGTCGACGTCGCCGAGAAACCGGGCGAGCTCGAGGCCGTCAGGTGCGACTCGGGCATCGTCATGCTCCCCGGCCGCCCCTACATACTCTGCGCCATGACGACCTACCTTAAGCGGGACACCGACGGCAATCCGGTCATAGCCAAAATATCCCGGCTCGCTTTCGAGCACTTTTCGCGGCTCGAACGCTCGAGCGAGATCGGCCGGGTCGTCTCGGATAAATAGCCGGCGGCGGAACCGGTTAGAAGAGATCCCCCTCAACACCGAGGCCGGGCTTGTCGTCGAGGATGAGCCTGTCCTTGACCGTCCGGACGCCGCGGAACGGGTCGTTCGAGATGAGCAGGTTCCCGTCGAGGTCGGCGTAGTCGAAGAGCGAGGCCACGGCAGCGCCGGCCGAAATGCCCAGCGAGCTCTCGATCATGCACCCGATCATGAGTTTCAGCCCCAAGGCCCTGGCCATGGCCGCCAGCCGGACGGCCTCCTGGACCCCGCCGCACTTCATGAGCTTGATGTTGATGCCGTGAAAATAGGGGGCGATCCGCGGCAGGTCGGAAGCCTGGATGAGACTCTCGTCGGCGAAGACAGGGATCTTGACCCTCTCCTTGAGCCAGGCGTAATCCTGGAGTTGGGAGGCGGGCAGGGGCTGTTCGACGAGCTCGACGCCCAAGCCGGCCATCCAGTTGATCATCTCCAGGGCCTCCTCTTTCGTTTTCCAGCCCTCGTTGGCGTCGGCCCGCAGCGGTTTGGAGGTGACGGCCCGGATGCCCTCGATGATCTTCCGGTCGTCCGGCGTCCCGACCTTGATCTTATAGACGGAGAAATCCGCCGCGTCCCGGACCTTTTGCTGCATGACCGGCACTTCGTCGATGCCGATGGAGTAGGTCGTCGAGACGGTCTTCTCCCGGCCGAGGCCGAGGAGCTTCCATAGTGGGACCTTGAGCCGCCGGCCGACCCAATCCAGGACGGCCATGTCCAGGGCGGCCTTGGCCGCGTGCTCTCCCGGACCGGCGGCGTCGACCTCGCCGAAGCGGACGGCGTAGTCCCCCAAGTCCCTCTCGAGGACGGGGCGGGCCTTGTCGATGAAAGCCGCGGCGCTCTCCGCGGTTTCGTTGTAGCGGGCGATCGGGGCCGCTTCGCCGAGCCCGGCGACGCCATCGCGCTCGATACGAACGTAGCAGTTGCGCCGCGTCGTCCAAGTCCCCCGGGATAGGCCCCAGGCCTGCCGGAGCTTGAGTTCAAAGAGCTTTACCGAGACCCGCGTCTTCCCCTCCGCGCCCGCCCAGGCCTTGCGGACGGCCACTCCTGGGGCTAGGAGCGAGCCGGCCGCGGCGGCCCCGGCCAGCGTCAGGAATTCTTTCCGTTTCATGGCGTCACCTCTCGCCAATATTATAACCCCAAAATGCCTTTTGGGGTTATAATGTTCCGGCAATTTTGGTATGATAGAGTTCCCAAGGAGGTCTGAAGATAATGAAAACACCGACCGTCATCGTGTTGCTCGTCGTTCTCGCCGGCCTGGCCTTCCCGGCGGTCCAGAAGCCCGCCGGTCCGGCCGCGGCTGTCGTGATCAACGCCGTCGAGAACATGCACAGCCGCTCGACCTCGTCGACCGACGTCGTCAGCCAGGCCCTGCTCGGAGAAAATGTCACGATCCTCAAGAAGGAGAGGAACGCGGACGGAGAAGACTGGTACCAGGTCGAGACGCCCGATACCTACAAGGGCTGGGTCATTTCTTCGGCCCTGCGCTTCCTCAAGCCGGACGAAAGGCCCTACGCTTCCTCCGGAAAGATCTTCGTCGTCACCGCCCTCCTGGCCAATACCTATCGTGAGCCGAACGTCACCAAGCACAAGCCGGTCAAGGTCGCCCCGATCAGCGCGGTCCTCGAGGTCGTCGGAGAACGCGACGCGCGTTGGCTCGAGGTCAGCCTTCCCTGCAACACGAGAGTTTGGATCCAGCGGGGCGACGGCGAGGTCCGCGAGGCGCCCATGGTCTGGCCGCGGACGTCTCTCGAAAACACGGTCGCCCTGTCGAAGCGCTTCATCGGACTCCCCTACTTCTGGGGCGGAACGTCCCCCCTCGGCCTGGACTGCTCGGGCTTCGTCCAGCTCATCTACAAAATGAGCGGCATCCCCATTCTCCGCGACGCGGACATCCAGTTCGAAGGCAGCGGGCTGGTTCCGGTCGCGCCCGGGGAGGAAATGGCGGGAGACCTCGTGTTTTTCGGCAAGAACATCAGCCACGTCGGCATGATGATCGACGCCGAGGAGTTCATCAACGCCACGGTCCACGAGAAGCCCATCGTCCAGATCTCGCGGCTCAAGGACGCTTACTGGCAGGGGATCTACCAGGGCGCCAGGCGTCCCAAGCAGTAACGCTATTTCGGTATATCCAATACCGGTTTCCCCGGACTTCGCTCGGGCAGTGATGGGGGGCATGCACAGACCCCGTAGCGGAGGGGGACCGGCAGGGAGCGAATTTCGAGCAGCGACCGGCAGAAGTGCGGTGGAGCTACCCGGAGCCGCACTTCTGGTAAATATCGGGAATGGGCTTCTAGTTTTGCATTTGGGGGAACCGCCGGGACTGGTTCCCGGGGGGCCGGGGGATGAGCATGACCCCCATCGCTGCCAAGACGAGCGGTGTCCGGGGACAGGCCTAAAAAAAAGGGGACACGTACCAAAGGTACATGTCCCCGGAACGGATCGATTACTTCCCGGCCGACTTCTTAGCGTCCTTGGCTTTCTTCTTTGTCTTCTTCTTGAATTCCGTGCCGACGAGCTCGAGCATGGCCATCGAGGCCCCGTCTCCCATGCGCTTGTCGAGCTTGACGATCCGGGTGTAGCCGCCCGGCCTTTCGGCGAAGCGGGGTCCGAGCTCCGTGAAGAGCTTCTGCACCGCCGCTTCCTTGGTCATGTAGGCCAGGGCCTGGCGCCGGGCATGGAGGGTGCCCCGCTTGGCCAGGGTGATCATCTTTTCAGCGACGGGCCGGGCCGCCCGGGCCTTGGCCAAGGTCGTCCGTATCCGCTCGCACTCGAGGAACGACGTCACCATGTTGCGCAAGAGCGCCCGGCGGTGGGCGGTGTCCCTCCCGAGTTTTCCCTTCTTGACCTGGTGCCTCATGCCTCTGTCTCCTTCTCGGGCATGCCTTCTTTGATGTCCGCCTGGATCCTTTCGATAAGCCGGGGGTGGAGCTCGAGGTTCAGCCCCAGGTTCAAATTGATCAGGGTCTCCTTGATCTCCGCCAGAGACTTGCGGCCGAAGTTCTTGGTCTTGAGGAGCTCGTCCTCGGTCTTCAGCACGAGCTCGTAGATCCTTTCGATGCCGGCCGAGCGGAGGCAGTTGTTGGACCGGACCGACAGCTCCAGGTGGTCGATCGTCTTAGCCAGGATGTCGGCCTGGAGCAGGTACGGGATCTCCTTCTTCGACGTGGCCGCCTCCCGTTCGAGGGGCTCGTCGACGATGTTCAGGAAGATCCCCAGGTGGTCGCGCATGATCTTGGCCGCCTGGGACAGGGCATCCATCGGCCGGAGGGCCCCGGTTGTCCAGATCTCCAGGGTCAGGCTCTCGTAGTCGATCCTCTTGCCGACGCGGGCCGGCTCGACCTTGTAGTTAACCTTGAGGACGGGCGAATGGGAGGAGTCGAGCGGGATGTAGTCGAGGCTCTGCTCCTCGTCGAAATTCTGGTCGGCCGGGATGTAGCCGCGGCCGTTCTTGACGACCATCTCGACCTCGAGCGTCCCATCGGTGTCGAGGGAGGCGATACTGACGGTCTCGTCGAGGATCTCGATGTCGGAATCGCGGGCGATGTCGGCCGATTTGACCAGGACGGGGCCGGTCTTCTTGAGGGTCATCCGCTTCGGCTCGTTCCCCTGAAGCTTCAGAGGGATGCTCTTGAGGTTGAGAATGATGTCGGTGACGTCTTCCACGACCCCGGGAATGGTCGAGAACTCGTGGAGAACGCCTTGGAGGCGGACGGACGTGATGGCGGCTCCGGTGACCGACGAAAGGAGGATCCGCCGCAGGGCGTTGCCCACGGTCACCCCGTATCCCCGCTCGAACGGCTGGGCCTGGAAGCGCCCGTACTGCCCGGTCAGCGTGTCGAAATCGCACTCCAAGTTTTTAGGTCTCTGGAAATTCATTTCTGTCATATGACCTCCTTTAGGAGATGTCCTCCAATCGGTCCGGGGACCTTACTTGGAGTACAGCTCGACGACCAGGTGTTCCTCGACCGGAAGGGTGACGTCCTGGCGCGTGGGAAGCGCGCGGACCTTCCCCTTCAAGTTCTCCCAATCCACCTCGAGCCAGCCGGGAACGGTCTTCGACCGGTTCGAGGCGACGACGGCCTTGACGTCCTCGCTCTTGGCCGACCGCGGCCTGAAGGCAACGACGTCCCCCGTCTTGACCAGGGCGGACGCGATGTCGGCCCTGTGGTTATTGAGCCGGAAATGCCCGTGGCCGATGAGCTGGCGGGCGTGCCCCCGGGACAGGGAGAATCCCATCAGGTAAACGACGTTGTCCAGCCTTCGTTCGAGCATGGACAGAAGGTTCTCGCCGGTGATCCCTTTCTGGCGCTCGGCCCGTTCGAAGAAGAACCGGAATTGCTCCTCGGACATGCCGTAGAACCTTTTGAGCTTCTGCTTCTCGCGGAGCTGGATGGCGTAGCCCAGCACCCTCTTTCTGGAACGGCCGTGCTGTCCCGGAGGGTAGGCTCTCCGTTCGAGGGGGCACTTCTCCGTCAGGCACTTGTGGCCCTTGATGAACAGCTTGTTCTTCTCGACGCGGCAGAGCCGGCAATCGGCTCCTTCGTATTTCGCCATGGTGCTCTCCTTCCGGCCCTCAGACCCGCCGCCGGCGGCGGACCCGGCAGCCGTTGTGCGGGATGGGCGTCACGTCCTTGATGGACTTGATCTCGATGCCGGCCGCCTGCATGGCGCGGATGCTGGACTCCCGCCCCGCGCCCGGTCCTTTGAGACGGACGTCGACGTAGCGGAGGCCGAACTCCCGGGCCTTGGTGGCCGCATCCTTGGCCGCGAGCTGGGCGGCGAAGGGCGTCCCCTTGCGGGCCCCCTTGAAACCGGAGGTGCCCGCGCTGGCCCAGACGACGGTCGCGCCCACGTGGTCGGTGATGGTGATGATCGTATTGTTGAAGGTGGACTGGATGTGGGCCACCCCGAATCCGATTTCCCTTCGGGTCTTTTTCTTCTTGACGTTGGATTTAGGCATGTCCGGTGGCCCTCCTTACGCTTTCTTGTCCTTGAGTTTCTTGATCCGCTGACCGCGGGCGCCCTTGCGGGTCCGGGCGTTGGTTTTCGTCCGCTGGCCCCGAACGGGGAGTTTCTTCTTGTGCCGAAGGCCCCGGTAGCAGCCGATGTCCACGAGCCGCTTGATGTTCATGGCGACTTCCTGGCGGAGGTCACCTTCGATCTTCTCCCGCTTTTCGATGATCTGGCGGATCTTGTTGACCTCGTCCTCGGACAGGGCCTTGACCTTCTTGTTCCGGTCGATCTTGGCTTCGTCCAGGATCTTGCGGGACTTGGAGCTGCCGATCCCGTAGATGTAGGTCAGCCCGACCTCGATCCGCTTGTCGGGGGGGAGCGTGATGCCTGCGATTCTTGCCATGTTGACCTCGTTTATCCCTGTTTTTGTTTATGCCTCGGGTTGGAGCAGATGACCCGCACCACGCCCTTGCGCCGGACGATCTTGCAGTTCCGGCAGATTTTCTTCACGGATGCTTTGACTTTCATCGTCCCGTCCTTTTATTTGAATCGATAGGTGATGCGTCCCTTGGTCAGGTCGTAGGGCGAGAGCTCCAGGAGGACGCGGTCGCCGGGCAGGATGCGGATGAAATGCTTTCGCATCTTCCCGGAGATATGGGCCAGGATGACGTGCTTGTTGGAGAGCTCCACCCGGAACATGGCGTTCGGGAGGGTTTCCCGGACCACGCCTTCGGCTTCGAACATGTCCTGTCTAGGCATGGGGGCTCTCCTTGAGGAGGGATGGCCGCGGCCGGGCGGCGGCCGGCGTCCTCGCGCTCAGGATCTCCGGCCCGTTCTCGGTCATGGCCACCGTGTGCTCGAAATGGGCCGAGAGGCTCCGATCCCGGGTCACGGCCGTCCAGCCGTCCTCCAGGATCTCGACCTCGTAGCCGCCGGCGGCGATCATGGGCTCGATGGCCAGGGTCATCCCAGGCCGGAGCTTCGGACCGCGCCCCGGCGCCCCGAAATTCGGCACTTGGGGCTCCTCGTGGAGGGCCCGGCCGATGCCGTGGCCGATGAACTGGCGGATGACGGAAAAGCCCTCGCTCTCGACCGACTGCTGGACGGCGGCCGAGATGTCGGACAGGCGGTTCCCTTCTTTCATCTGCTCGAGGCCCTTGAAGAACGACCGTTCGGCCGCGGCGATGAGCTTCAGGGCCACCGGGCTCGTCCGGCCGACGGGGGCGGTCAGGGCCGAGTCGCTGAAAAAACCCTCGTAGAGGACGCCGAAATCGAGGCTGACGATGTCGCCCTCCTGGAGGATCCGGCCCGAAGGGATGCCGTGGATGATCTCCTCGTTGACCGAGACGCAGACCGAGGCCGGGTAGCCCCGGTAGCCCTTGAACGCCGGGACGGCCCCGAGTTCGCGGGTCCTCTTCTCGGCGTAGAGGTCGAGGTCGCGCGTCCGGATCCCGGGCTGGATGAGCGGCTCGAGCTCCCCCAGGACCGCGGCCACGATGCGGCTGCTCTGACGCATGACCTCGAGTTCGGCGGCCGATTTGTAGATGATCATCCTCGACCCCGTGACGGCCCGGTCTCGCCCATGACGGCGTCCAGGACCTTCTTGACCTCGGCGAAGGTCGCCGCGGGCGTCCGGCCGCCGTCGATCCTGTGGAGAGTCCCCTTGGCCGCGTAACGGGCGATCAGGGGCTCGGTTTTCGCATGATGGGTCTTGAGCCGTTCCGCGATGACCTCGGGCCTATCGTCGGCCCTCTGGACGAGCGCGGTCCCGCAGACGTCGCAGACATCGTCCTTTTTCGGCGGCTTATTGATGACGTGGTAAATCGCCTCGCACGAAGGGCAGCTCCTCCGGTTGGTCAGCCGGCGGAGGATGACCTCCTCGCCGACCTGGAGGTCGAAGACGACCTCCGGCCCGGACGCGCCGAGCGCCTCCAGGCTCTCGGCCTGGGCGATGTTGCGCGGGAACCCGTCGAGGGTGTACCCGTCGCGGCAATCCTCGCGGGCCAACCGCTCGCCGAGGAGGGCCAGGACGGTCGCGTCGTCGACGAGGCCGCCCTTGCCCATCTGGGCTTCGGCCTTCAGGCCGAGGGGGGTCCGCTCCCGGACGGCGGCGCGAAGCAGGTCTCCCGTGGAGATCTTGGGGAAACCGTAGGCAGAACGGAGTTCTTCGGCCACGGTCCCCTTCCCGCTTCCCGGCGCGCCCAGGAGGATGACCCTCATCCCCTTCTCCCCCGGATCCGGCTGCGGCGCATGAAACCGTCGTAGTGGCGCATGACGAGCTGGGCCTCGATCTGCTGCATGGTGTCCATGGCCACGCCCACGACGATGAGGATGGACGTGCCGCCGAACATGAATTCGACGCCGAGGCCCTGGGTGATGAACTTGGGCAGGTTGGCCTCGAGGAAGGGGCCGATCCAGGGCAAGGCCTGGGCCTTGAAGCCCGTGATCATGAACTCGGGCAGGATGGCCACTGCGGCGAGGTAGATCGCGCCGGCGAGGGTGATCCGGCTGAGGACGTCGTCGATGTAGTCCGAGGTGGTCTTCCCCGGCCGGATGCCCGGGATGAAGCCGCCGTACTTGCGCAGGTTGTCGGCGACGTCGACCGGGTTGAAGATGATCGAGATGTAGAAATAGGTGAAGAAGATGATGGCCCCGATGTAGACCAGGTTGTAGAGGGGCATGCCCAGCCCGAATTGGGCGGCGACCGCCTGGATGACGGGGACCTTGATGAGGTTGGCCGCCGTGGCCGGGATGGTGATGACCGAGGCGGCGAAGATGATGGGGATGACGCCGCCCGTGTTGACGCGGAGCGGCAGGTGGGTGCTCTGGCCGCCGTAGACCTTCCGGCCGACGACCCGTTTCGCATAGGAGACGGGGATGCGGCGCTGACCCCGCTCGACGAAGACGATGAAGGCGATGACCGCGACCATGATGGCGCCCAGGAAGATCATCTTGAGCGGGTCCATGGCCCCGGTCCGCAGGCCGGAGACCATCTGGTTGAGCCCGGTCGGGAAATTGACGACGATGCCGGCGAAGATGATGAGCGAGATGCCGTTGCCGATGCCGCGCTCCGAGATCTGTTCGCCGAGCCACATGACGAAGACGGTCCCCGTCGTCAGGGTCAGGACGGTCAGCAGCTTGAAGCCCCAGCCCGGGTTGAGGACGATGGGCGCCCCGGCCGGGGTCCTCAGGGCCTGGAGGAAGATGGAGATGCCGATGGCCTGGATGAGACAGATGACGATCGTGCCGTAGCGCGTGTATTGGGTGATCTTCTTCCGGCCGAGCTCCCCTTCCTTGGACAGGCGCTCGAGGTAGGGCCAGACGACCGTCAGCAGCTGCAGGATGATGGACGCGCTGATGTAGGGCATGATGCCCAGAGCGAAGATCGTCATGCGGGACATGTTCCGGCCGGAGAACAGGTCGATGAAGCCGAGCAGGGACCCCTTCTGCGACTGCCAGAACTCCTGGAGGGCCGTCGCGCTGAGGCCTGGGTTCGGGATCTGCCCGCCGATCCGGTAGACCGCTAGGAGGAGAAGGGTGAAGATGACCCTTTTCCGCAGCTCGGGGATGCTGAAGATATTGCGGATGCTGTCTAACATTAGTCTTTCCCGATGACGACGGCCTGGCCGCCCTTGGCCTCGATCTTCTTCACGGCCGACTCGGAGAATTCATGGGCGTGGATGGTCTTGGCCGAGGTGAGGTCGCCCCGCCCGAGGATCTTCACCCGCTCGGATTCCTTCTTGATCAGGCCATGGTCGACCATGTCCTTGGGCCGGATCTCTTCTTTCCGAAGCTTGGCCAGGCGGTCCAGGTTGACGATCGTCAACTCGGTCCGGTGAATGTTGGTGAAGCCGCGCTTGGGGATGCGCCGGGTGAGCGGCATTTGGCCGCCCTCGAACCCGCGCTTGCGGGAATAGCCGCTGCCGGATTTCTGGCCCTTGCTGCCGCGCCCGGCGGTCTTCCCCCAGCCGGAGCCGGGGCCCCGCCCCACCCTCTTTCGGTCCTTCCTCGATCCCTGGGCCGGTTTCAGGTTGCTGAGGTTCATGGTTTCTCCACCGTTTCCACCTTGAGCGCGTGGATGATCTTGCGGACCATCCCGAGCGTCTCTGGAGTCTCCTTGAGTACCGCATGGGAGTTGAGCTTACGCAGGCCGAGGCCCTTGGCCGTCTCCCGCTGGATGCGGGGGTAGCCGATGAGGCTCCGGACGAGAGTGACCTTCACGTACTTCACGGAGGCCGCCGCCGTTTCCGCGCGCTTCGGCGTCTTCTTGGGTTTGGTTTCTTTATCCGTCATAGCGCACCTTTCGCCTTTCCGCGCATCTTGGCCACGTCCTCGGGGTTCCGGATCTGCCGCAGGGCGTCCAGGGTCGCGTTGGCGACGCTGAGGGGGTTATTGCTGCGGATGGACTTGGTCAGGATGTCCCGGATCCCGGCGAGCTGCATGATGACGCGGACCGCGCCGCCGGCGATGACGCCCGTGCCCTTGGAGGCCGGACGCAGGACGACCAGCCCGGCCCCGTCCACCCCTTTGACGAGATGGGGGATGGTCGTATCGGCCAGGGGTACCCGGATCATGCTCTTCCGCGCCGCCTCGACGCCCTTGGCGATGGCCTGGGGGACTTCGCGGGCCTTGCCTTTGCCGATGCCGACCCGGCCCCGTTCGTCGCCGACGGCGACGAGGGCCGAAAAACTCATGTTCTTGCCGCCCTTGACGACCTTGGTGACCCGGCGGATGGAAATGACCTGGTCCTTGAGCTCCATGCCGTCTTCATCGAGAACTCCGACTTTCCTGTGTTTACGATCGTCCACGCTTGTCTCTCCTTATTCGGCCGTCCGCTCAGAACTGGATGCCTTCTTTCCGAATGGCGTCCGC
>JBGOYY010000058.1:0-19116 GCA_041479905.1 Candidatus Aminicenantia bacterium
TGATGTGGGTACAGCCGAAGTTCTTGCGCAGGATGGCGTGGTGGATGGCCTCCCGGGGCCCGGCGTAGCGCATCTCCATTTGGAGGATGGCCATGACCGTCCGCTCTTTTAGGTAGTAGTGGCGGATGGCCTCCTCGTAGGAGGCCAGAATGACTTCGTCCTTGAAATCGCCCTTCTTCTTCCGGCCGATGACGGGATTGATGAACAGGCCGTCGGTGAAGGTCAGGGCCGCTTTCTGGACGTATTCGTGGCCGAGGTGGGGGGTGTTCCGCGTCTGAAAGCCGACGACCGTCCGCCAGCCCTTGGCTTCGAAAAGGACACGGGTCTCCTTGGGCGTCAGCTTGTAGCGGTCGAACGGGGTCGGCGTCACATCGATGAGGTCCACGGGCCCGGCCAGAAGGATATCCTTCATCCCCAGGACCTTGGCCACACCGGGGTGGGCCGGGTCGCGGGTCCCGAAGACCTTATCGGCGGTCTCGCCCTTGTCATAAGCGTACTTTTCCTGGAGATGGAGGAGGGCGACGGGCCGGCCGTCCTCGCCCGCGAGGAGGACCTCTTCGCCCGTCTTCAGTCTGGCCGCAGTCTCCCGGTCGGTGTCGAGAACGATGGGCACGGTCCAGGGGATGTCGTTCCGGAGCCGCATGCCGGTGAGAACGCCCTGGAAATCCGCCTCCCCCAGGAAACCCTCGAGGGGGCTATAGACGCCGGCGGCGATGTTTTCGACGTCCGAGACGAGCTCGGAGTCGATGACCAGGCGGGGCAGGCGCGCGGCGCGGGCCAGCGCTTCGTCCCTCTTCTTCCCCGAGAGGACCCTGTCGACGAGCTTTCCGCCGTGGGGTTGGATCATGGGCTCCTCCTTGATTCCGGTGTATGCGGGGGTTGCGGTTTCGGACCGCCGGGCGGGTTAATCGATATATCCCAGAGCTTTCAGGCGTTCCTTGACCTTCTCTTCTTCGTCCTTGCTGAAAACCTCGGTCGCGGGTTCCGTCTTGGACAGGCTTTCCCTGAGGACCTTGGCCGCATAGCTCGAGACGGACCCGTATTCGGTCCCCTTGATGAACTGCTCGATCTTCTTGTGGAGCGAAGTCGGTATGGAAACGGTCGTAAATTCTTTGTCCATACCACTTTTTATATACCAGCCGGCCTTTTTTTTCAACTTCGGTCGGCTTGACAAGAGCCGCGGGCTCGTGGTTATAATGCCGTGGTAATGACCGAAACCGAAGACCCATCACCGACCCGCCCCTGACCATGGAAAAAATCCTCCAGCCCCTGATGAACGAATCCACCCTGTCCGGCGTCCTGGACAAGAACCTCAAAAAGCTAGGATCCCGCCTGGGCGTCAGCCTGGCCTTGCGCGGCGACCAACTCCTCATCGACGGCGACTCCCAGAGGATCGCATTCGCCAAGCACTACTTCGAGAAGCTCCGGGAGTTCGGGGAAAAGGGCCGGGAGCTCCGGGAGGAAGACCTGTTCATTGCCCTGGACATGCTCGAGGAGGGGGCGATCACGACCCTGGACGACTTCCGCCCCTCCGAGCCGCTGAACCTGTCCCGCAAGTCCGTCAGCCCCAAGAGCCTGAACCAGCAGGCCTATCTCCAGGCCATCAAGAACTACGACCTCGTCTTCGGGATCGGGCCGGCGGGCACGGGCAAGACCTACCTGGCCATGGCCATGGCCCTCTCCTTCCTGCAGAACAAGGCCGTCAATCGGATCATCCTCACCCGCCCGGCCGTCGAAGCCGGGGAAAAGCTCGGCTTCCTGCCCGGCGACATCATCCAGAAAGTCAACCCCTACCTGCGCCCCCTCTATGACGCCCTTTTCGACCTCTTCCAGTACGAACAGGCCAACCGCCTCATCGAACGGGGGGTCATCGAGATCGCCCCGCTCGCCTTCATGCGCGGCCGGACCTTGAACAGCGCCTTCATCATCCTCGACGAAGCCCAGAACACGACCCGGGAACAGATGAAAATGATCCTGACCCGGGCCGGGTTCGATTCGAAGCTGGTCATCACCGCCGACGTCACCCAGATCGACCTGCCCCAGCCCCGGAAATCGGGCGTCCTCCAGGCCATGAAGATCCTCTCCCCGCTCGAGGAGATCGCCTTCGTCCATTTCAACGACAAGGACGTCGTCCGCCACCCCCTGGTCCAGAAGATCATCCTAGCCTACCAGAAGGCCGAGTCCCGAGAGGACTGAGGACCCATGCCGACCTCCTTCTTCGACAAGATCAAGCTCTTCAAGGGGGCCGAGATCCAGCCCGGGCACCCCCCCGCGGAACGCGCCGAAGAGGAAAAGAAACTCCCCTTCGGCGAGAGGCTGCTCAAGGGCCCCTGGCTCTTCCTCGCCGTGACCGCCATCGTCATCGCCCTATTTCTGACCGCCCGCCCCTCCCGGAGCCTGTCGGCGCTCGTCGAGGGCGCCGTCGCGCCGGCGGACGTCACGGCGCCCTTCGACCTCCTCGTCGAGGATCCGGAGGTGACGGACTTGAAGAAAGAAGAGGCCGCGGCCGCCGTCCTTCCTGTCTACAGCTTCGACGCCAACGTCTTCGCCAACACGGAGGACAAGGTCCGCCTTCTCTTCGCCGAGGGCCGGGGTTGGACCGCCCGCTACCCGGGAAACCAAAATACGGAGGAGCTCAGGACCCTGCTCCTCGACAAGCTCAGCATCGACATCGAGCTCCAGGACCTGGCCTTGCTCGTCCGGCTGAAGTTCCCGGCCGAACTCGAAGAAGTTCTGGTCGGCCTGACCGCGAAGATCTTCAACCAGGGCATCATCCTGTCGAAGAACCTCTTCATCCACGGCGAAGTGGAGCACGGCCTGACCCTCCGCGACCTCCTGGGCGCCGAAAGGACCGTCCGGGTCGGGGACATTCTGGACATCGGGGAAAGCGAGCGTCGCTGCGCCGCCGAACTGGAGAAGATCGAGATCCCGGCCCGGAGCCGAACGCTTCTCTCGAACCTGGGCCAGCTCTTCCTGACCGCCAACGTCACCTACAACAAGATAGAGACGGAGAAAAGGAAGGCCCAGGCCCGCGCCGAAGTGGGCATGGTCACCTACACCGTCAAGAAGGACCGGGTCATCGTCCGGAAGGGCGACGAGGTCACGGCCGACACGCTCAAGGTCCTGGACGAGTACAACCGGCGGATCCGCCGGAGATCGAGCTGGCTCCCCAACTTCGTCGGCAGCCTCCTCCTCTACCTTTTCCTCTTCTCCACCCTCTGGCGCTATCTCCAGACCGTCTTCAAGCCTCAGCCGGCCGTAAGGCAGCTCCGGATGGCGGGGACCGCCCTCGTCGGCAGCCTCGTCCTCTATAAGGTGTTCCTGGCCCTGGCCGTGACGATCAGCGGGGCGGTCGCCTCGCCCGCCCTCTCGCGGTTAGAGACGTATCATTACGCCTTCCCCCTCCAGGCCGGCACGCTGATCTTCGCCTTCCTCGTCCCGGACCCGATGGCGCTCCTCTACATCATCCTCAACAGCCTGACCGTCGGCATCCTTCTCGGCGGGGATTTCCTTCTGACCATCTTCTCCTTGATCGGCGGCCTGGCCGCGGTCTACGGCGTCAAGCACTACAAGAAACGCTACCGGGCGGCGACGCTCCGGGCCGGGTTCATCATCCTGCCGGCCGTCAACGCCTTCGTCATCCTGGCCTTCCATCTCATCGAGAGGAGCGCGGACTTCGCCCTCTTCTCGTCGGAGGTCGCCATGGGCATCCTCGGCGGGGCGGCCAGCGCCGTCCTGGCCTTCCTCCTCCTGCCGCTCGTCGAAACGGCCTTCGGCTTCGTCACCGGCTCCAAGCTCCTCGAGTTGACGAATTCCGACCTGCCCATTTTCCGGCAGCTCTCCCTGGAGGCGCCCGGGTCGTACCACCACTCCCTCATCGTCGCCTCGCTGGCCGAGAAAGCCGCCGAGGAACTGGGCCTCGACGCCCAGCTGGCCAAGGCCGGGGCCCTCTATCACGACATCGGCAAGACCAAGATGCCCGAGTATTTCATCGAGAACCGGTCGCGGGAATTCGATCTGCACAAGGACCTGACGCCCTCCATGAGCACGCTCGTCATCAAGAACCACGTCAAGGAAGGCGTCGAGCTCGCCCGCAAGCTCAAGCTCCCCCGGCCCCTGCGGGACATCATCGAACAGCACCACGGCAGTTCTCTCGTCCGTTTTTTCTACGCCAAGGCCAAGCAGACCACCGACCCCGAACAGCAGACCGTCGGCGAGGAGTCCTACCGCTACGCCGGGCCGGCGCCGCAGACCAAGGAGGCCGGCCTGGTCATGCTGGCCGACTCCATCGAGGCCGCCTCGCGGAGCCTCAAGTTCCCGACCAAGGACAATCTCAAGAGGGTCATCACCGACATCATCAACTCGACGCTCCAGGACGGCCAGCTCGACGGCTGCGACTTCTCCCTCCGGGAGCTCCGCTCCGTCGCCGCCTCCTTCCTGACCATCCTCTTCGCCATCTACCATCCCCGAGTCGAATACCCGGGCTTCGGCTTCAACGGCCGGAAGCCTAAACAAACCGTCCCGGCCAGGAAAAAGGACAATGATCGAGATCATCAACCGCCAGAAAAAGTACCCGATCCGGACGAAGGCGTTTAAACGCCTCCTCGGCGAGCTCAGCGCGCGCTACCGCCTCGCCGACCCGGAAGTCACCCTGGCTTTCGTGGGCGAGCGGGCCATCCGCACCCTCAACCGGAAGTTCTTGAAAAAGGACAGGCCCACCGACGTCTTGAGCTTTCCCCTCGGGGAAAAAGGGGCCGACGGCAAGTTCTACCTGGGCGACATCGTCATCGCCGTGCCCGTGGCCTTCCGCCAGAGCCGGGCCAAGGGCCACAGCCTCGACCGGGAGCTCCGGCTGCTCGCCATCCACGGCTTCCTCCACCTCCTCGGCTACGACCATTCCGCCGGCATCGAGGATGAGGAGCGGAAAGCCCACCGGCTCTACCTGACATGACCATGGCCGCCGTCACCTGGACAGGATTGGCCTTCGCCTTCCTCGCCGCGTTCCTCCTGTCGCTCTTCCATGTCTGCCTGGACTCGTACTCGAAGATATCGCTGAGCCGTTTCCTCGAGAACTGGGACAAGGCCGCCCGGGCGAAGATCCTCGGGAACTTCGAGGAAACCCGGCTGGCCGTCGAATTCCTGAGGATCCTGGTCATCCTGGCCCTGGTCGTCTACGGTTTCGTCGTCCTGCCCGACTCCGGGCTCCGACCCCTGTTGCTGTTCCTGGCCGCCGTGGCCGTCTACGGGATCTTCCTCGACCTCGTCCCCCGCCTGCTCGTCTCCGCCGGCAAGGACGTCCTCCTGCGGATGTTCCTGCCGGCCTTCTCCCTCGTCCGCTTCCTCGCCTCCCCCGTGCTCGTCGTCTCCCGCAACCTCCTCGAACGGGAGGAACAGCGGGAGGAGATGGAGGAGGACCGCGAGGCCTCGGACGAGGAGATCGAGACGTTCATCGACGAGGCGACGGAGGAAGGGATCATCGACAAGGGCGAGGACGAGCTCCTGCGGAGCGTCGTCGAGTTCGGCGACACCGTGGTCCGGGAGGTCATGACGCCCCGGGTCAACATGGTCTGCATCCGCAAGGACGCGACCATCGACAACCTCAAGGACCTCATCATCAAGGAGAAGTACTCGCGGGTGCCCGTCTACAAGGACCGGCTCGACAACATGGAAGGGATCGTCATGGCCAAGGACATCCTCGAGTACTCCGACGAGAAGCACAAGGGCCAGCCCATCCAGGCCCTCATCCGGCCCGTCGCCTTCGTCCCCGAGTCCATGCCCGTCGCCGGACTCCTGCGCGAGTTCCAGAAGGTCAAGCAAAAGCTGGCCATCGTCGTCGACGAGCATGGCGGGGTTTCCGGCCTGGTGACGATGGAGGACGTGGTCGAGGAGATCGTCGGGGAGATCCAGGACGAGTACGACACCGAGGAGGCCCAGATCATCGAGAACGGTCCCCTCGATTTCACGGTTTCGGGAGCGACGGAGGTCGAGGAGCTCGAGGAGCTTTTCGACGTCGAGCTGGCCGAGGACGATTTCATCACCGTCGGAGGCCTCATCACTCACGATCTGGGACGGCTTCCCTACAAAGGCGAAACCCTGACCGTCAAGGGCCTCCTCCTCGAGGTCCTCGACATCGACCAGAAGAAAGTCAAGAAGCTGAGGATCCGGAAGGCCTGAGACGAGCCGAGGGGGAACCATGCCGAGGACGACGAAAACCAAGACGCCTGTAGAAAAAGCCGCGAAGCCGGCAGCTCCGAAAAAGACACGCGCGAAAACGGTCGGACCGAAAAAGGCCGGCCCGAAAAAGGCGGCGCCGAAGCCCGTCTTCAAGACAGGATACGTGGCCCTCGTCGGGCGGCCGAACACGGGGAAATCGACGCTCCTCAACGCCCTGCTCGGCCAGAAGGTGGCCATCGTCTCGGACAAACCCCAGACGACCCGGATCAGCATCCTGGGGATCAAGACGACCGACAAGGGGCAAACGGTCTTCGTCGACAACCCGGGCATCCATAAGCCGCTCCACTCTTTGAACAAGAGGATGATGAACTTCGTCTACTCCTCGCTCGAAACCTCGGACGTCGTCTGCCTCCTCGTCGACGCGACCGAAAAATTCGGCCACGGCGACGAGTTCGTCCTGGAGACGCTCCGCAAGGTGAAAACGCCCGTCTTCCTGCTCATCAACAAGGTCGACATCGTCCGCAAGGATAAGGTCCTGCCGATCATCGCCCATTACAATGAACTTTTCCCCTTCCGCGAGATCATCCCCATCTCGGCCCTGACCGGCATCAACCTCGACCTCCTGGAGAGGCTCCTCGCGGAAATCCTGCCCGAAGCGCCGAAGCTCTACTCGGACGAGGAGATCTCGGACCAGTCGGAGCGGTTCCTTTTCGCCGAGATCGTCCGGGAGAAGATCCTCAAGTACGTCAAGGAGGAACTGCCCTTCGTCACCGCCGTCTACATCGAGACGATCGAAAAGAAAGAGCAGGCGGACTGGAAGAAGCCGGGCGAGACGAGGCCGGTGACCCTGATCCGCGCCTCGATCTTCGTCGAGAAGGACAACCACCGCAAGATCGTCATCGGCCGCCATGGCTCGCTCGTCAAGCAGGTCGGCATCGAGGCCCGCCGCGAGATCGAGGAGTACGTCGGGCACAAGGTCTACCTGGAGCTCCACGTCAAGGTCCGCGAGCGCTGGCGCGACTCCGAGGACGTCCTCGACCTCATCGAGGGCCAGAAGGGCTCCGTTCCCCTCACCGACCCCTCTACCCGTTGACTACTCGGGGCCGCCGTGCGATAATTTAGCCCCTGTCGGACGGTGAGTGTAGCTCAACGGTTAGAGCATCGGACTGTGGATCCGAAGGTTGGGGGTTCGATTCCCCTCACTCACCCCATTCCTGCCTTATTTATATAAATATTGAATGTAGGTTACAGATATACCTGATGTTACGAGCGCGACTCGGGCATGGGTCAAGGGATTATTAAAGAGGAATGATCATCAATCAGGGGCCTGCCCGCGACATGATCAGGCCAGCAGCGCCTCTGGCCCCGCCCTGGACGAAGGGACTCCCCGGGCCAGGATCAAGGGCAGGTTCTCAATGGAGCGCCCGTCGGCGCGGCGGTCGGCAGGCGGGTAGGTACTCCACAGGCGGATTCCACCCCGCTACGATTCCCGCCCATTCTTGCCCAACCGATTCTGCCCGCAGGGATTTGGCAATCCGCTGGACCTATCCCCATGTCGGCAACGTGATCGTCGGCCAGTGCCCATCCGATTTTCGCCACGCTCTTTCCTGGCCGATAGTATCTTTGTAATACAGTCTACTACCGTCGCTATTTCAGAATTCTTACGATCTCTGCCAATAGTACATCTAGATCGTTTCTAAAATTCACTTGGGTTCTATTTGGCAATTCTTCTTTTTTTCTAACTTGATAATGAAGATGCTGATCCGCGATTTTCCGGCTGGATTCTTCGAGATGTCCCATAGATTCCTTAAACGATTTCTGATGACTTTTAATATTGTTAGCGACCTCGGCAAATTTCCCGCATCCGAATATGGGCGGAACATGGTCAATCACCGCGCGGACCAGCATTATGGTCGCCATATAACAATCCGCTTGACTGCATATATTCAATTCTTCAAGCATCCTAATTAGTTTTGTTAGATCGAAAGCGTCTTTCGGAATAGACTTCAGTGCTTTTAGCCGTTCCTCATCAACATATTCATCCCGTTTATTATCGATTTGCTTGTCGTCCTGATCATCCTCAACCTCTATCTTCAGTTCTTCTATCGCCATCCTAACTTGATAGATCATCTTATCAATAGTAGGCTCCAAGAGAATAGATGATAAATCGTGTGCAAGGAAACTGGCATTCCTAGTAAACTCTTCATGTATTAAAGCATTATATTTTAAGAGTGGAGCAACCTTACTACTCCATTCAAGGCATGCTTCTCTTGATGTGAATCTTTCTGAAACCTCAATGTTTTGAAACAGGTCTTCAAGTCTTTTTAAACGCGTTTTCTTATCCACTCTAATATCCTTCCCCACTGAGAATCCCAGGCCTCCCCAAGCGTCTATCTCTACGAGGCGCGATCAGCCGCCCTAACCGGTGTCAATTTGATCAATCGGCGCATCAACAATCTTCAATCCTCTAGCCCACTACTGGCGCATAATAGCAACGATAATTCTGTTCTTCCTCAACAGGCCTTTAGCAATCTTCCAAATGATGACCTTCCTCGCATAACCACTCACAGGCGAGTTTGTCTGCGGCCTCTTCCTTCTCTCCTATTTCAGCCTCTGTTTCCACTAAACGATGATCCAGTTTATGGTGAGCGATCTCATGGAATAGCTTTTTAAGTTTTCCTATTCCATATTCGAGATTCAAGAACTCCGGGGAGAGAAATATAGCGCCTTTTCTCGCTTTAAGAAATGCCTCATCCCGCAGATTCAAATAACATGCAAACAATACTTTATCGTTCCAATCAATCTCCTTTTGCTCACTATAGATGACAATATGTATCTCATCTCTAAGCAGATTCACAAGCTCTGTATTCAAGTAACTTATTAACCTACAGAGTTGATCGTACTCTGACAGGTTGATGGGCCAATTCTTGCTAGCCAAGTTCTCCTTGAACATCTCTTTGATTTCGTCCTTGGAGTAATGGAAATGATCTTTTTCTTGGTACACCCTTCACCCCATCATGACCTTATCTTATGGCTTTTGCCAATCTACAGGTTGGGTAGAAAAAGCTAAATAGCCAAGCACAACAAAATTTACTAGTGGAACCGCAACGAGTATTCCCAAAGACCGAGACCGACCCAAGCCTCCAGAAATATCCATCCACAGACTTGCCCAAATGAATAAATTGACTAATGGAACAAACAATAATAGGACGTACCAAGCTGGCCGTACGGCGATTTCACACAAGACCACAAGATTAATGATGGGAATCCAGGCTCTCCATGGATCGTAAACCTCAAATTTCTTGGCTATTACATAAATGCAGTAGGCCGGAAAAAGATAGATAATGGAGAAGCCTATAAGAAATTCCATTTGCCCCTCCTACTGAGAATTCTTCCTCGCCAAGAGCGTCTTAATATAGGGAGGCGTGATATCCGCCTTCATTGGCGTCATTTTGATCAATCGGGGCCATGCCTGTCAAGGCCTCTGGCCCCTCGGCGCCTCATCATTTATTCACTATCTTGATATTTTCCATCGCCTGCAGCGCTCCCCTATAAAAGCCAACGATTATTGCCTTAAACCGAAACTGCGCTTCCTGATTGGCCCAAACTTCATTATCGGGACCAAAGCCAAGATGGTCGAAGAGACCCATCATTAATAGTCGGACGGTGATATCATTATACCAAGCGTCCTTAGTGAATAATCGGTTCAATGCTCGCGCAACCGCGCTCGGGTCGTAGCCCTCTTTATAATATTGGTCAAATTGGTCAGCTCTCGTTTTAACGACCTTCGCAAGATACTCCCAATCAGTCTCATCAGTGGCCTTTCTCTTGAGCGTGCTAGAACGCGCAATCGCTTTATTATAGAACAGCAAATTATCCCAAATATCGTCTCTCCCCTTCTCATGCAAGTAGTTCTTAGTGAACACGCTTTGAGCCACCGCCGACCTCTCCCCAAACTGATATTGCCAAGCCAGCCCAAATATCTCTAATCTAAGGAGGACAACCTCAGCGGCTAACTTTTTTTCGTCAATAGTGGAGAGTTTCGGGTCAACCTCAACTAGTTCCTTCTTAATGACCTCGACGAAGCCGGCATTGAGATCAATGCCTTCAAGAATTGGAGCCATGATGTTCTTATCATAAAAATCCCTACAAAAACCTTCGAGAGTGACTTCTTGTTTCTTTGTAAACAAACTCACGGATTCCCCCTCTACGGTCCGGGCAGGGAGTGCCCCTGCTAAAAGGCCCAGCAAAATCAGGCCAACCATTGTTTGCTTTTTAATTTTACTTGCCCCCTCCCTAGTGAGAATTTCCGTCGCCTCTCAGCGTCTATCTCTAGGAGACGCGATCATTCGCCCTAACCGGTGTCTGCTCTGATCAGCCTTTATTTTCGATTCTCTGGTTTTCGCTGCCTATTCCTTGATGTTTGCTTTGTCTCCCAATATCATCAAGAAAGCAGGACCGAGGTTTATTAAGTATTTCACTTCCATATGATATGTCTCGCAGCCTTCTCCCCGAATGAAATAAGTAGACTCTATTCTTAGCTCGAGTAATAGAAACATAAAACAACCTTGCTTCTTCAACAATATCCCGGTCGGGACCAGGAAAAATGTCATTCTCCAAACCAATAATAATTACCATATCTGCTTCTAATCCCTTAGCTTTTCTCATCGTCATCAGTTGGACCCTGCTAATACCCGTGGGCCTTTTTAACCGAAGAACATTTATTATCAAACTCAAGTCTCTTGCCAAGGTAGATGATTTTCCCCAGATTCCTGACTGTATAAACAAATGATTAATAAACTCTTCGTTCTTATTATCTTCCAATCGTTCATATGACTTAACAAGGGACTGCAGTATTTTATTTATGGCATTTAGCACAGTACTTTCTTCTCCCACGCAGTCAAGCGCTGTAAACAGATCCTCTTTCTTTGTTACAAGTCTCCAAAGCTTCGCGACTTCCTTCTCCGCACTAATTCGCTTTTCTTTTGTTTCCGGTCTCAAGCCACGTAACTTTTTTGCACCTGGTACTTTTGCTGAACCTCTGTTCAACAATTCTTCGATAACTAGTCTTGTAAGGAAGCTATCGTGCGGCTTAGCAATCCATTTCAGAAAAGATTCGATAGAATTAATATGGTCATTTAGATATTTGGGAAATAGATTCTCTTGGCCAGTAAACGGGACATCTAAGTTCTTCAGCTCTTTCGCCACCAAAATAAATAATTCCTTCTTCGGGGCGAGTATTAGGACGGACTTCTTTTCATGATTAAACTTTTGGGCCCCGCGTGCCACCCATTTGGCTTCCTCTAATTCGCTGCGGAGTTGCCAAATATCTGGTTGTTCCCCGTCTTTAGCGTCATATTCCAGCGCTGGCCTTTCCCACTCCTTATAGTATTTTTCTAGGATTTTGCACGCGTCAGCCATAGTTTTTTCATGACACCTATGGCTATATGGCCAGAGCGGACTTTCTGCACCAGGAAAATCCTTTTTAAATCTTAGGATGAATTTGGGATTACAGCCGCGGAACGCATATATTGTCTGTGCATCGTCTCCCACGACAAAAAGCCCATTCCTTGATTTCTCGCTCAGCAACGAAATTAGTCTGAACTGAGCGGCATTAATATCCTGGTACTCGTCGACCAATAGATACTTAGCTTTGGATTGATATTTGGCTAAGATATCCTGGTTCTCCTCTAAAACCCGACATGCAAAGAGAATTTGATCATCAAAATCGACCAGGTTAAATACCGCCATTATTTTCCAATATGCTTCACAAATCCTGCATTTTTTAGAAGTAGCCCCCGGTTTACAATCTCCGGTCTGCTTACATTTTCTAGCGGACAGCCCATCTTCTTCAGAATAATCGAGATTTAAAGCCGCGTCGCGAAATATTAAACGAGTAACATTCTCATCATCCTGGACGTCTAGATTTTCCTTACGGAGTCCAATCTTTCTTGGGCTCTCTTTGATTATGCCGTGCCCAAGAGCATGCATGGTAGTAATGTTAGGAAGGTCTTGTGGCCTAATATGATAATCCAGGTTCTTATCTACTAGGATACTAACTAAGTGTCGCTTCGTGTCTTTATTATATGTAAGAACAGTTATCGTATTCTTATCAGCCCGCTCCTTATCTAGTAAGAATTTAATCTTTTTTGCAAGTAATGTCGTCTTACCTGATCCCGGGCCAGCCTTGACAAGCAATGGAGAAGAATAATGGGTAATTATCTCATCTTCGGATTTAATCATACTTGCCTCTCCCGCATATTAGCTTTGGCAATCGAAATTGGTAACCTCGGGACAGAACGACTTTTGCTAAACTTCTCGACTTCAATGCAAATATTATCCCTCCCCACTCTTTACCGCAACCCTTCCTCGGCCCGCGCAAATATCTGATTTAATACTTCTGCACATCGACGGAGCATTTGTACCGACCAGGGACCATTCATCGGACTTCCATGTGCGGTAAGATTTCGTAAATAGGGGATCGTCTCGGGCGCCAACTTATCCTGTAAGATACCTTTTGCCAAGGCCTCGTCCAGCATCGGCCGGAGATTACACGTGGCCTCGTCCGGTTTGCCCAACCTTATTCTCAATGCCATCTCAATCGTCGAGTAGGCCTTAAAGCACGCCACGCTGTGAAATGAGTAGCAGTACCACGAGTAGAGGCACAAGTTACGAGCCACGTTGAACTGACTTCTAACCTCTTCGGGAACGGTTTCGTACAGACTTATTAATTCGACCTGCTCGTGGAGATCGCAAATGCTGAGTTCTCTCACCTGACCGGTTTCGCGATTACGTATTACAAAACTCGTAGTGCGGCCATCGGGGAAAGTCATCTCATTGAGCTTTTTGAGTTCTTCCATATCTTCCCCCCCACCGCCCCGCGCCTCGGCTGGCAGTTCTCGGGCCGAGCTAGTGGTTTGGAATGGGCCGCCCCTACTTCTTCACGGGCCTTCTTGCCCACAAAAAGCTGGCGATCGAAATGCCAACGCCTAGCAGGATTATTAACAAAGAGTTTTGCATTTCGAAGTCTTCCCCAGCCGACACCATAGTGGCAACGCCCATCACCATAAAAAGAATTCCTAATCCAATGCCAATCTTTCCGATAAACGTTACCTTCCCTTTAGCCTTACCTTTGATCGGAGTATGCAGTTCGGCAAAAGGATCTACCCCCGCGACAGTGACTTTCTTTTCCTGGTCTGATCCATCGAGCATGCTCCCACAATGCTTACATTTGATCGCCACCTGCAGAATATCTTCTCCGCAGAACAGACATTTCTTGGCATCTTCTGCCATCGGGCACCTCCTGATTACTGGCTGACTTTATTGATGTTACCAAAACTAGCCATGTCATTACAATCCTCCGCCCTTCCCACCAGGGCTGCCCAATGCCTTGATTGCTTGCGCCTGGGGAGAGTGGCGCAAAAGGGTAATGAGGTCGTTTACTGAAGCACCCCACTCTTAATTCTCTTTTTTCTTATACTTGCGGAAGAGTCGGTCAGGCGCGGAATGGTGACCGTCCCGGGGAGGGTGTCGACTTTTTGTCGTGTCGAATCATTGATTCTTCTGCACCACCGCCGAAATATTACCAAAGCCAATACGGTCGGTAAGATGCAGAGTATGAAATAGCCGGGCCAGAAATATAAGGGTCCGCCCTCTCCAAGTATTTGAAACAACTTGAGTCCGAAGAAGAGCAAGTTGCTGACAAGGAGCATCACTACTCCAAGCGCTGTCCCCACAAGCGGACGCCACCTTGTGCAAATGGCTATTCGCCAATCCTGAGTCATCTCACTCCATCTATGACGGAGGGTCCATTCCAGGTTGTGAGTCCCGCCTTTTCCGTAGCCTTTTACACCAAAGATGGAGGCCTATCCAAGACACAGCAATGCAAAAGGCAAGCACCGCAAATTTCTCATATTCCCCCGCCAGAGCCTGATCAAACCACCACGACTGGACTCGAAGTAGTATGATTCTTCCGTGTTCCTTATCAAGGTATATCCCGCCAACTGATTCCTCCCCAGTCCAACCGAACATCCTCTTTCCGAAAGCATATTCAACCACCTGTCCATATTTCCGGATTGCCTCCTCAACGCTTTTCCTGGCATCGGGAAATAGGCTGTCTGTCTCATCTGCACGCACCGTCCTTATGTAACGGGGCTTGCCCATTATTTTGGTCAGTTCTTCTTCTGTCATACCCAAGGAAAGCTCCCCGGATTTCTCTTCCAACGAACCCAATGGGCCGTAACGAAATGTCTCGATCAGGGATATGAGACCGCCGAGACCGATGAATAATCCGAATATCATAAGAACCGTAACTAGCGGACGCCACCTCGTGCAAACCGACAATCGCCAATTCTTCGCCATCCCACTTCTCCTTTGCTAGATTATGCACCCTCCCATCTCCCGAATCAATATATGACCCGCCCTCCTCGGACATCAGCAGTATCGAGGCCATTTACCGCATAGATATCTTCCATCGACGAGGGGGGCGGTTCTTTAATTCTCTCGGTGTGTGATTATTGGGGAAGGAACCGCGGGTTTTGTGATCGTGACCGTCCCGGCGGGGGTGTCAACTTTTTGTCGTGTTGAATCCGGGATATCGGCCTTTTGCTCGAAACAGGCTTGTGCGACGGCAGAATCAAAGGGTAGGGAGATTGACGCCTACTTCCCTCCGGCTTATCATAAGAAGAGCGCAGGGGCAAAGCGAAATGCATAAAATATTTGTGGTGATGACCGCACTTATTCTCGGATCTCTGTCGTTAATTAGAGGCAATCCCCAAACGAATGTCGAGGGAACGAATTGGGACAAAATAATGAACGCCGCCCAAATCTATTTTGCTTCTCCAACTTCCGAAAATACCCGCAGATTTTATGCAGTGCTTCCTACAAAAAAAGGCGATTGGGATAACATAAAAGGGGACTTCGAAAAGGTTTGCTCCTTTATTTTTGATAACCTGGACGTATTGAATAAACAGGTGCTGAAGCCCGATAGGAATGCCGTAAAGATCGCCGTCTGTCTATTTAATATCTCGGATGGAATCTATAGTGAGTGGCTAGATAGTATGCTTGGCGATTTAATCCGCGTGGCTCCGAAAATGTTCCTTGAAGAAACCAGGAGGAGATTCGCCGAGTTAAAGGAACGTGGATTTCAGGACATTGGCTACATTCTCTGCAACGGCGCCATTCTTGATGGGGAATCTACGGCCAGTGATGAAGCTAAGCGGAACGAATTAGAATTACGGATCATAGCCCTGGAGACAGTGAAGGATGCGAATCTTGCGGGCCTCCGCGATGAATGCATCGCGATAATAAGAAAGCGTATCAGCTGGTATAATATCGCATCATTTCGGGCACAATTCTCTAATTCTCCCGTAATTTGATACTTGCGGACGCAGGCGAGGGCGCGGAATGGTGACCGTCCCGGGGAGGGTATCGACTTTTTGTCGTGTTGGGTCACGGTTTATCCCTTTTTATTTTGAATCAGTTTGGTAGATTTTGATATTATTAAAGCATTCTGCACATTGAAAAGGAGGCTTCAAATGCCAATTAAGAGGTTTCTAGTAATAGGCCTTTATTTAGGGTTAAGCTCTCTTCTTGGAGCGAGTGTTCAAAGCCAGGATCAAATTATTATTTGGGCCACTAGTCTCAAGACAGCAGAGGCGTATTTCAATTACCCATCAACCGAAAATGCCCTTCGATTCTATAACAACCTTCCCGCATCTAATGTGGAAGTAGCGGAAATAAAGGACACAAAGAACTTTTTAGATTTGATTGATTACCTCGATAATAACCTCCCTATTCTTTCAAACGAAATGAAAATCAGTGATAGGAACGCCGTGAAGGTTGCGTTTCGACTAATGAATATCTCAGATGGGACTCTTGCCGAATCTTTGGATGCGGCCTTGGGAGATTTGATTAGGATTAATCCAAGGATGTTTCTGGAAGAGTTACTAAGTTGTCCTAATAGAAATCATATCAAGGAGATTGGATATCCCGTCACTTCAGGGGGTCTCTACTATGTGGGCCAATGGCCGCAGGTTGAGAAGTATGAGTTAGAAATGCGCGTGAAGGCGTTAGGAACGGTGAAGGATCCAGACCTTCTGGGAATCCGTGATATTTGTATTGCCATAATAGAAGATGAATTGGGTAGAATCAGCCGGTCGGGAGTTCCAGTAACCCCGGAGCGCACTCTTATTTCTCGCGGGTTCTGATAGTTACGGAAGGGGCCTCGGGCGCGGTGATAGTGACCGTCCCGGGGGGGGTGTCGTCTTTTTGTCGTGTTGAATCCAGGATCCCGCCCAATTTCGCGACCGCGAGGCGTAGATCCTCGGGCGTATCGTGAATGTATCGGGCGGTCATTTCGATCGACGCGAGGCCCGCGATCTTCTGGACGGTCTTGATGTTTACACCCTTCTGGAACATCCAGGAATGGAAACGGTAAGCTGAATTCCCAGGGTCATGGTAAACAGATTTCCCATGGTTGCGGTAAGCAGAAATCCCATGCCCCCGGTAAACGGAATTCCCATTCCTCGGGGACTCCTGTAAGGTTGGGGAAAACCTTACAGGAGACGGGATGATCAAGAAAGCGATGTTCAGACAGGTTCAAGCATTCAGAAGGCAGGGATTTTCCAAGGCTTCGATCGTCAAGGCCCTGGACCTTGACCCCAAGACGGTCGCCAAGTACTTCGCCATGGAGGAAGAGGCCTGGCGGGTTTACCGCCAGGATCAACTTTACAGGGACAAGGTCTTCGACAGTTTCCGGAAGGAGATCCTCGAGGTCTACGAGGCCAATAGCTTCCGGAAACTCGAGGTCGCCTCGGTCTACGATTATCTGGAGGAAAAATACGGCGTCCTTCCGGCCAGCGAACAAAGCCTCCGGAACTTCATCGGCTACCTCATCGGGACGGACGGCCTGCGACTGGACGAGACATCGCGTCTCTACACGAAGGTTCCGGAACTCGCGTTCGGCAAGCAGATGCAGCTTGATTTTGGTCAGTACCACTGCCCGAGCGGCCTTCGGCTTTATATCTTTGCCGCGCTTCTTTCGGCCAGCCGCTACAAGTACGTGATATTCCAGGGGAAGCCCTTCCGGACGCTTGACGTCATCCGCTTGCTTCTTGACGCGTTCGACTATTTTGGCGGCCGGCCCGAGGAGTTGGTGATCGACCAGGACCGGCTGATGGTGGTCAGCGAGAATGCCGGGGATATTATCTGTACCAAGGACTTCAAGCACTTTGTCGACGAGCAGGGGTTCGGGCTCTGGGTCTGCCGGCGGGCCGACCCCGAATCGAAGGGCAAGATCGAGAACCTGGTGAAGTTCACCAAAGGGAACTTCCTCTCGACCCGGGATTTTGAGACTGTGGAGGAAGCGAACGCCGGGGTTCTCGGCTGGCTGCCTCGACGGGCCAACGGCAAGATCTCCCAGGCGACGAGGCAGATCCCGGCCGTTCTCATCGAACAGGAACGAGCCCATCTGAAGCCCCTGCGGAACTCCATCTTCCGGAAGGACTCGCTTCTCGGCCGGGAGGAGCGGACGGCGAACGAAAAGGCCGCGATCTCGGTCAAGGCCTGCGGCTACCAGCTGCCCCTGAAGTACAGGAACAAGACGGTCGAGATCTACACGACCGACGAGGAGCTCTTCGTTTTTGACGTCTTCACGGGCCGGGAGATCGTCGCCTACAGGCTCTCCCTCATCCCAGGGCAGCTTGTCTCGACACGAACCTGCCAGAGAGAGAACGAGAAGACGATCGAGGAGCTCAGGGCCGCGGTTAGCCGACTCTTCGAGCTCGAGGCGTGGAGGCTGTTCACGGAACGAAACTTCGAGCGCTTCCCGAGATATGCGAGAGACCAGTGCGGGGAAGCCAAGAGGTTTTTCGCCTCGAGGGAGGTCGCGACCGGGGTCCTGGAGAGGGCGATCGTCTACTGTCTCGAGAACGACACCCTCAGTTTTACCAACCTCAAGGACACTTATGCCCATTTTGAACGGGAAAACCGGCGGAGGGAGCCAGTCTCGGTCATCGATGTTGAGGGCCACGGCCAGCATAAGCCGCTTCCGGTCAGCCGGCGACAATTATCCGAATACGAGCAGGCGGTCCGGGAAAGGGCGGTCTCATGAAGGCCTACGAGCAGACGCTCGGCTATCTCAAGACGCTCGGCCTCCAGGGGGTCCTCCAGAGCCTCGATGAGCTGGTCAACGACGCGGAGTCGAGGAAAGTCTCCTACCTGGCGTTTCTGAACGCCATCTTCTCGGGGGAGATCGACTTCCGGGTTAAGCGCCGGGTCGAGAGGAACATGACCGGGGCCCACTTCCCGGTCACAAAGCAGCTGGAAACTTTTGACTTTGGCCGGGTCAAGGGGATCGGAAAATCCGAGGCGGTGAACCTCCTCGACTGCCGCTGGGTCGACACCAAGCAAAATCTTTTGTTCTTTGGGCCACCCGGCATCGGGAAGACGCACCTGGCCATCGCTTTTGGCCAGACGGCCGTGGAAAAAGGGTACAAAGTCTGCTTCGAGCGGGTCACGAACCTGATCAAGCTTCTCAAGACCGCGGAGGTGCAGAAGGCGTCGGAATACCGGATCCGGAGGATCATGAAGTCGGACCTGGTCATTATCGACGAGATCGGCTACACGCCCATTGAGAGACGGGAGGCGAACCTCTTCTTCAACATGATCAGCGAGCTCTATGAGAAGGTCTCCGTCATCGTCACCTCCAACAAGAGCTTCGAAACCTGGGCCGAGATGATGGGCGACAGCGTCATGACCACGGCCCTTCTCGACCGGCTGCTTCACCATGCCCGGGTCTTTACCTTGGATGGCGAGTCCTACCGGATCAAAAAATCAAGAAAGGAGGTCTGAGTCATTCCCGTGGAGGATGGGAAATATCCTTACCGTGCCTATGGGAAATGTCCTTACCGTGAGGGTGGGAAAAGTCCTTGACATTTACAA
>JBGOYY010000059.1:0-18699 GCA_041479905.1 Candidatus Aminicenantia bacterium
GCATCTCCAGGTCGTAGAGCGTCCTCTCCTCGATGCGTTCGGCCTCGACGGCTTGGCCGCGCCGCTGGAAGTGGGCGACCTGCTCGACGAGCTCCGCTTCGATGCCGGCGACCGCCGACTTGAGGGTGTCGGCGGGCGTTGAAAAAAAGGTCCGGGGATGGATCATGACGGTTTCGAGGCTCTGCCGCACCTTGCCCAGGAGGGGGTCGACGGCGGAAATCGCCTTGACCCGGCCGTCCTCGAGTTCGATCCTGTAGGCCGAGTCCTCGTAGCTCGGGAAGATCTCGACGATGTCGCCGCGGACGCGGAAAGTCCCTCTCTTGAATTCGCCCTCATCGCGCTCGTACTGGACGGAGACGAGCTTTTCGAGGAGGGATTTGCGGCCCAGGGTTTCGCCGACGCTCAGGGCGAAGCTCATCGAGTAGTAGGTCTCGGGCGCGCCGATGCCGTAGATGCACGAGACCGAGGCGACGATGATGACGTCCCGGCGGGCGAACAGGGAGTTCGTGGCGCAGAGGCGGAGGCGGTCGATCTCGTCGTTGATCGTCGCTTCCTTGGCGATGTAGGTGTTCGACGAGGGGATGAAGGCCTCGGGCTGGTAATAGTCGTAATAGCTGACGAAGTACTCGACGGCGTTCCTGGGGAAGAAGCGGCGGAACTCCTGGTAGAGTTGGGCGGCGAGCGTCTTGTTGTGGGAGATGACCAGGACGGGGCGGTTGGCCCGCGCGATGATGTTGGCCATGGTGAAGGTCTTGCCGGAACCGGTCACGCCCTTCAGGACCTGATGGCGCGCGCCGGCCTCCAGCCCTTCGGTGAGACGGGCGATGGCCTGGACCTGGTCGCCTTTGGGGGAAAATTCCGACCTGAGCTCAAACGCTTTCATGGCGAAAAAGAAGGGGTTCTTCACTCCTTCATGCGGATGCCGCCGGCGAAGCGGGCGCCGTTGGCGATGGTGATCCTGGGCGTGATCACGTCGCCGTCCATCTCGGCCGTTTCGGAAATGACCGCTTTTTCAGCGGCCCTGACGGTGCCTTTGAGCTCGCCGTGGAGGACGAGGGCCCGGACGCGGACCTCGGCTTCGACGCGGGCGCCCTTGGCCACGGTCAGCGTGCCCGACGGGAGCGTGATTTTCCCCTGAAACCGGCCCTCGACCAAAACGTCCTCGTGGGCCTCGATTTCTCCGTTGAGGACGATCGTCGTGCCCAGTCGGGTGACGCCGGGAAACTGGTGTCTCTCGGAGCTTTGGGGCTGGGGCGGATTTAGGGTTTCCTTGGACATCTTGGGCTCTCCCTCCCGGACGGTCTCCCTCGGATTATATTGTCGGCCACCCCATAAGTCAACGCGCCGCCCTCCGTCGCGTTGACTTGTCCGCGGATTGTGTTAGAATTCTAGGGCCTTGTGAGCGGGCATAGCTCAATGGTAGAGTACCGGCTTCCCAAGCCGGGAGTTGTGGGTTCGAGTCCCATTGCCCGCTCCATTTTTTCCGCCCATGAAAACCTGGCAACTGATCGTCGAGTCCGCCCCCCTTCCCGGTTCTTGGAACATGGCGGTCGACGAGTTCCTCTTCCGCCAGGCCGAGAAAGCCTCGCGCACTTTCCTCCGTTTCTACCAGTGGGAGAGGCCGACCGCGTCCCTGGGCTATTCCCAGGACGCGAGCAGGGTCGTCGACGCGGCCTTCTGCGCGGCTCACGGTATCGACATCGTCCGGCGCATGACCGGCGGCAAGCTCGTCCTCCACGATCGGGAAGTGACCTATGCCGTGGCCTCGTCCGACACGGCGGCCTTCACCGAGACCCTCCGCGACTCGTATCAGCTCATCTCCCGGGCCCTCCTGAAAGGGCTCGCGATCCTGGGCCTCTCGGCCCGTCTGGCCGAGACCCCCCCGCCGTCCTACATCAAGGGGACCATGCCCTGCTTCGCCTTCCCGGCTCGCGACGAGATCGAGATCGGCGGGAAGAAGATCGTCGGCAGCGCCCAGAAGAGGACCGGAGCGCTCTTTCTTCAGCACGGCTCCATCCCCCTGGAGAAGGACGAGGCCCTCCTGGCCGCCGTGTCCAGGCCCGGCGAATCGGAGGAGGGCGCGGGCATGACCTCTCTCTCCGAGGCGCTCGGCCGGCCCATGGATTTCGACGGGGCCGTCGGGCCCCTCGTCCAGGGATTCGCCGATTTCTTCGGCGTCTCTTTCGAGCGTTTCGCCCTGGCCCCCGCCGACAAGGAGGCCGTCCGCGCCCTCCAGACCTCGAAATACGCCTCCGACGGCTGGACTTACCGGAGGGGATCCTCCGCCCGTTGACTTTTCTTCGAACCGGGTGTTACACTCGGTTCAGAAGCGAGGTCGACGCCATGAACGAAGTGGAAGAACTCTCCAAGCTGGACCTGGCCGCCCTTCCGCACCTCAAGCCCCTGCTGCTCGACGATCTCTACCAGAGCGTCTCCAAGAACCTACACCTCGAGCTCGGCCGCGGCCCCGTCCTCTACCTCCTCTCGCCGAGCTTTTCCGTCCTTAACCCGACGGCCGACGAAGGCATCACCGATTTCATCACCCGGAAGGAGGCCGTCCTCGACTACCTCAAGGAGGCCATCGTCCAGAACCTGGCCGTCTACTCCGTGCTCATCGACATCAGCAGCTACTTCATCGAGCAGAATAACGGCCTCGTCCTGGCCCGGCTCCGGGAGCGGGATTCCGAGGGCCGGCGCTTCGAGATCAAGTTCTACACCCACTCGCCCAAGGAGCTCCTGACCTGCTACGAGGACAAGATCTACATCGGGCGGGACTTCCTCGATCTGTTCAGCCCCAATCGGAAATACTTCGGCGTCAAGGACTCGGTCGTCTCGCTCAAGGCCCAGTTCGAGAGGCTTTGCGAGCGGGCCGGGGCCAAGCTGAAAAAGGCCCAGGAATTTGGGTCCTACTTCCAGGAGATCGGCGATTCGGTCAGCGAGCTCCACAACGAAGGCCTGCTCATCCTCCAGAGCCTCCCGCCGCACCTCGATTTCGCCAAGCTCTCCGGCAAGGACCTCATCGACATCAACGCCCAGTACCGGACGATCAACCACTACGTCGTCGAGCTCCACGATACGATCGCTGAGTTCGAAAGCCTCCTCCGCTTCAAGGAGCGCTCGGACTTCGTGCGCTACGTCACGAAGTACAAGAAAGACGTGACCAACCTCATCTCCTACTTCAACATCAAGATCAACGGCGTCATCGCCCAGCGCATCCGCCTTTGCAAGGCCCGGCACCTCTAAAAAAAACGGCCGGTTCCCACCCGGGAACCGGCCATAGTGGCGTTGTCCATTCAGTATTAGAATTTCCGGCTTGCGGCCTCGATGCGGATGTTCTCGTAGGTCGTGGACAGGTAGACCAGGGGAGCGCCGGCGTTCCCCGTGAAGGCCTTGATCAGGGACACGCCGTTGGACTGTTCGATGTCCGGCTTTTCCGGAAGCCCCCACTCGACCTCCCCGCCCTTCGATCGAGCCTCGAGACGCGGCGACTCGCCGGCCGGCCAGGCGAGATGGATCGTCCCGTACTCGTTGCGGACGTCCATGCCGTGTTTCAGGTCGAGAGGTTTGAGGGTGACGTTGCCGTTGCGGAGGACGACCGTGACCTCCGCCGAGAAATCGGCCAGTTCGACATTCTCGTAGGATGTCTTGACCGAGATCTCGCTGCCGCCGATCCCCGTCGCCGAAACGGAGGCGTTGTGGGCGTCGACCAAGAAACGGCCCTGGACGCCCGTGGCCCGGACCGCCTCGTAGCTCGTCCGGACGTCCAGGTCGCCCCGGACGTTCTCGGCGGTGACCGCCATGTTGTGCCCGGTGACCGCGGCCGGGCCGACGTCGGAAAGGAGGACCTTCTCGTAGGACGTGTCGATGGTGACGGCCCCCGCGACGCGCCGCGCGTCGACGGCGACGTTCGAGCCGCGGATATCCGCCTTTTGGCCGGCGTCCTCGACCCGGACCTGGGCGTAGCTCGTCTCGATCCACAGGTCGCCCGCGACCGAGACGGCCCGGACGTCGCCGTGGCTGTTGGTGATCCGGCATTCGCCCTGGATCTTCTGCGCCTCGAGGTCCTCGTAGCTCGTCTCCAGTGTGCAGGGTCCTTGGATGTCCGAGGCGTAAAGCTCGCCGTGGCGGTTGTGGACCGTGGCCTCCTTGACCCCCTCGACGCGGACGACACCGTAAGCGTTGGCGACGTGGACGGCCATCGCCCGGGGGACGGTCAGGATGAAGCCCGTTTCGAAGTTCTTCTTGCGGAACTCGTCCCGGTTGGTGGCGAGCGTCAGCCTGTCCGCGGCCATGGTCAGCGTGTACTTGAGCCGGCCGGCGATGTCCTTGGCCTCCTCCTCCGTCCTGCGCCAGACGACCTTCTTGAACGTCAGTTGGACCGTGTCCTGGTCTCCGCCGCGCACTTCCACCCAGCCGTGGCCGTTCACGATCTCGATCGCCGACGGCAGGGGAGCCTCGATCGTGCGCGTCTCCTCGGCAGTGTACTCTCTGCCGAACCCTGCGAAATCGTCGCCCCAGTTGAAGTCGAGGTTCCAGTGCCCCGTCTGGATCTGGTAGACGACGAGGCCGGCCAGGATCAGGACGGCGACGAGGAAGACTTCCCTAAATTTCATGGTCTTTGTCCCGGGCCGGCGTCTCGGAGCGCTGGCTCCTCTCCTTGAGCCCGAGATAGAGCTTGTTGGCGCCCCAGACGATCAGGATGACGGGCCAGAACCGCCAGACCTGGTCCCAGACGTCGATGTGGAACTGCTCGAGGAGGAAGATCCCGCCGAGCACGATGAGGATGACGCCCCAGATGAGCGAATCGCGGTGTTTCTGTCTTGCCATGGTGGACCTCCGTTAGTTGCCTTTCTTGGATTTGGCCACGGAATCGGCCACGAGCTTGAGCCCGATGGCGATGACCACGACCGGCCAGAAGCGGAACAGGACTTCGTAGAGGATGATCTCGAAGTTGGCCAGGATGAGCAGGACGCCGAGGGCGATGAGGAAAAGGCCCCAAAAGATCGAGCCCGAAGGCACGAGCTCGGGAAGTCCCTGGCCGGCCGGCCCGGCGGCCGGCTTCAGGCCGGCGGCGTTCAGGTTGATCGTCTTGGCGACCTGGATGCTGTCGATGATCTGAAAGAAATAGAACCCGGCCAGGAGCAGGGCCTTGAAGGGCTGCCCCCCGCCGCCGCCCTGGATGGTGATCAGGCCGGCGAAGAGGATCATGTAGAAAACGCCCTTGGCGACCTGGCCGTTGTAGAGAGCGCCCGTGCCGGGGAAAATGATCGACAGGATGGCGGCCGCGGCCGGCGACTTCGGGGGCCGCTGCTGGATGACGACTTTTTCTTCCATGGATGTTACCTCCGTTGGCATTATTGGTTTCCCTCGCCGCCCTTCAGGAGGTCGAGGGTTTTGATGGACTTGACGACGTTGCCGGCGAACGACCCGACTTCGGATTTGAGCGATCCGGCCCCGGCGTAGAGCTTCTCGGCCGTGCCGATACCGCGATGGAACGTCAGGTCGAACTGCTTCCGGATCCCCCGGCCTTCCGGATGGAAGAGGACGAAGGAAACGGCGATAAACAGGACGGTGAAAGCGGCGTAGACGGGCTGGAGGGCGGGCCGGGTCAGCCAATCGAAGACCGGCCGGAAAAATTTCCTTTTCTCGCGCTTCGCGGCCGGGATGGCGTAGAGACTCGAGAGCAGGGCCGGCGAAGGCTCGGCCTCGGGGAAGGCGGCCATGGCCTCCGTCATTTTCTTCATCAAGGCGAGGAGCGCGGCGCACTCCGGACAGGCGGCGAGATGGGTGTCCACTTCGGTCTTCTCCGCGGCGGCCAGCACACCCTCGAGGTAGGCGGACAGCAGTTCTTCGAACCGTTCGCAGGTCATGAGATTTCTCCCCGGTATTCCCTCAGGACCTGGGCCAGTTGGAGGCGCGCCCGGTTGACGCGCGACTTGACCGTTCCCAGGGGCAGGCTGAGGATCTCGGCGACCTCTTCGTAGCTCTTCCCCTGCAGGTCCCTCAGGATGATGACCATCCGCATATCCGCCGACAGGCGATTGAGCCCCTCCCAAACGAGGGCCTTGGTTTCCTTAGCGACAAGACTTTGCTCGGGGCCGTCGTGGGCGGCCTGGGCCAGGACGCGTTCGTCGTAATCGTCCCTCTGCGTCTTTTCCCACTTGGTCCGGCGGTACTCGTCGATGAGGTGGTTCTTGGCCAGGGTGAGCAGCCAGGGCGTGAAGTTCTTGCCGAAGTCGTATTTCGGCAGGGCGCCGGAAAGCTTGAGGAAGACCTCCTGGGTCCTGTCCTCGGCTTCCTGCCGGCTCCCGGAGAACTGATAGGCCATGTTAAAAATCCTTTTGGCGAACGTGTTCACCAGAGTTTCCCAAGCTCCCTGGCTCCCGCCCAGGCACTCTCTGATGACTTCGTTCAAATCCACTCAATTCACCTTGGTTGACGGAGTCGGATGGAGGAAAGTTCCATTCCCGGCCCATTTTCCAATAAAACGGCCTATAATAATAGGGATTTAATGTAACTTTCTTGGGGAAATCGAGGTTTTAGGATACGAGCATGGACGAACAAGAGCTGATCCGGCGCGTCCAGGACGGAGACGAGTGGGCGTTCGGCCAGATCATGGGTCTTTATAAGGACAAGATCGTGAATTATCTCTACCAGTTCTCGGGCGACTATCAGAAGGCCGTCGACCTGGCCCAGGAGACGTTCCTCAGGGTCTACTTCAAGGCCGACAAGTACCGGCCGATCGCGCCCCTGTCCTCCTGGATCTACACCATCGCCTCGAACCTGGCCAAGACCGAGTGCCGGAGGACGAGGAAGACGGCCACCGTCTCCCTAGAGGACATCCCCAACAACTTCTCGAGCGGCACCTATTACGAAGACCCGGCCGACCCGGGGCTCGTCCGGAACCTCCGCGAGGCCCTGGACGGGCTCCATCCCCGCTATCGCATCCCGGTCGTCCTCAAGGACATGGAGGGTTTCTCCCAGGAGGAGATCGCCCGGATCATCAAGCGGCCGGTCGGGACCGTCAAGGCCCGGATCAGCCGCGGCCGGGAACAGCTCAGGAAAAAGCTGGAAAAGGCCATGACCGCCGAGCCCTATCCGGCTGAAAAAGAGGTGAGTGAACATGGAAGGGCATGAACTTCTCGCCAAAATGAACAGGGTCGCGGCCCCCTCGGGCTTCGAAGAGGCCGTCCTGACCAAGCTTCCGGCCGCCCGCAAGGAGCGGGCGCGGGTCCACCGGGCGAACTTCCTCTATGCGTTCGCCGGCTCGGCCGCCCTCGTCCTCGTCGGTTTTGTCCTCCTCAATCCGTCCCTCTTCCAGAAGGAACCCCCGTTGACATTCGCCGAGCGGCAGGCCCTGACCGTGCCCTCCATTCCCGTTTACGAGACCATGGACTACGCGTCCGAATTCCGCAATGCTCAATCCCAACCCCGAACGGTTTACATACTGGAGCAGGTTTCCGAGTCCGTATCTTCGGAAATCATTTATTAGGAGGTACTACCGCCATGAACAGGATGATCAAACCGGCTCTCGTGATCATGGCTTCCCTCGCCGTCCTGGCCCCCTCTTTCGGGGCTGAAACGGCCGGGGCGAAGGGCATCGAACCCGACATCACGGGCGTCGCCAAAAAAGTCTTTCCTTCGGTCGTCCGGGTCGAGGTGCAGAACCATACGCGCCGGGTGGCCACCGGAGTCGTAATCGAGAAGGGCGGCTATATCGTCACCACCGCCCTCATTTCCCCGCGTGAAGAAAAGATCACCGTCACGACGTCGGAAGGCAAGAGGATCGACGCCGAGTTCCTCGGCTTCGACACGGAGACCCAGCTGGCCCTGCTCAAGGCCAAGGACGCGGGCCTGCCCGCCCTGGCCCTCGGAAAGGCGGCGGACTTGGCGCCGGGCTCCTGGATCTGCGTCATCGGGGTTTCGCCCGAGCAGACCGCGACGGTGACCCAGGGCATCGTCAGCTCCGTCGCCGAGGACAAGCTGCGGCTCAACGTCTGGGTGACGCCCGGGTCAAGCGGCGGCCCCGTCGTTGACGCCAACGGTCGGATGGTGGGGCTCCTCCGCGGCATCTACATGGAGGAGAAGCCCGTTGTTTTCCAGTTCAGGGACAAGGAACAGTCCGGCTCCGGATACGTCTTCAGCAGCCGGGCCGAAGCCCCCTCTTCAGGGATGGCTCTGGCCGTGCCCGTGGACGTCGTCAAGGACATCAGCGCCCAGATCAAGGACAAGGGCAAGGTCGAACGGGGCTGGCTGGGAGTGGGCATCGTCCTCAACGAGGAAGGCCGGACCGAGATCGGCTCCACCGACCCGGACAGCCCGGCCGAGTTGGCCAAGCTCCAGACCGGCGACGTCGTCCTCAAGATAGGGGACAAGGACGTTTCCAGCCCCGACGTGCTGGCCGCCGAAATCCGGAAGAGGAAGCCGGGGCAGGATGTCACCCTCCAAGTCGAGCGGGACGGCAAGCCCATGGACGTCAAGGTCAAGCTTGGCGAATATCCCGAGAACGAAGCCCAGAGGGAGATGGAGATCCGCTTCCCGGGGCTCTTCGGGCCGGACGCGCCGATGCCCGGCACGACGCCCAAGTCGGTTTCCCCGGAGATGGCCCCCAGGATGGAGTTCCGTCCGCGGCCGCCCGCCCCTAAGACGCCCGAGTGGTCCTACGAAACGCGGAAATACATCGGCGTCTACTGCGGCGAGCTCAACCGCGAGTTGGCCGAGCACTTCGGGGTCAAGGAGGGGACGGGCCTCATCGTTTCCAAGCTGACCGAGGGCGGCCCCGCGGAAAAGGCCAAGCTCAAGGTCGGCGACGTCATCGTCAGCGTCGACGGCAAGCGCGTGGAGACCGTGAACGACCTCATCGACCTCGTCCAGGCCAAGGCCAAGGGGACCAAGGTCAAGCTCGAGATCTTGAGGGATAAGAAGACCATGACACTCGACGTCGAGGTTTCCGAGGAGGAGAGCGGGGGGCTCTTCGACTCCGGAAACTTCCAGGGCTTCCTCGAATCCTGGCAGGGCTATACCGACGCTTTCAAGAACGAGCTCATGAAGTGGCAGGCCGACGGGATGCCTGAGCTGCGGCAGAGTCTGAAGAAGAGCAGTCAAAAGGGGCTATTGAAAAGGATCTAAGAGACCTGCTCCTGTCTCTTTTCTTGGGGGACATGTTCCGCTTCTCTCGAAGCGGTACGTGTCCCCCTTCTTTTATTCTGGCGGCAGATTAAGCCATCTCTTCTTCAGCCGCTCGAATTCCTCGGCCGAGAGCCGGGCCTTGTCGAAATAACCTTTCGCCGACCTCTGCCGCAGGGCCTCGTAGAGGATGACCGCCACGGAGACCGACAGGTTGAGGCTCTGGACCATGCCCAGCATCGGGATGCGGACGACCTTGTCGGCGAAGGCGAGCGCTTCCTCCGAGATACCGTCCGACTCGCTGCCGAAGACGAGGGCGACCGGCTTGGCGAAATCGACGTCCGTGTAGGGGATGGCGTCTTTCTGGAGATGCGTGGCGACGATCTCGAAACCCGCTTTTTTCAACGGCTCGAGGCATTCGGCCGGGGTTGGGTGGACGGCGATCTCGAGCCACTTGTCGGCCCGGGTCGAGATGGCCTCGTTGAAGCGGAGGAGCTCGGGATTTGGAGAGACGAGGTCGAGGTGGAGGACGCCCGCGGCGTCGCACGTCCGGATGACGGCGCTGGCGTTGTGGGCGATGGTCACGCCCTCGAGAACGACGCGTAGGTCGGATTGACGGTGGGACAGGACGCGGCTGACCTTTTCGATCCTCTCGGGTGTCGGCATGCCGAAACTATATCAGACAGGACGGGGGATAGGCAACGTCGTCGGGGACATGTACCTTCGGTACGTGTCCCCTTTCTTGTCTTGACGGCTACCGCGCGCCCTTGTCCGCCGCCCGTCCTTGAAAATAGGGCCAGTTTCCCTTATAGTTATTGGCCGTGCCGGTGTGGCGGAACTGGCAGACGCGCGGGACTCAAAATCCCGTCCGGGGCAACTCGGGTGTGGGTTCGATTCCCTCCACCGGCACTCTCTTAATCCCATAAGAATCAGCCGCTTATGCGGATTCCCTCGGATCGCGTCGAATCGCCCGCGCTTCTCCGCTAATGCTGTTTTATGCGGTTTTTACGGCTTTTTTGATTCAAAAGTCGCTGAAAACTCCCGCGGCGGTTTTTGGGGCTGATGATTCCAGAGCAGGCCGAGCGTTTGACTACGAATCAGCAGGTCGGGTGTTCGAGTCACCCCGGGCGCGCTCTCTTATTTCCCCCTGATTGTTTTATTTATCAGCGTTAGACAAACAAATATATTAAAGAATTCCAGAGTCTATAAAAAATGGGAGAGACTATGTAGAGAACTGCGAATATTACTCCACATAGAAAAGCGCTCCAGGTCGGAATAATCCACTTTTGGAGAAGCTTAGCCTCGCCCATAGACTTATCCATAAAAGCGTTCATCTGAACACCGATTTTCTTTAGTTCCTCAAGCTGCTTTTGAGGCTCGAGCAAACTAGAAGCGTCAATCAGTTGAGAAAAGCCCTGAGCGCTCGAGGAGTAACTCAGAATTTTCGATATGTATCTCATAATCATTAGTGAGAATATTATTGATATAAGAAATGCGGTAATAGAGAATAAAATAAAAACCTCTCTAAGACCACCAGCGTTACTTGTTTTTAAAAAGGCTGAGATAAAGAGCACTACGCCGAGACTTAAGGTAGTAATGTGCTTGTAATAGTCATACGTAAGCTGGAGGGCTGTTAGGGTGTTTTGACTTCCCTTAAGGATAAGTTCGCCAATAGCCATATCGCCTCCTATTACCGCGACAAGGGAATTAGACGATGCCCACTATCTACGATATGTGCCCGCCAATTCCGAGGGGCTCCATTCCCACTTAGTTGCTGAGCTAATTCTACAGCGGAGGCTTGAGCTGTTCAATAGAGGGATGGATTTAACGATCTAAGGCCCTTTTTCAGATTTATGCGTGGGCAATAGGACTCTTGATGCTCATAATACTGTTGCTCTTGGCAAAAAAATTGGGGGTGGAACTGCGCATTCTCAAAGGCTGATTAATTCGTGCCTGATCGTCTCCGAGAACACTCTCGAAGATTATCTGCTCGGGCCATCCATAAAATCAGGTGACTGAATCGGTCCCGTAGGCCCAGTCGGTTCTGTCGGGCCACCTTGCGTTAGAGCTCTATTTGTTAATTGCTTTACGATGTCCCCAAACTGAGCGTGATACATTTCGGGATTTCCAGTTAGAGAGAAGATATTGTTAAGCGGGCGGCGCATTTGAAGAAGTGCATCCAATGCCTGACGCGTTTTGCCATTTCCAACAAGCGACGTTAATGCCTGAATGGCGCTCATTAATTCTGAGATTCCCAACTGATAGAATTTTGGAAAACCAATTTCTCGCGATGCGCTCGTTCTAACCAGTTCTAGAATCTCCATCAATAATTCCTCTGGGGGTCGAATCGCTTTCTTTGTTATATCAGGCTTAGAGGCCAGGACCTTGGCTACTTTGTCGTCTAAATCGGGCCACCACTTTTCAAAAACATTGTCTAGCGCCTTAGGCTCTAGTTTTGAATCCGCAGCTTCAGAATTAATGCTCGTAAGAAGAAGTTTGAAATCTTCCTTCGTAAACCTAGTGCTTTGAAATGTAGCTAGCGGACCTTTTAATTCTGCTGGCTCCAGATTAAATAGAAGCGGACACACTTTTGCTTTGCCGACTTGCTTAGCTAAGGCGCCCGCCTCAAAAAGTATCCACGGCCTTTCAGTATTGTCGCGAGTTAGGCAAATTATTCCGATATTGGTGGCCGCAAGCTCTGTCGAAATCTCTGATTCCCATTTGGTACCTTTTTGGATGTCGTCGGGAGAGAAGTAAGCCTTCACGTGCTGAAGGACCGATGGAAGCCACTCACTGAGTGCCTCCCCAAGTTTATAGCTTACGTCTCCACCCCAACTTATAAAAACTTTTGTACTCATAACAGATCCTCCTTTTATTTCCTTCCTGCTGCCCTGATTCTACTGCGGCCACGCTGGCGGTGCAATGGAGAATTTGCGGCTGGGAAGAAGGCCTCTGGGCCATCACGGGTCCGATTGAAAGAATCCCCCGGCCGTGGTATAGATTCAGCATCAAAAAGGGGAGGTGGACTATGCAGTGGATAATATGTCATAAGGAAATAATTGAACTTATTTCCAGTCTTGTTGTAGTTCTTGGGTTTCTTGTTTCACTAATAATCATTGATCAAAACAGAAAAACAATAAAGCGGATGAGACAGGCGTATGAAACGGATCTCTTTTTTAAGATCTCCTCTAGTCTGGATGAACTTGCAAAAGAACAGAAGGATATTGAAAGAAAAGCGAAACAGGACAATGACGAAGAAATCTTAATGAACTGGTATGAACGGCTATTCAATGTATTGGATGATTTTTGTTATATAGCCAATCGTAGAATGATTCCGGAAGAAATGATTGGCCACTATTCGACCACAGTAATTGATTATTACCATGATATTGATGCTTATCCTATTGTGAAAAAAAGATTATTCGATGGAGAAGAAGAACACTTCAACGAAATTGTAAAGTTCTTAAAAAAGCGGCCCGGGGGAAAAATTCCTAATTAACTATTTTTTGGGAGGAGGAGGAGGGGTAGGGGGCTTTGGTCGTTTGCGTTTCTCGTCAATAGGTCCAGGCGTTGGTTTTGGCAGAGGCTTCGGTGCAGGCTTAGTTATATTTTCCATGGTATCCTCCTTTTTGCCGCTCCGATTCTACTGCTACTCCGCAGGCGATGCAATAGGGCGCGGCGATCGCTGGCCGGCGAGGGATGAGGGCCGGGAGTTGAGGAGTGAGACAATTGGAGCCTAAAAAACATATCCCCCCAATAGAGGAAAAATTAATAAAAATTTAATTTGGAATTTTTTACCGCCGCGCGGATAATAACATCGACCGGATTCCCGGAACCGACCGGAGGACGCCGACTCGAACCGAGCCGGCGCGTGCCCGACCGCGAAAGATACAACGCGGCCACGGAGGATGGTCCCTCGGGCGATGCCCGAGGATCCTTGTATCGCTGGAGATACAATGGCCATTTCCGCGGCCTCAACATTCCCCCCCGCTCTAAAACGAGCCAAGTTGACCGTCGAGGAGATCCATCTTTGCACGGGCATCTCGATGGACCTACTCGAGGGTTACGAACAGCGCCGTTTCAAGCCGGGACCACGCGAGGGCAAGACGCTGGACAATTTCAGTCAGCACGTCCCTGAATTGCGAACTCCCCTAATGGTATCGATGTACATGGACCGGGCCCGGTTTCGCCTTCTGCGCACGGTCGTGCCCCGGGCGGAGATCAACCGCCTCCTCGGCACCAGCTCCTACGAGGACTATCGACGCGGGTTACTCGAGCTCTGCGAGACCCACGCCGAGCAGCTCGAGAAGGCCATCCTCGCGGCAGCCCGGAAGCGCGGCTATGTCCCCCCGGCCGACGACTCCGAGTGAGGTCGGGCGCCGCTGGCTCAGCCCAAAGCACGCGGCCGAATACCTCGACTTGAAAGCGGTCGGGACCATCTATTCCTGGGTCGCCGACGGGATCCTCCCCGCCGTCCGGATCTTCCATCGAAATCCGAAGGGCGTCGGGCGCCACCGCGTCACGATCCGCATCGACCGCCTCGCGCTCGACCGGTGGCTGGAGGGGAGGGCGCGATGAGGAGAACGAAAATGCTAAAGCCAAAAAGCCCCGCCGAGCGTGAAGTCGAGGCGATGACGGAAAGCGGCTATCAATGGCCGAAGCCGGAGCGGATCAAGATTTACATCTACCCGGCGCAGCTGAGGTTGATCGAGGAAATTTCCCGGACGTGGAAGAAAAAGAAGCGGGACATCTTCTTTGAGGCCGTCCAGCAATATATCGGGTTCTATGTCGTGTGGAAAAACCGGGCCGACGAAGACGGAGACTCAAAATGAGCGAGAGACCGCCGAACCGGGCTACATGGTTCAAGTTCTTCGGACAGTGATATTTGATGGGAGGATCGCTGCGGGCAGAGACCTCGCCGGACGAGCGGGCTGTCTGGCTCGATTTCCTCTGCCTCGCGAAGTCCGGCGACGGCCGCTTCGACTCGGCCAACCGCGACGCCCTCGCGGCCCAGCTGCTGATCCCCCGCGAACTCCTGGATCGTTCCATCGCGAAATTCATCGAGACCCGAAGGCTGGCCGTTCAATGGGACGAGGAAGAGCGGAAAGAAACCTTCACGGTCGCGAAGTGGGGATTTTATCAGGCCCCGCCGCGGCCCCACAAAAGGGCCGAGGATGATGAGGGCAAATCTTCTCCCCCCGATCCCTCTTCTTCAGAGAGAGATATATCGAGAGAGAAAGAGAGAGAGAGGAGGGGCTCGATTTGCGCCCCGCGTTTTTCGCAAAAGGGCGCGAATTGCGGGGCGGAATTAGGCCCCCCCCTGGAATGCAGGAGAAGGAACCGGAAGAAGACGGGCTCCTCCCCATCCCCAAAGACCTCCCATTCACCGAGAAAGACGAGCTCATGGAAAGACGCGCCGAAATCCGACGGCTCGCCCGGATGCTCGAGGCCGGACATAAGCACGACGGCCCCTCCCAACTCACCCGAGAGATCATCGAGAAGCAGAAGCGGGCCTTCAACGACCGGGTCAGGGATTTCTCATGAGAGGTAATACGCCCTCAGAAATCCGCCCTGGTGTCCCCATCGACGCTCATCACCGTGGGGCCCCGCGCGGGATTCCTCATCCCGCGTTTTCTCGGGGGGAATCGCTTTTCCACGGGAGTTTTCGGCGACTTCGGGGGCTTTTTTGAGGCCAACCCGATGCTTCGTTGACAGGGAGCAGATATGAGGAAATACATCCCGAAGGCCGATCGCGTCCCTCCGGGGCCGCTCGCCCGGCACGGCGGCTACAGCGTCGCCCACAAGGAGAAGATCCTCCGCTGGCACGGGGGGGATCCAGCTCTATCTGAAGAGCGTCCGCCGCGGCCTCCTCCGGGACCTCTCGCCGGAGGGCGAGGAGCACCTGACGACGGCTCGGCATATCGTGCTAGATCGCCTGATGAGCAAGTTGGCCTCGGTGCGGTTGGTCGAGAAGTATCTAGCCGAGAACCCGAAGGAGATCCTCGCCGCCGCGTCGGTCACGGGCCTCTGGCTGTCGATCAACGCGGCCATCCTGAAGGACCTCTTGGCCCTGGGCCTGGAGCGACGGGCGCTCGAGGCCGACGTCCTCTCGCCGCTGGAGCTGGCCGCGGCCGTGGATGCCGAGGCGGCCGTGGATGCAAGGGATTGCCCTACCGGCGAGGCGAACGCCCCGCATACTGCAGCACACAGCGATTTCGCTGGCGACCCGGGCAGCGGGGCCGGTGAGGGTCAGGGGCAGGCCGATAAACCCAGTTTCAAGGGAGATAGCTCATGTCGCTGATTCCGGCCGCCCTGACAAAAGAAAGCGCGAATAGCAGGAAGGCAAGGAAGCCCATGACGACTGGAAATAAGTCTGCTGCCGTGCTTTTCTTATCCGCCCCCGAAGCAATCTTTGCCAATAGCCTGCCACAGAAACCGATTCCAACGATCACCACGCAAACGGCCCAAATGAGGATCTGTATCATGGTTCCCTCCTACGGGGGGGATATTATCCGTCGGGCTGGGGAGGTGTCAAGGTTGGAGGCCGGGAGAGGCCTTCGGTGTTTGGGTTATTCTGAGGCCCGTTTAAAAGAAAGCAGAATTCTGAAATCAAGAATCAAGACCGAATTCTTGAACGAACCCTGGCTTTTTCAACAGAAATTTCGTCAGGCTTTCCGTACTTTGAGGAAAAAGTAATGTCTATGCCGAGAGCGTCCTCCAATATAAGAATCAGCAAAAGAATATTGCTAAGCGCATGCCAGGCTGTTCCTGAAGCATTTTCACTTGCTCCACAGATGGATGTGTCATCGTCTATGTGCGAGAAAATTTCAAGATTGGCATGGATGTTGATATCAAGCAAGGCATCCCACACCTTGCCAAAGTTTTCGGTGATGAATTCGTTGCGTTCAATTACACTTTTGGGCCAACTAATCCTGCCGCTATCTAAGAGACCTAATATTGTTTCAGATACTTCATTTTCAGCCATTATTGCCTTCTCCTGCGTTTGCCTCAAACATTGCCCTATGGGTGATTTCAAGGTATTTGCCCTCCAAAGGCAAGGCCGTTATCAGAGGATATTGAGGCCCTCATGACCGGCCTCGCCTGGGTTCGGATCCGGCCGAATCTCATAATGATGATCTGTCTGTTCTAATATGGCCGGATCGCTGAGCTCGGCGGGATTCGTCCACATAGCGCCCGTCGACCCATTGGAATGCAGGACGAGTGTCAATTCGGCGCCGAGCAGGATTTGGATATTCCGTGAATAATGAGGTTGTCTTTGGAAGTCCGCGTATTCGACCGTTATTTTGATGTTGTGCGACCCCAGCCCACCACAGCTGTTGCCGATCAAAGAGAAAGCGAGCAAAAGGCTACTAATCCGGGCTTGGCGCGAGAACGCCGCGAACCGTCGAACACGCTCGATAGGCATGCTCCCCCTCCCGAATTCGTTCTCTCATAAATATAGTCCCACGCGCCGGCGATTTCAAATCGAACAAAAAGGGATTGATTGACGGTTTCCGACGTCGGTGTTATCCTTCCGTCAGCCCGTTCGTCAGGGGAGAAAGGCGTTAAATAGCCCCATAAAGCGAACGATTGGCCCGAAATGCCGATTAAATTAACGTGTTCCTTGAACAAAGGAGGTTCCATGTCCAAACGCATTCTCGGGGTATTCACCCTGGCCATCCTCTTGGCCTCATCCGCGCTTGCCGCGGCCGAAATCCAGTTGACGGCCTTGTCTCTCCAGGCGGGAAAGCCGGTCGACATCAATTTCGCTAAGACGTCCCGGGCCCCTTCCCAGGCGGCCATGCAGGCGACGCTCCTCTACGACAACAGACAGGCGTCGGTCAAGCTGAGCTACCAGAAAATGGAGCCGGCCGTCCTCTTTGCCGGCGACATCTCGGCCTTCGTTCTCTGGGCCGTGACCATCGACGGCACGGTCGAGAACCTGGGCGAGGTCGTCGCCGACAAAAAGAACGCTTCCGGATCCCTGCAAGGCTATACCGGCAAGAAGGTCTTCGCCCTGATGGTGACGGCGGAGCCGTTCGCCACCGTCACCCGGCCGACCGAGCTCGTCGTCTTCGTTTCGGGCGAAATGCAGGGGACGAACATTCCAAACACGCCTTTCTCCTTCACCAACTTTTCGACGGGCTACAAGCCCGCCCTCGATTCGATCTCAGGCATCCAGTACAACGACCCCACGCCGGCGGCCGTCAAGCAGGCCAATAAGGCCATCGAGATCGCCAAAAAGCTCGACGCGGCCGCGGTGAATCCGAAGGCCATGGACGGAGCGACCGTAGCCTTCGGCAAAGCTATGGCCTCGACGGGCAATAAGAAGGTCATGGCCGACCAGGCCCGCGTCGCCGCCCAGCTGGCCTCCCAGGCCATCAAGGACACGATCAAGGCCAACGAAGCCAAGGCCGCCGCCGAAGCCGAAGCCAAGAGGCAGGCGGAAAAGACCGCCCTAGTGAAGCGCGCGACCACGGCCGAGGGCGAATCCCAGCGGATCGCCCTGGAGCTCAAGGAAGTCCAGGTCCAACGGGAAGCCCTGGCCAGCGAAACCAAGAACCTGGCCATGCTCACGGAGAAGCTCACCGCGGAGAAGGATACCATCGCCGCCGAGCGCGATGCCGTCAAGGCCGAACGGGACAAGGTCGCGGCCGAACGGGAGGCGATCAAGAAAGAACGCGACGACCTGGCCGGGATGCTCAAGGGCGCCCTGTCCTCGGTCGCCGATACCTCCGAAACGGCCCGGGGCGTCATCGTCAGCCTCTCCGGCATCCTCTTCGACGTCGGCAAAGCCACGCTCAAGCCGGCCTCCCAGCTCTCGGTGGCCAAGCTGGCCGGGATCCTCATCGTCTTCCCGAAAATGAACCTGAGCATCGAAGGCTATACCGATTCCACGGGCACGAACGAACTGAACATGAGGCTGTCCGCGGACCGGGCCCGCTCGGTCTACGAATTCCTCATGGGCCAGGGGATATCCAACAGCCGGATGAGGTACCAGGGCTTCGGCCCGGATAACCCGGTCGCGCCCAACGACACGGAGACCAACCGGGCCAAGAACCGGCGGGTCGAGGTCGTCCTGACACAGGCGGTCAAGGCCCCCTGATAAAAACCTAAGAAAACCCGCCTTCTCCGGAACTTTCGTCGCGACTTATGCGTCTCTATGGCTATAAGCCGAAGTTCGAGGTGCATCATGAAAAAGTGGATTATCCGCGGCATGTCCCTTGTCCTCCTCCTCACGTTCTTCTATTTCCTGTTCGCCTGCGGCAAGAAAAAAGAGGAGATGAAGCTCGTCTCCGCCACCCGGGGAGACATCCGGGAAAAAGCCCTGGCCGTAGGCACGATCGAACCGGAGAAGGAGATCAAGGTCAAATCGATCATCCCCGGGATCGTCGCCGAGGTCCTGTTCAAGGTCGGCGACGCCGTGAAATTGGGAGCGCCCTTATTCAAGATCTCGCCCAACCCGACCCCCCTCGAATACGTCGAGGCCCGCCGCAGCATGGAGCTGGCCGAGGTGACCATGCAGAAGCTCAAGAACGACTGGACGCGCCAGCTCGAGCTCTATAAAGGGAA
>JBGOYY010000060.1:0-18649 GCA_041479905.1 Candidatus Aminicenantia bacterium
ACCTCTTCGGTCGTCTCGTCGACGACGAACATCCTCCGGCCGGACTCGCCGGCGCGCCGCCATTCGACCCAGAGGGGGAAAACGAAGCGGCCCTTGACCTGGCTCACCCGGATGTCAAGACGGACTCCCTCAGGGACGGGAGTCTCGGTCCAAGTCGTCTGGACCTCGGGCAGTTCGTAGGAAGAGAACCAGCCCTGGAAAAAGGCCTTCAGGTCCCGCCCCGAGGCGGCTTCCATGGCGGTGATGAACTCGCCCGTCCGGGCCGCCCGGAACTTGAATTTTTCGAAGAACGCCCGGAGCCCGGCCTCGAACGTCTCCCGACCGAGGAGGTCCTGGAGCATGAACAGGGCCATGGCCGCCTTGTTGTAGACGATGGACTGGTAAGCCTGGAAATCGTAGTAGCTCAGGCGCGAACCCAGGACGATCGGGCCCCGGAAGGATTTTTTCTCCGTCCAACGGGCGAATTTTTTCAGGATGGCGGCGAAACTCATCTCCCCGTACGTGCGCCGCAGGTAGGAAGTCGCCGCGAACTGGGACAGGCCTTCGCTCAGCCACTGGTCCTTGTAGGATTCGAACGACACGCCCTGGCCCCACCACTGGTGGGCGATCTCGTGGGCCAGGAAATACTCCTTCCATTCCGACAGGTCGACGGGCGTGTCGACCGGCGGCGGGAAGCCGGTGTCGCCGAACCAGGGGACCTGGTTGAGGACGACGAAGGAGGCCGGGCTGTGGCCTCCGAGGGTGGGCCAGGGCCTCAGGACGATCGCCAGCTTCTCGTAGGGGAACGGGCCGAAGGCCTTGACGTAAAAATCGAGGATGTCGGCCGCCTGGTCGACGAGGCCCGGCTGCCGGTCCAGGACCTCCGACGCGACGAAAAGATCGAGGGGAACAGGGCCCGCCCGCTCCTTTAGGCGGTCGAGCCGGCCGACGATGAACGACATGTATTTCACGGGCGAGCGGGATTCGAAGGTGTAAACGGCGTTGCCCGTTTTTTCGATCTCGACGACATCGTCCATCTCGTCCCAACGGCCCTTGGCGACCATCTCGCCGTTGGCGACGCACTTGTATTCGGGAGGGATGACGAGGGTCAGCCGGGCGAGGAAGTAGTCCTCCTCCGCCGGCCCGGGATACCAGAATCCCGCGTGGGAGAAAAAGTACGTCTCGTAGCGGGGCCTGAATCGGATCGGCCGGTTGACCCCGGCCTGGGCGATGACGTCCGTCCACGGGGCCACCGGGAGCATCCGCCCCCGGTAGAAGACCTCGATCGCAGTCGGCGTCTGAGGCGCCGGCGGGGAAAGGAAATAGACGTAGAGGATCTTGCGGAGCTTGTCCTGCGTGTAAAAGAGTTCCCGGTCCTCCTCATCCTTGATCTTCAGGATCTCGAGGTCGGGGTTAAAACGGAACTTGAGGCTTTCGAGGAGGTCGACCTTGGGGATGACCTCGATCCGGGCCTTGCCCGAGAGATAAGACGTGGCGGGCGAGAAGCTGAGGTCGAGCGCGTAGGAGCTGACGTCGAATTTCTCTTCGAAGGAGAGGAAGAGCCTCTTCAGCGGGGGAGAGACTGCCCGCTCCGGACTGTAGAGGCTGACGACCCGTTCTTTCCCGCGGTCGAAGAGGCTCACTTCGTCTTCGGAGAACGGAGAATAGATATAGGTCAGCTCTCCGGCCTTGCGGGCCTTGAACTCGAAGACGGCCTCGTCGCCCTGCGGGAGGAAGGAGAGAAGGTTCCGGTCGAACGAGCTTTCGATAGTGAACGACCGGGGGTAGTTCCGGGAGAAGACCGCGGCGGCCTTATCCCTTTCCTCGGACGACACGGCCGGCGACGCGTCGTCCCTCACGACGACGATATTGGCAGCGAAGAAACTCGAGGAACACCGGACATAGAGGGAGTCGATGTCATCCTGGAGCTCTTTTTTCTTATAGAGGAGCTCCAGCTGGTGTCGCTCGTTCGGGTCGGCGGGCGAGAAATCGACCGTGCCCTTTCCGACGATGACCAGCGCGGTCTCGAGACCGGGGATGTCGTCGTAGAATACCGCGGCGTCCGTGAAGGCGATGCGGATATCCTGGTGCGTGACTTCGACGCGGCGGGCGCGCTCGAAGCGCTCGGCCGGGATGTGAATCTTGTACAGGGTGGTCATTGTCCCCGTGACGTCCTTGCGGACGACAGCCCAAGCCTCAGCCCGCTTCTCGAGGGTCAGGGTCCAGGATTCGATCAGGGCCATGTGGACGTTCTGGTAGAACGCCTGCAGGAAGACGCGGACGAGGCCGGTTTCGCCGCGTTTGATGCCGGCGGTCCGCAGCGACACGTCGGTCATTTTGAGATCGTCAAAGAACTTCTCCAGCCGGTCCTGTTCGACGGCCCGGAGTTCGGGCGTGAACGTTTCGAGGTAAGAGGAAAAATCCCCTCTCTGGAGGAGCCCCTGGATGCGGCCGACGAAGGCCTCGGGGGCCCCGCCGTCCTGAGGGCTCGCCCCCTGCAGGCCGAAGGCCGCCCCTGTCGCCAGGAAGGAGAGGATAAGGGTCCCGAGGGTCGCTCTTTTCACGGACAGCCTCATTATAACATCGTTTTTCGACCGCTACCCAAGACAAAGCCGATTTTATGCCAAGCCCGGGACCTTTTATTCCCTTGGAAAAGCGGTGGTTTCCGATGCCGGACCGGCCGGACGGACAAGCCGGTTTACAGAATGTAAATTAGTTTTACCCGTTCGCAAGGCTCAGGGCTAACCCCGGAAAGGCCCCGGCACCTGGGGTTGGCTCAGAACAGGCTATTTCTTGAGCGCACGGCCCAGAGCGGCCTCGACTTCCGCGACCTTGCCCTTGATCCGGCCGCTCGTCTTTTCGCGATCATCGACGGTGATGTGCGTGTAGACGCGGCTGGCCCGGCCGCGCATGGTCTCGTGGCACCGTCTGATGAGGCCGAAGACCTCGTCCCATTCCCCCTCGACGATGGTCCCCATGGCCGTCAGCTGGTAGGGCAGGCCGCTCTTGTCGACGATATCCACGACCCGGGCGACGAGCCCGGACAGGGCCTCCCCCCGACCGATGGGCACGACGCTGAATTCGACGATCATCGGCGTCCCGTCCTAGTTCTTTTCCTTGTCCTTATCCCGGTCCTTCTTCTGGCCGGACTTCTTCAGACGCTCCTCCCAGGTGATGAAGCTATGGTAGAAGACGGCGTCGCCCTCGTCGATGCCCCGGGTGATCTCGGTGATGTGGGACGTTTCCGCGCCGAAGGCCTCGACCGCGTAGACGACGGCCTTGTCGGGCCGGACTTTGGCGCCGCACGTGTAGATGTCCAGGGCCGCGTAGCCCATCTCGGGCCAGGTATGGGTCGAGATGTGCGACTCGGAGATGACGATGACGCCGCTGACTCCCATGGGCGGGAACTTGTTGAAAGAGATCGACCAAACGTGGGCGCCGGCGATCTCGGCTGCCCTCACCAGGATCTGCTGGACCTTCTCGACGCTCCCGATGATCTTCGGGTCGCAGCCGGAGGCCTCGACGATGTAGTGGTGGCCGATCGGGAAATGGGCTGTTTTCGCCATCACCTTCTCCTTCGCGGATTTTAAAATTTGATTATGGCACAACGCCGGCGCCTGTCAAGGACTTCGCCGGCCCGGCCCCTAGACGGCGACCCGGGGGTCCTCTTTGACCACGTTCAGGACGATGTGGGTGACCGTCCGATCGACGTAGGGAATGGCCAGGAGCTTCTTGATGAACCCGTTGAGATCCTCGCGATTGGTGAAGCGCCCGATGATGAAGGAATCCCAGTCCCCGGTGACGTCGTAGACGGCGGCCACGTGGACGTCCTGGGAGATCCTTTTCTGGGTCTCCAGCAGCTTGCCCCGGGAGATGCGGACCGCGATGATGGCCGCGAGGTGGAAGCCGAAGTATTCCGGGTCGACGACCGGGACATAGCCCCTGACCGCCCCCGCCGCCTCGAGCTTTTTCACGGTGTTGATCACTGCCGTAGCCGATGTCCCCACCTCCTTGGCCACCTCCCGAAAACTCTTGCGGCCGTTCGCGTTGAGGACGCGGACGATCTTCCTGTCCAGCTCGTCGATCATGGGCGGCACCTCCAATTATCCTATCAACCCATTCGACTCCCCGGCTTGAAGCCCTGGGTATGCTCAGGGTTAATACTGAGCACGACCAACCCCGTTTTTAAAAAACGGGGTTGGTGGTGTCGAACGTATAAACTACAATATTAATGCGCTTATGTAAATATTTATCTTAAATATATTGACAATTGTATTGTTTTCGTCATATTTAATTGGCATTAATAGGGCGCCGCCGATTCGGCGGGCGCGAAAGGAGACAGAATAAATGGCCCAGCTGCCGGCTCACGATTCCTTCAAGGCTTTCGGGACAAGGGACGAGAAGGACGTCCTCGCGGTCGTCTGGGACCCCGCGAGCGACATCCAATTCATCCGGCTCATCTTCCCGGACATCCTGGGACGTCCGATGGACTTCACCATCCCGGCCAACGAGTTGGCCGCGGCCTTCAAGGAGGGCAAGGGATTCGACGGCTCGTCGATCGCCGGGTTCGTCCGCATCGAGGAGTCGGACCTCATCATCAAGCCCGATCCGAAGAGCTTCCGGATCCTGCCTTGGGCCTACCAGGGTTTCGCCGAGGGAGTCCGCTGGAGGGAGGCCGTCATGTTCGGGGACATCCGGACGCCCGACGGCGCCGTCTACGACGGGGACAGCCGAGCCGTCCTCAAGCGCGTCCTCGGCCGGGCCAAGAAGGAGCTCGGGATCGACGACTTCAAGTGCGGGCCGGAGCTCGAGTTCTTCATCTTCCCGTCGAGCGAGGAACCCGCCCTGACCGACGTCGGTGGCTATTTCTTCAGCGGCCGTTACGGCGAGATCCGCAAGGAGATCCAGCTCCTCCTGCACCGCATGGGCATCGCCACGGAATTCGACCACCACGAAGCCGCCCACAGCCAGCACGAGATCGACCTCCGCTATCTCAGCGCCGTGGACATGGCCGACACGGCCATGATCTTCCGTTACATGGTCAAGAAAGTCTGCCGGATGCATGGCCTCCACGCCACGTTCATGCCCAAGCCCATCAACGGCCAGAACGGCAGCGGCATGCACGTCCACCAGTCCCTCTGGCGCGACGGCAAGAACCTCTTCTTCGAAAAGGACGGGCCGTATCATCTCTCCGTCCTCGCCCGGCGCTACATGGCCGGGCTCATGACCCACTCCCGGGAGATCTCGGCCGTCCTCAGCCAGTGGGTCAATTCCTACAAGCGCCTCATCGAGGGCTACGAGGCCCCCGTCTACATCGCCTGGGGTCAGCGGAACAGGTCCGCCTACATCCGGGTCCCGGAATACCAGCCGGGCAAGGAGCGGGCCACCCGCATCGAGCTCCGGGCCGCCGACCCGGCCTGCAACATCTACCTCGCCTTCGCCGTCATGCTCGCGGCCGGCGCCGAGGGGATCCGGAAGAAGTACGACCTTGTCGACCCGGTCGAGGAGAACATCTACCACATGAGCGGCACGCGCCAGAGGAAGTTCGAGATCCGGGTCCTGCCCCGCAATCTCGAGGAAGCGATACGGGTCATGGAGAAGAGCACCTTGGTCAAGGAGGCCCTCGGGGAGAACATCTTCGACAAACTCGTCGCCAACAAGACCAAGGAGGTCGAGGAATACGGCCGGAACGTCTCCGGCGAGTTCGACAAGCGGGTCAGCGACTACGAGATCCGGCGCTATCTGCCGGTCCTCTGACCGGGAACCTTCCCTTTCCCCGACCTTCTTTATATAATGCCCGCGTGCACCCGTCGAAGAGCGAGTTGGAGGCCCTGACCGAGAAATCCACGGGCCAGAAACGGGCGCTCATCCAGGTCCTCCAGGACATCCAGGACCGCATTCACTGGCTCCCGGCCGAGGCCCTGGAGCACGTCGCCCGCACGTTGGGCGTCCCCCTCGTCCAGGTCTACGGCGTAGCGACCTTCTATAAATCCTTCTCGTTGGAGCCGCGGGGCCGCCACGTCTGCACGGTCTGCTTGGGCACGGCTTGCCACGTCCGCGGAGGGCAGGCCCTCCTCGAACATTTCGAGCGAAAACTGGGCATCCCCGCCGGCCGGACGACCCCCGACGGAAAATTCACCATCGAGCGGGTCAACTGTTTGGGCGCCTGCGCCCTGGCTCCCCTCGCGGTCGTCGACGGTCATTATTACGGCCGGATGAGCGAGGCCAAGGCCGATTCCGTGCTGGCCGGAGTTCTAAGGGAAGGAGACCCGTGAAAACCAAGGGCCGACCGGTCAAGAGCCTGATGGACGTCCCGCCCGGCGAGGAAGTGCCCGTCCCGAAGATGAAGGACATCGAGTTCTTCAAGCATCAGCGTCTCATTGTCCTGCGGAACCGGGGCCGGATCGACCCCGAGAGGATCGACGACTACATCGCTTACGACGGATACGCGGCCCTGGCCCGGGCCCTGACGGAAATGACGCCCGAGGGCATCATCGCCGAGGTCAGCGCCGCGGGGCTCCGCGGCCGGGGCGGCGCCGGGTTCCCGACGGGAGTCAAGTGGGCGGTCTGCCGCCGGGCGCCGGGAACGCCCCGCTATCTCATCTGCAACGGCGACGAGGGCGACCCTGGCGCCTTCATGGACCGGTCCGTCCTCGAGACCGACCCGCACGCGGTCATCGAAGGGATGGTCATCGGGGCCAAAGCCGTCGGCGCGGCCAAGGGTTTTCTCTACATCCGGAACGAGTACCCGCTGGCGCTCGCGTGCATGGAAACCGCCATCGGCCAGGCCCGGGAGTATGGACTGCTCGGGACGGACATCCTCGGCACCGGGTTCGACTTCGACGTCGAGGTCGTCCGCGGGGCCGGCGCCTTTGTCTCCGGAGAGGAGACCGCGCTCCTGGCCTCCATCGAGGGCGGCCGGGCTTATCCCCGCCAGCGTCCGCCCTACCCCGCCGAGCGGGGGCTCTGGGGAAAGCCGACCGTGATCAACAACGTCGAAACGTGGGCCAACGTCCCCTCCATCATCCGCCGCGGCGCGGCCTGGTTCGCCGGCCTCGGGACCGCCACGAGCAAAGGCACGAAGATCTTCTCGCTCGTCGGCAAGATCAACAACACCGGTCTGGTCGAGGTGCCGATGGGCATCAGCCTCCGGGAGATCGTCTACGGCATCGGCGGCGGCATCCCCGGCGGCCGGGATTTCAAGGCGGTCCAGATCGGCGGCCCTTCGGGCGGCTGCATCCCCAAGGCCCTCCTGGACCTGCCCGTCGACTACGAGAGCCTGAAGTCCGCCGGCGGCATGATGGGTTCGGGCGGCATGATCGTCATGGACGAGGATACCTGCATGGTCGACATCGCCCTCTATTTCTTGCGCTTCGCCGGGGAGGAGTCCTGCGGCAAGTGCACGCCCTGCCGGATCGGGACGCGCGAAATGGCCCGCGTCCTGGCCCGGATCACCAAAGGCGACGGGACCGGGGACGACCTGATCAAGCTCGAAAGCCTGGCCCCGACCGTCAAGCGGGGGTCCCTCTGCGGTCTCGGCCAAACGGCGCCGAACCCGGTCCTGACGACGCTCCGCTATTTCCGGGACGAATACGAGGCCCACATCTTCGACAAGCGCTGCCCCGCTCTCGTCTGCAAGGACCTCATCGCCTTCGCCATCGACCCTGCGGCCTGCGTCGGGTGTCTCCTCTGCAAGAAGGCCTGCCCGACCGGGGCCATATCCGGGGAGGCCGGGAAGGTCCACGTCATCGACGCGAAGGCCTGCATCAAGTGCGGCATCTGTCTCAACGTCTGCCCGCCCAAGGTCCGCGCCGTCCGCAAGACGACCCCGGCTATCGCCGGGGCTGCCGGGTCGCCGACATCTTCGACCCGGGCTGCCGCCTCGCCGAAGACCGGAGAGGGACGATGAAGCTCACGATCGACGACCGTGAGATCTTCATCGAGGGCGCGCCGACCCTGCTCGGGGCCGCCCGCTGCGCCGGGATCCCCATCCCCTCTCTCTGCGACCATCCCGACCTCGAGCCCTTCGCCGGCTGCCGGCTCTGTCTCGTCGAGATCTCCGGGCGGAACGATTTCGCCCCGGCCTGCGCCACGCCGGCCGCAGAAGGCATGGTCGTCCGGACCCGGACGCCCGAGCTCGTGTCGCTCCGGAAAAAGATCCTCGAGCTCATCCTGACCGAACATCCCCACGCCTGCCTCGTCTGCGCGGAGAAAGCGACCTGCGACGACCTCAAGTCCACGATCCGCAAGGTCGGCGAGGTCACCGGTTGCGTCCTCTGCCCCGTGAACGGCGACTGCGAGCTTCAGAAGATCGTCGAGGCGATCGGACCGGACAAGGTCGACCTGCCCGCGATCTACAGGAATTTCGATGTCCGCCGGGAAGACCCCTTTTTCGACCGCGACTACAACCTCTGCATCCTCTGCGGCCGGTGCATCCGCGTCTGCGAGGAGGTCCGCGGCGCGTCCGTCCTCGCCTTCGTCCACCGCGGCGACCGGACGTCCGTGGGCACGGCCTTCGACCGTCCCCTCCTCGATTCCGGCTGCCGGTTCTGCGGGGCCTGCGTCGACATCTGCCCCACGGGAGCCCTGGTCGAGCGGGCCGTCCGGCCCCGGCCGCGGGCCGAGAGGTCGGCGAGTATCGTCTGCCCGTACTGCGCCCAGGGCTGCGGCTTGGAGCTCGGGGTGAGGGAGGGCCGGGTCCTCGATTCGAAGCCATCCTCCTCTCTCCCCAACCACGGCCAGGCGTGCGTCAAGGGCCGCTTTCTCGTCCGCGCCGCCCTCGGGGGTCCCGACCGGATCCTCGAAGCCCATGTCCGGAAGGACGGCCGGCTCGTTCCCGTCAACTTCGACCAAGCCCTCGAACGGGCGGCGGCCGGACTGGCCGAGGCCCGCGGCGGCCGGGCTCTCATCTATCCATCCCAGGTCTCCCTCGAAGACGCTTTCCTTTTCCTCGAGTTCGGACGCACGTTCATGGACTGGGCCGCCGTGGCGACGGCGGCCCCCGGCTCGATCTGGTCCGCCCTGGAAGCCCTGGCCGAGGCCCGGGGAGTCGGTGTCCCGCCGGGCCGCGAACTCTCGGAGATCGAAGAATGCGGCTCCATTCTCGCCTGGGATATCGACCTGCAAGTCGATCATCCGATCGCCTGGCTGAAGGTCGTGAAGGCGATCCGCCACGGCGCCCGGATCGTCGCCGCCGGGACGGCTTCGGCGCGGCTTTCTCAAGCCGCGGCGACCTTGGACGTGAGGGCCGGCTCCGAAGCCGCGACCGGCGCCGGCCTGGCCGCCGCTCTCCTCCGGGCCGGCGTCGCGCCGTCGGTCAACGACGGCTTCGAAGATCTCAAAAAATCCTGTCCGGACGGAACGGCCATCCCCAGCTCGGACGCGCACGCGCTCCAAGCGGCGGCTGAGATCCTAGCGTCGAACAAGCCCACGGCCATCCTCTTCGACGCCGGCGCCGCCCGCGGCCCGTCGGGATCCGACACCCTGGCTTGGCTGTGGAACATCGCCCTCCTCCTCGGCGCCCGTCTGTTCCCTCTCGGCCGCGGCGGGAACGAACGGGGTATCCATGAACTCGAGCGGGCGTTCGGCTTTCCGGCATCCGGAAAGAGCTGGGAAGCCTTCCGGGCCGGGCTCGAGAAAAGGGCTTTCCAGGCTCTTTACCTCGCCGGCCCCGCCCCGGACCTCGAGGACCGCAAGCCGCCATTCCTCGTCTGTCAGGACACCCACTGGAGCCGGAACGCGGAGGCGGCCGACGTCGTCCTTCCGGCCGCCGCTTTCGCCGAGTCGGGCGGGACCTGGGTCAATACGGAAGGGCGCGTCCGGACCTTCCCGGCAGCCATCCCCTGCCCCGGCGCGGCGAGGACCGACGGGGATATCCTTGCGGCGCTCGCCCGGAAGATGGGCCATCCCGGCTTAGGACGACCGGAGGCCGCGGCCGTCCTCCGGGAGATCCGGACCCGAGTCCCCGCCCTGGCCCATTACGAACCGGCGGGCGGCGGTGAAGGCGAGTTCCTGGCGCGGGGAGGATCGTTCGGAACGCCTCGCTTCGTTCCCGTTCAATTTCCCTCCGGCTCCGTGACTCCGGCCTCCCGCGGCGCGATCCTCCTCAAGGTCCGCTATTCCGGGGACGGCCTCCGCGGCTTCGACCCGCTCGCGAAAAGCCGCGGCTATGCGAAGGTGAGGAAGCCCGGCCAGGTGTTCATCGCTCCGGCCGACGCGGCCCGGCTCGGGATTACGGACGGCAACGCTCTGGAGCTCTCGTCCGGCCCCGGCGCGCTCGCGGCCGTCGCCAGACTGGAACCGTCCGTGGCCGAGGGAACGGCGGAGACCGCGGTCCGGGCCTCGAGCCTGACGGAAAGGGATTGGCTCGACCGGGGACTCGTCCCCGTCGAGGTCGGGAGGAAACGCTGATGCCCCGCGTCGTCCGCCGAGAGCGCCTGGTCCCCAACATCCACCTCCTCGAAGTCGAAGCCCCCGAAATCGCGAGCAAGTGCCGGGCGGGCCAGTTCGTCATCGTCATGCCGGACGCCCGCGGCGAGAGGATCCCCCTGACGATCGCCGACTGGGACCGGGACCGCGGTACGGTCGTCTGCGTCTTCATGGCCGTCGGGACGACGACGCGCAAGCTCGCCCTCCTCCGCGGCGGAGACGACATCCCGATCTTCGCCGGGCCGCTGGGCCTCCCTTCGGAGATCCGGCCGTTCGGGACGGTCCTCTGCGCGGGCGGCTGTTTCGGCATCGCGGCCATCCACCCCCTTGTCCGGGCCCTCAAGGAAGCCGGCAACCGCGTCCTCGTCCTCGTCGACGTCAAGGCCGGGTATCTTCTCTATTGGGAGGACAAGCTCCGCGCCCTCGCGGATGAGTTCATCGTCTCTTCCCGGGACGGGACCTACCATTCGACCGACTACGTTCCCCGCCGCGTCCGCGAAGTCCTCGAGCGCGAACGGGTCGACCGGATCCATGCCGTCGGCTGCACCTACCTCATGTCCAGCGTCGCCGAGGCGACGCGGCCTTCGGGCGTCAGGACCATGGTCAGCCTGAACCCGATCATGGTCGACGGCACGGGCATGTGCGGAGCCTGCCGCGTCACCGTGGACGGGAAGACGAAATTCGCCTGCGTCGACGGCCCGGATTTCGACGGCCATCTCGTCGACTGGAACGAGCTCTACGCCAGGAGGAAGTCCTATTTCGACGACGAGATCCGCTCCCTGTGCGCCTGGGAGGAGGAGAATTTCCCGTGAGCGACGAGCTGACGCCCTCCCTCAAAGCCGAGCTCCTGGCCGAGTTCGAGAAGGACTGGCGGAAAGAGCTGCGACGGGCCGTTCCGGCGAAGGAGCGGATGAAGACCAGCCGCCGGCCCATGCCCGAGCGGCCGCCCGATGTCCGCAACAAGGATTTCGACGAAGTCAACCTGGGTCTCGGCCCGGAAGAGGCCGTCGAGGAAGCGCGCCGCTGCCTGGATTGCGCCAAGCCGGGCTGCGTCGCCGGCTGTCCCGTGCGGATCGATATCCCGTCGTTCGTCAAGCTCATCGAAAAAGGCGATTTCGCGGCGAGCACCGCGAAGATCCGGGAGGCCAACAGCCTGCCGGCCATCTGCGGCCGGGTCTGTCCGCAGGAAACGCAGTGCGAAGAGACCTGCAACCTCAAGAAAGCGTCGGGCGTTCCCGTGGCCATCGGGAACCTTGAGCGTTTCGTCTCCGATTTCGAGCGCCGCGAAGGCGGCATCGCCCTCCCCGAGATGGCCCCGCCGTCCGGTCGGAAGGCGGCCGTCGTTGGGGCCGGACCGGCCGGGCTGACCGTCGCCGGCGAGCTGGCCAAACACGGCCACCGGGTGACGGTCTTCGAGGCTCTCCACGAAGCCGGCGGCGTCCTGGTCTACGGCATTCCCGAGTTCCGCCTGCCCAAAAGCATCCTGCAAGCGGAAGTCGCCTATCTCGAAAGCCTGGGCGTCGAATTCCGGATGAACTTCATCGTCGGCAAGACGGCGACCGTCGACGACCTGAGGCGCGAGGGCTACGAGGTCGTCTTCATCGGGACGGGCGCCGGCCTGCCCAACTTCATGAAGATCGCCGGCGAGAACCTGGTCGGCGTCTATTCGGCCAACGAATACCTGACCCGGGTCAACCTGATGCGGGCCTACGATTTCCCCCGCTACGACACGCCCGTCTTCCCGGGCCGGCGGGCCGCGGTCATCGGCGGCGGCAATGTGGCCATGGATTCGGTCCGGACGGCGAAAAGGCTGGGCGCCGAAAAAGCCGTCATCATCTACCGCCGCTCCCGGACCGAGATGCCGGCGCGGGTGGAGGAAGCCCGCCACGCCGAGCAGGAGGGCATCGAATTCCATTTCCTGACCGTGCCGACGCGGTACATCGGCGACGACCACGGCCGGGTCAGAGCCATGGAATGCGTGCGCATGGAGCTCGGCGAGCCCGACGATTCGGGCCGACGGCGTCCGGTACCCGTGCCCGGATCAGAATTCATGACCGAGGTCGACCTCGTCGTCGTCGCCATCGGCCAGAGCCCGAACCCTCTCATCCCTCAGACGACCCCCGGCCTCAGCGTCGGGAAATGGGGGACGATCGAGGTCGACTGGGAAACCATGGCCACCTCGCTTCCGGGCGTTTTTTCCGGAGGGGACATCGTCCGGGGCGGCGCGACCGTCATCCTGGCCATGGGCGATGCCCGGGTCGCCGCGACGGCGATGGACCGCCGCCTGAAGGCCGGTTCGGCCGGCCGGAACGAAACCTAGGAGGAGGTCAGGCCCATGTCGAAAACCCGCGTCACCACTTTCGTTCTCTTCGCCGCAACGATCCTCTCCCTGTCGTGTCTCGGCGGCCGGCCGGCCGAACGGGCCGACCTCCTGCTGACCAACGGCGCCGTCTACACCATGAGCACGGCCCGGCCTTGGGCCAGCGCGCTGGCCGTGGCCAAGGGGAAGATCCTCTACGTGGGCGACGACCGGGGCGCCCTGCGGCTGCGGGGCGGCTCGACGGTCGTTGCCGACCTCGGCGGGAAAATGGTCCTGCCGGCCTTCCAGGACTCGCACATCCACCTGGTCACGGGCGGCGTCGAGCTCGGCCTGTGCAACTTGAACGGCTTGCGGACGAAAGAGGAGGTCTTCGAGAAGATCAAGGCCTATGCGGCGGCGAACCCCGGCCAGGCCTGGGTGACCGGCGGCGGCTGGGACCTCCCCGTCTTCCCCCAGGCCAATCCCCGGAAAGAGGATCTCGACGCCCTCGTCCCCGACCGTCCCGCCGCGCTGAGCTCGGCCGACGGCCATTCCGCCTGGGTGAACTCGCGCGCCCTCGGGCTCGCCGGCGTCACCAAGGACACCGCCGACCCCGCCGGCGGCCGCATCGAGCGCGACCCTAAAACCGGCGAGCCGACGGGGACCCTCCGCGAGAGCGCGGCCGGGCTCGTCGAAAAGCTCGTCCCGGAACTCGGCCTCGAGGACTATATAAAAGGATTGAGGGCCGGGCTCCGGCTGGCCAACCGGTTCGGCATCGCCTCGATCATCGAGGCCAGCGCCGGCGAGAAGATCCTCGACGCCTACGCGGCCCTCGACCGCTCCGGTGAGCTCTTCGTCAGGGTCCTGGCCTCGCTCCACGTGGACACGGGCAAGGGGATTGCGGAGGTCGAGCGGCTGGTCAAACTCCGTCAGGCCTACCGCGGCGCGCGCTTGAAGTCGACCGCGGCGAAGATCTTCGCCGACGGCGTCATGGAGCCGCACACGGCCGCCCTCCTCGAACCCTACTTGGACCGCCCCGGCGACCGGGGAACGCCGCTCCTCGAGCCCGAGGCCTTCAATACGCTCGCGGCGGCCCTCGACGCGGCGGATTTCCAGATCCACGTCCATGCCATCGGCGACCGGGCCATCCGCATGTCGCTCGACGCTTTGGAGGCCGCCGGCCGGGCCAACGGCTTCAGGGATATGCGCCACCACATCGCCCATCTCGAGCTCATCGACCCCGCCGACATCCCGCGCTTCAAGCGCCTGGGCGTCGCGGCCAATTTCCAGGCCCTCTGGGCCTATGCCGACCCGTACATCACGGACCTGACCATCCCGATCCTCGGCCCCGGCCGCTCGCGCTGGCTCTATCCCATCGGGAGCGTGGCCAGGACCGGGGCGGTCATCGCCGGCGGCAGCGACTGGTCGGTGTCCTCCATGAACCCCCTTGAAGCCATCCAGGTCGCCTTGACGCGGAGAGGGCCCGACGACCCGCCGGGCGACGCTTGGATCCCCGAGGAGAAAGTCAACCTGGAGACAATGCTCCGGGCCTACACGACGAACGGCGCCTGGCTCAGCCACGAAGAAAAAGCCCGCGGCTCCCTCGAGCCGGGAAAGGCCGCCGACCTCATCGTCCTCGGCCGCAACCTCTTCAAGATCCCGCCGTCAGAGATCGGCCGGGTCAAGGTCCTGCTGACCCTCGTCGACGGCCGGGAGGTTTTCCGGGACCCGTCGTTTACGATTATTCATTAGTCACCAATGAGATTTCGTCGTCTGTGCGCGGTCTCGCCGCTGCCCGGGCAGTGATGGGGACCGGCAGGGAGCGGATTCTGAGAAGCGACCGATAAAAGCGCGGCGGAGTGGCTCGTAGCCGCACTTTTAGGAAATATCTGAATAAAGTTTTCGATACAAAAAAGGGAACACGTACCGGAGGTACATGTCCCTAGCTCCGGACCGTGAAGGCGTTAAGAATCACCGCAACGGACGAAGGCGATCCCCGAGGCCCCTCAGCGGCCGACGAGCGGCGCAGTTTACTCATTTTCGTTTGTGTGCTATAAAAGATGTCCGGTGAAATATGGATTGGCGAATAATCATCATTCAGGTTTTCGTTTTGCTTTTCGCCATCACCATTCATGAAGCCTCTCACGCCTGGGCGGCCCTGAAAATGGGCGACCCGACGGCTTCCGCCATGGGCCGTGTTTCTTTGAACCCTCTCGCCCATATCGATCCATTCGGCACCGTCATCCTTCCCCTGATCCTCATCCTCGTTTTTCGCGCGCCCGCCTTCGGCTGGGCCAAGCCGGTCATGGTCAATCCCCGCAACCTCAGGCATCCCCGCCGCGATAACGTCTGGATTTCTCTCGCCGGGCCGGCCGCGAACCTGGCGGCCGCGACTGTTTCGCTGATGATTCTCGTTGTCTTGAAACACTTGCCCCAAAACAGCTCCCCTCTCGAAGCGCTGTTCATGATATTCTACACCGCCGTGATGATCAACGTCTTCCTGGCCGTCTTCAACCTCATCCCTATTCCTCCCCTCGATGGAAGCGGGATTCTAGCCGGCATTCTTTCCGACGAAGCCGCGGCGAAATATGATCGAATCCGTCCGTATGGTTTTATCATCGTTATCGGATTGGTCTATATCGGAGTATTGGACTTCTTCTTCCGGCTCCTCCAGCTTTTCATCAGCACTCTCCTTGGCCTTTTCTAGCATGACAGAAGGCGCCGCCATCCCCCTCGAACCGACCCCGGACGTCCCGCCCTGCGCCGAGGCGCCGGCGGGCTACCAGGTACGATTGGACGTCTTCGAAGGCCCCTTGGACCTCCTCCTCTTCCTCATCCGCAAGAAGAAGATCGACATCCACGACATCCCCATTGCCGCCATTACCCGCGACTACCTCGATTACCTCGACCACAAGACCGAGATCAACCTCGACCGCGAGGCCGAGTTCCTGTTCGTCGCCGCGCTCCTGATCTACATCAAGTCCCAGATGCTCCTGCCCCGCGAGACCGACCTGGCCGAGCACGAGGACCCGCGCCAAGTCCTGGTCAACCGCCTCCTCGAATACGAGAAGATCAAGGCCGCCTGCTCGCTCCTCCGGGAACGGGAGGACGGCCAGATCCTCCAGTGGAAGAGGAATTTCATCCCGCCTCTCCATGGCGAAAGCGAGCTCGAACCCGTGGAGCTGTCGCTCTTCGACCTCTCCGAATCGTTCTTCCTCATGATGAAGCGGCGGTCCGCGGACGAAACCCGGACGATCCGCGGCCGGGACGTCTCGGTCGAGGTCAAGATGAAGGAGCTCGTCGGCCTCCTCCGGGAACGGCACATGATCGACTTCCTCGAGTATTTCGAGGCCAACGCCTCGCTCGAGGAGGCCCTGGTCTCCTTTTTCTGCATCCTCGAGCTGGTCAAGTCCCGGGTGGCGGTCGCCGTCCAGGACGAGCTCTTCCAGACCATCCGGGTCTGGCTCCGCAAGGATGCGCACAGGACGGATCATCATGAATAGTCCTCTCAAGAACATCGTCGAGTCGCTCATCTTCGTCTCCCAGGAGCCCCTGACCCTGGAACGGATCCAGGCCGTGCTCGAGGGCGTTCCGGCCGCCGACATCCAGGCCGCCGTCGATGAGCTCGTCGCGGACACCGCAGCGGACGACCGCGGCGTCCAGGTCGTCCACGTCGGAGGCGGCTGGCTGTTCTCGACCAAGCCGGCCTTCGACCGGGAAATCCGGCGCCTCCTCCAGATCGAGCGCAAGAACAGGCTGTCGTCGGCCGGGCTCGAGACGCTGGCCGCGATCGCCTACCGCCAGCCGGTGACCCAGTCCGAGGTCTCAGCCATCCGGGGCGTCGATTCGACCTCCTCGCTGAAGACGCTCCTCGAAAAGAGCCTGATCAAGATCGTCGGGCGGAAGAAGGCGCCGGGCAACCCGCTCGTCTACAGGACGTCCGACGAGTTCCTTCTCTACCTGGGGCTCAACAGCCTCGACGAGCTTCCCTCCGAGGAGGAGATCGCCAAGATCCTGCAGGAGGAAAAGGCCGCCGACGCTTAGTTCCTAAGTGTAGACAAGGCCTTGACTTAGAGTTGACAACACGAGGTTTCTTATATAGTATGAATCGTTCTTTCCTGGCCCTTGGAGAAGGGACGCCTCAGAATTTCCTTTTCAGGAGCAATGCGACATGACCGAGTCGACCAAACAGCCGGACCGCGACGACAAGATGTCGTCCGAAGACTACGAAAACCTGTTGGACCGCTACGAGTTCAGCACCAAGGAAATCACCATGGAGAAGATCCTCAAGGGACGGGTCATCAAGCAAACCCCGACCTATGTCCTCGTGGACGTCGGGTTCAAGACCGAAGGCATCATCCCCATCGAGGACTTCACCGACCCCAAGGCGCTCGCGGAATTGCGGCCCGGCAGCGAGGTCGAGACCATGCTCGAGAAGACCGACCTCAAGGACGGCTATCTCGTCCTGTCCAAGAAGCGCGCGGACGGCCTCCGCGCCATCGAGAACCTGGGCCAAGCCTTCGAGCACGGCCTGACGGTCACGGGCACGATCACGGAGAGGACCAAGGGCGGGTTCAACGTCGACGTCGGCATCCCGGCCTTCCTGCCCGAATCCCACGTCGACATCAGGCCGGTCAAGGACGCCTCCGCCCTCCTCGGGCAGACTTTCAAGTTCCGGGTCATGAAATTCGACCGAAGGACCGAGAACGCCGTCCTGTCGCGCAAGCTCCTCCTCCAGAACGAGCGGGAGGAGAAGAAGAGGCGGGTGTTCGGGAATCTGGTCAAGGGGCAGAAGCTCACCGGGCAGGTCAAGTCCCTGACCAACTTCGGCGCCTTCGTCGACCTCGGCGGCATCGAGGGCCTTCTCCACGTCTCGGACATCTCCTGGGGCAAGAGCACGCATCCCGCCGAACACCTGAGCGCCGGCCAGGAGGTCGAGGTCGTCGTCCTCGACTTCAGCGAGAGGGACGAGAAGATCTCCCTCGGGCTGAAGCAGCTCACGCCCGACCCCTGGGCGAACATCGCCGAGAAATTTCAGGCCGGGCAGAAGATCACCGGAAAGGTCTCGAGCCTGACCGACTTCGGCGCCTTCGTCGAGCTCGAGAAGGGCGTCGAGGGGCTCGTCCACATCTCCGACCTGACCTGGTCCCGCAAGCTCGTCCACCCCAAGAAGGTCCTGAGCCCGGGCCAAGAGGTCGTCGTCACCATCCTCGACGTCAACCCGACGACGAAGCGCATCTCCCTCGGCCTCAAGCAGGCCTCCCCGCACCCCCTCGAGACCTTCAAGCAGAAGCACGGCGTCGGTGCCCGGGTCAAGGGGGTGGTGACCAGCCTGACCGATTTCGGCGCCTTCGTCGAGGTCGAGAAGGGCATCGAGGGACTCGTCCACATCTCCGACATCAGCTGGGAGAAGATCAAGCACCCGTCCGAGAAGCTCCAGCCCGGTCAGGAGGTCGAGACCCTCGTCCTCAACGTCGACGTCGACAAGCAGAAGATCTCCCTGGGGATGAAGCAGCTCGAGGGGGACATCTGGGAGGGTTTCTTCAGCCGCCAGAAGGCCGGCGACATCGTCAAGGTCAAGATCGTCCGCCTGACGGACTTCGGCGCCTTCGTCGAGATCATCCCGGGCATCGAGGGGGTTATCTTCACCTCAGAACTCGACGAGAAGAAACTCGAGAAACCTTCCGACGCCTTCGCCGTCGGCGACGAGCGGAACGCCAAGATCATCCGGCTGAACCCCAAGGCCAAGAAGATCTCCTTGAGCTTCAAGCAGGCCCTGTACGACATCGAGAAGCAGGATTTCCAGCGCTTCATGGAATCGCAGAACGACCGGATGACCCTCGGCGACATCATGAAAGACCAGCTGAAAGGCATCAGCGCTCCGAAGAAGAGGACCAAAAAGGAGGACTCCCATGATTAAGGCCGATCTGATCAACAAGATCT
>JBGOYY010000061.1:0-18325 GCA_041479905.1 Candidatus Aminicenantia bacterium
ACCTTGCCGACGAGAGGGAGAATCCCCGCCACGACGAGCGGCAGCGCAACGAAAAGTATGATCAACGCTCCTCCTCTATTACGCGAGCAGGCTGATCGCGCCCGCCACGATGATCAGGCCGGCCAGGCACCAGGCGAGGTAGTTCGCGTAATGCCCGTTGTGGGCCTTCCTCAGGATGGCCGTGAATTTCTCCCCGGCGACGGTGACGACCTTCTCGAAGACGAAATCGATGGGCCGGTCGACGGCCTTGTACAGGACGAGAGACAGCCCGTGGAGGACCTTGATACCCTGCTCGTAGGGGTCGAACACCCGGGCCTCGGCCAGGTCGTAGAGCTTGTGGACCACAGGGAGGTTATGGACGGGTTCGGAGGCCAGGTAGGGCTTGCGGCCGGACTTCAGGAAGCCGTGCCGATGGAGCAGGAAGGCCAGAACGAGACAGCCGATCGAGATAAGGGCCACCGGGTTAAAGATGTCCAGGGCGTGACTGGTAAAATCGAGATGGGCGCCGGCCTCCGCGTGACCCGCAAGGATGGGCTGGATGAAGAGGGTCAGGGGGAGCTTATTGTAGACGCCGAAGAGAATGCAGAGGGCCGCCAGGACGAGGATGGGGACGACGATGGCCGGTTGGCTCTCCTTGACCGCTGGGATCTCGCGGGTCCGTTCGCCGAAGAACACGGAATGCCCGGCCTTGAGGAAGGAGGCGAAGGTGAAGATCGCCCCGACCCAGGCCGCGATGGCGAAGACCGTGTAGCCCGATTCGAGGGCGCCGTGGAAGACCATCTCTTTGGAAACGAAACCGTTGAGCGGCCAGACCCCGGAAATGGCCAGGGCGCAGACGGTGAATCCGAAGGCCGTCAGCGGCATCTCTTTCCGCAGGCCGCCGAGCTTCTTGAGCTCGGTCGTGCCGGTCCGGTGCTCGACCGAGCCGGCGCTCAGGAAGAGGCCGCATTTATACATGGCGTGGTTGATCATGTGGAAGAGCCCGCCGGCGATGCCGAACGGCACGGCCGTCCCGATACCGAGGATCATGTAGCCGACCTGGCTGACGGCGTGATAAGACAGGAGCCGCTTGAGGTCCTTCTGGACAAGGGCCATGAGGACGGCCAGGACGATGGTCACCGCCCCGAGGACCATGAGCAGGACGGAGAGGCCGCTCCCCGGCCGGAGCTTGAAGAAGTCGAGGGAGATCCGAGCCAGGAGATAGATACCCAGAAGCTTCTCGAAGGCGGCCGGCAGGAAGGCCATGAACGTCACGGGGGCGTCGATGGCGGCGTCGGGGATCCAGGTGTGGAAGGGCATGGCCCCGGCCTTGCCGGCGGCTCCGATCATCATCAGGACGAAGGCGACCGCGGCCAGCCCCGTCGGCTCGACGGAGACGCTGGACATGGTCAGAGTGCCGCTCACGGTCCAAAGGAGACCGATGCCCAGGATCATCGAGAAATCGCAGAAACCGCTGATCAGGAGGGCCTTGACCGCGGTCCGGCCCGACGTCGGCCGGCCGCCGATGGTGACGAGGCCGAAGAGGGTGACGAGCAAGCCTTCCCAGAAAAAGACGAGGGGGACGAAGTTATTGGCCAGAACCGCCCCGTCGGCGAAGGCCGCGGTCAGGAAGACGTAGGCGAAGAATTCCCGGGCCCGCGGCGCGTCCTTCATCTTGACCGTCGAATAGAGAGTGATCAGGATGAGGAACCCGGCCAGGGCGAGCAGGATGAAGCTCGAGAAGTGGTAGAGGCGGAGGTCGAAGTCGATGCCCATGCCGAGCCAGGGGACGTTGAACCGGAGGTCCTTCAGGGAGAAGAAGACGAAGCCGTAGTAGAGGAGGACGGCCGCGCCGGCCAGGGCCAGGGCGTCTCGGACGAGGCGGAGCGTCCGCGGGATGATGAGGAGGACGACGGCCAGAACGGCGGGCAGGAGGATCGGGAGAAGAAGCATTTTGGGGGTCATCGGAGCCACCAACTCATCTCGGTCGTCGCGATGTTGACGAGCTTCATCGGGTAGGCGACGAAGAGGCCGGCCGCCAGGCTGAGGACGGCCAGAACGGCGACGACAAAGACCATGGATTTCGTTTTCTCGGGAGCCGGGCGCTTGAGCTCACCCAGGAACACCATGCTGAACACCTTGAACAGGTAATACATCGTCAGGACGGCGGTGAAGAGGGCCGCGGCGGCGAGCCAGGGCCGGCCGGCCTGTACGGTCCCCATGATGACCAGGAATTTCGAGAAGAAGCCGCCGAAGGGCGGGATGCCGATGACCGAGAAGGAGCAGACGAGGAAGGCGATTGCCGTGACCGGCATCGTCTTGATGAGGCCGCCCATCTCCCGGATGTCCTTGGTGTGGACGGCGTGGATGACGATCCCGGCGCAGAGGAAGAGCCCGGCCTTGGCCAGCCCGTGCATCAGGATGAAGAGCAGGGAGCCGGAGATCCCGGCCGCGTTGGCCATGCTGAAGCCGAGGAAGATGTAGCCGATCTGGCTGATCGTCGAATAGGCCAGGATCCTCTTGAGGTCGTTCTCCACGGCGGCCGCGCCTGCCGCGACGAGGCTGGAGACGACGACAATGATGGGAATGGCCTGCTGCCAACCCTCGGGCAGCCGGAAGGTGTAGAGGAAGAGGCGGGCGAAGGCGTAGACGCCGATCTTGACCAGAACGGCGGCGTGGAGCAGGGCCGTGACCGTCGTCGGCGCGACGCCGGCGTCCGGCAGCCAGGTGTGGAGCGGGACCGTGGCCGATTTCGAGAACAGGCCGAAAAGGATGAGCAGGACGGCCGTCCCCGGGACGAGTGTCCCCCGCATGGCCGTGATATCGAAGGTGTTGGTGATGCCATAGATCTGGATGAAGCCGAGGAGCATGACTACGGCGCCGAAGAACGTCACCAGGAAGGCCTTGTCGGCCTTGCGGACGTGAGCCGGCTCCCGGTAGAAGCCGATGAGCCGCCAGCAGCTGATGGCGATGATCTCCCAGAAGAGGTAGAGGAAGATGAGATTCCCGGAGAAGACCAGGCCCATCATCGCCCCGATGAAAAGCAGGACCATCAGGTAATATTCGTTCTGGTTCTCTTCCTTATGGATGTAGCCGACGGAGTAGACGACGATGAGACAGCCGACGAACGACGACACCCCGGCCATGAAGATCGACAGCGGGTCGATGATCAGGACGAAGTCGAGGCCCAGGACCAGGCTTTTGCGCACGACGAGCTCCCCCCCCTGGAGAGCGAGGGGGATCAGGGTCAGCGGCAAGACGGCCGTCACGGCGCTCACCAGGATGGCCCAGACCGACCGGGCGCGCCTGGACAACAGGCCGGCCAGGGGGGTCGCGAACGAGCCGACGATGGGGACGAGGATCGTTAGGAGGACGATTGTTTCGGCGTTCATTGGGACAGGTTGCCTTCCTTATTTTGAGGGCCAAGTATAGTGATGGGCCGGAGGGTTGTCAAGAATTTCCACATGTCCTTCTCACCTTTTAAACAGGTTTTTCCAGAGATAAAAACCGATTGCTTTTTCCCCTGGAATGTAGGATAAAAGAAGGAACCCGCCGAGGAGAGTGAACAAACATGCCCATCGAGATCCGCGAGGTCCTGTCCAAAAAAGACCTGAAGACGTTCATCTACCTGCCCGAGAAGATCCATGCCGGGCACGAGAACTGGGTCCACCCCATCTACATGGACGACTGGAAGTACTTCGACAAGAAAAAGAACAAAGCCTTCGGCTACTGCGACACGATCCTCGTCCTGGCCTGGAAGGACGGGCGGCCCGTGGGCCGGGCCATGGGCATCATCAACCACCGCTTCAACGAACACCGGAACGAAAAGACGGCCCGTTTCGGGTACCTGGACATCTACGAGGACAAGGAAGCGATCCACGCCATCCTCGGTTTCATCGAAGCCTGGGCCCGGGCCAAGGGGATGACCAAGGTGGTCGGCCCCTACGGCTTTTCCGACCAGGACCCCGAGGGCTTCCTCATCGAGGGCTTCGAGCACCGGGCGACCATCGCCACCTACTACAATTTCGAATGGATGCCGAAGTTCCTCGAAGACGAAGGCTACGCCAAGGACAACGACTGGTTCGTCTACAAGCTCGACGTCCCCAAGGAGCTGCCGGAATTCTATAAAAAGATCTACGAGCGGGCCATGAAGCGCGGCACTTACGAGATCATCGAGTTCCGCAAGAGAAAGGAGCTCAAACCCTGGATCCGCCCCATCCTGTCGCTCATGAACGAGTGCTACATGGCCGGCAACATCTACGGCTTCGCCCCCCTCGGAGAGGAGGAGATGGACGACCTGGCCAAGCGCTACCTCCCGGTCGTCGACCCGCGCTTCGTCAAGGCCATCAAGAAGGACGGGGACGTCGTGGCCTTCATCATCGCCATGCCCGACATGACCGAGGGCATCCGTAAGGCCAGGGGCCGCCTCCTCCCCTTCGGTTTCATCCGTGTCCTTCGGGCGGCCAAGAAGACCAAGCAGCTCGACCTCCTGCTCGGGGCCGTCAAGGAGCAGTACCGGGGCCAGGGCCTCGACGTCCTCATGGGCGTCAAGACCCTCATGTCCGCCCACGAGGCCGGCTACGAGATGATGGACACCCACCACGAAATGGAAGCCAACGTCAAGGTCCGGGCCGAGATGGAGCGCATGGGCGGGACCATCTACAAGAAATACCGGGCTTTCTACAAGATGCTCTAGCAGGGACTGTCCCTCTTTATTTCGCGTCGGCCCAGTTCGGGCCGAAGCCCAGGCGGACCTTGAGCGGGACCAGGAGATCGGCCGCTCCCTCCATGGCCTCACGGACCAGGGGTTCGACCGCCGCTTTTTCCTTTTCGGGAACCTCAAAAACGAGCTCGTCGTGGACTTGGAGGATCATGCGCGTCCCGAGCTTCCGGGCCTCGAGCGCCCGGGCGGCGCGGAGCATGGCCACTTTGACGAGGTCGGCCGCCGAGCCCTGGATGGGGTTGTTGAGGGCGATGCGCCGGCCGGCCTGCTGGATGGTCCGGTCGGGCATGCGCAGCTCCGGGACCTGCCTCTGCCGGCCGAGGATCGTCTCGGAATAGCCCCGCTCGCGGGCCTCCTCGACGACCCTGTCGAGGTAGGCCTTGACGCCCGGGAGTTCGCCGAAGTAGCGATCGATGAACTTCTGGGCTTCGCCCGCCGTCGTCCCCAACTCCTTGGCCAGGGAAAAGGCCGAGGTCCCGTAGACGATGCTGAAATTGATGATCTTCGCCCGCCGCCGCGTCTCCTCCCCGGCACTGTCCCCGAAGACGAGCCGGGCGGTCTCCTCGTGGACGTCCCGGTCCTCGAGGAATGTGGCGATGAGCTTGGGGTCCTGCGAGAGATGGGCCAGGACGCGCAACTCGATCTGGGAATAGTCGGCGGCCAGCAGCAAGTGCCCCTTGTCCGGGATGAAGGCCCGGCGAAAGCGCGTCCCCCACGGGCCCCTGATGGGGATGTTCTGAAGGTTCGGGTCGCTCGACGACAGGCGGCCGGTGGAGGCCACGGTCTGGTTATAGGAAGTATGGATGCGGCCCGTGGCTGGGTCGATGAGCAGGGGGAGGGCGTCGGCATACGTCGACTTGAGCTTGGACATCTGCCGGTAATCGAGGACGTGCCGGGCCAAGGGATAGACGGCCGCGAGCTCCTCGAGGATGTCGAGGGACGTGGAGTAGCCCTTGGTGATCTTCGTCCGCCGGGCGGCCGGCAGTCCCAGCTTGTGGAAGAGGATGTCGGCCAGCTGGCGGGGCGAGTTGATGTTGAAGGCGCCCCCGGCGAGCGTGTGGATCTCCTTCTCGAGACGCCCGAGCTCCCCCCCCAACTCCTTGGACATGGACTTCAGCACCGCGGGGTCGACGCGCACGCCCCAGATCTCCATCCGGGCCAGGAGCCCGATGAGAGGCCGTTCGATATCTTCGTAGAGCCGGTCGAGCTTCTTGGCTTCGATCTTTTTCCAAAGGACCCGGTCGAGCTCCAGGGCCAGGGCGGCGTCCTGGCAGGCGTACGGGGCGGCCCGCTCGATCTCGACCTTATCCATCGTCAGTTCGTTCTTCCCCCGGCCGACGATGTCTTTGTAGGGCGCCTTGGTCGCCTGGAGGTAATGGAGGGCCAACTTCTCGAGGCCGTGCTTGCCCCAGTTCGGCTCGAGGAGGTAGGACAGGACCATCGTGTCCCGGGAGACGCCGGCCAGGCGCACGCCTTCGTGCTCGAGGACGATGAGGTCGTATTTGATGTTCTGGCCGATCTTGCGGATGGCCGGGTCCTCCAGGACGGAGCGGAGGATGTCCAGGGCGCGCTCCTTGGGGATCTGGGGCGGAGCGCCCAGGTAGTCGTGGCCGACGGGGACGTAGAAGGCCTCTCCCGGGACGAGGGAAAAGGACAGCCCGATGAGCCGGGCCCGGGTGGGGAAGACGCTGTCGGTCTCCGTGTCCAGGGCCACCTCTCCGGACCTCGCGATCCGGGCGGCGAGCGCCCGGAGCTCGTCCTCCTCGAGGATCGTATGGAATTCTTTTTCGGCCGGGAGCTGCGGCTTCTTCAGAAAATCGGCCAGGAGGGAGGAGAACTCGAGCTCCTGGAAAAGCCGGACGGTCTCCTTTTCGTCGGGCGCCTGGACGGCGTAACGCGCGAGGTCGAGCTCGAGGTCGAGGTCGCGGGTCACCGTGACGAGCCGCCGGCTGAGCTCGAGGAGCTCCCGGTTCTGGGTGATCCTCTCCCGGACGCGGGGGTTCTTGACCCGGTCGATGTTCCGGAGAAGATTGTCGAGGGAACCGAACTCCTGGATGAGAGACTTGGCCGTCTTCTCGCCGATCCCGGGAACGCCGGGGACGTTGTCCGTCGGGTCGCCCCAAAGGGAGAGGACGTCGACGACCTCCCCGGCGCCGACCCCGAAGACGTCCTTGACGCTCGCCGCGTCGATGGTCGTTTCCTTCGATGGATTCCAGATGGACGTCGTGGCGTCGACGACCTGGAGGAGGTCCTTGTCCGTGGTCACGATGACGGTCAGGATCCCCTTCGCCGCCGCCCGCGCGGCCAGCGAGGCCAGGGCGTCGTCGGCCTCGTACTTCGGGTACTCGGCCGTGGCCACCCGCAGGGCCCGGAGGACATCCTTGAGGACCGGGAGTTGGGCGACGAGGTCCTCGGGCATCGGCTTGCGGTGGGCCTTGTAGGCGCTGAACTCCTCGTGGCGGACCGTCGGGCCCTCGACGTCGAAAACGACGCCCAGGTAGTCGGGTTTTTCCTTATCGACGATCTTCCGCAGGGCGTTGATGAAACCGTAGATGGCGCCCGTCGGGAAGCCGCCGGAGTTGGCGAGCCCCTGGATGGCGTAGTAGGAACGGTAGAGGAGGGAGTGCCCGTCGATGAGAAAGAGGCGTTTCGGACTCAGTCGTACCCGCCTTCGACGATCTGTCCGAGGATCGTCTTGTGCTGGTCCTCGATCATCCGTTCGATCCGCTCCCTGACGTCGGGCAGGTTCATGAAGGCGGTGTAAAAGGTCCTTTTGGAGGCGAGCAGCCGGCCCGCCTTGTAGATCAACGATTCGACGTACTGGGCCGCGAGCCCCTTGTCCTGGGTCTGGACGATGTAGGCGTCCCCCCTGTATTCCACCCTGGTGTTGTAGCCGCTCATGAAGGTCGTCCGCCCTCATTATACTCGTCCGGGCGGCCGGTTCAAGCCCGATTTCCCCGGCCCGGGCGAATTTGACAACCGGGTCCCACTTGGTATAATAAGATGAAAATTTTTTGAGGATGATCATTTGGACACGACGATGCTGATCGATATCGACCGTCTGCCGAAGGAAGGCCTCCGCCTGTCCGGGGATTTCGAGTTCCTGAACCTGGACCTGGTCGAGGAAAACGCCGTCTTCCTCGAGCCGGCCCACGCCGAAATCTCAGTCCGCCTCATCGGCGAAGAGATCCTCATCCGGGGCGAGATCACGGCCCAGCTGAGCTTCGTCTGCTCGCGCTGCCTGATCCCGTTCGAATTCCCCGTGGCCAGCAAGTTCGACCTCATCTATCTGCCCGAGGAGCTCGACGCCCTGTCGGAGGAGTTATCCGACGAGAAGCTCGACCAGATGTACTACAGCGGCCGCCAGCTCGACCTGCGGGCCGTCGTCCTCGAGCAGCTGAACCTGACCTTCCCGGCGAAGCCCTTGTGCGCGCCCGGCTGCGAGGGGATCTGCGCCGTCTGCGGCGAGCTCATCCACGACGCCAAGTGCTCGTGCCTCGTCAAAGAGTCCGATCCCCGTTGGAATAAAATCAAATTCAACGTGAGAGACAAGAGTTAAATGCCTAATCCAAAGAGACGTCATTCGCCGACGAGAAAAGGGAAACGCCGGGCCCACGACGGGCTCACCATCCCCACCTTCTCCGTCTGCCCGAAGTGCGGCAACCCCAAGCTGCCGCACCGGGCCTGCCCCGAGTGCGGGCACTACAAGGGACGGCAGGTGACGGAAGGGACCGAAGACTGACCCGAGTCCCGTGCATGAAAATCGCCGTCGACGCAATGGGGGGGGATTTCGGCCCTAAGGCCACCGTGCCCGGAGCTCTCCGGGCGGCCGAGGATTTCGGCGTCGACATCCTGCTCGTCGGCATCGAGAACGTCATCCGCCGGGAGATCGACCGGACGGGTCTGCGCAAGTCCCGAGTCACCGTCATCGAAGCGCCGGAGGCGATCGGCATGGGCGAGAGCGTCCTCGCCTTCCGGAAGAAGAAGGCCTCCTCCATCCGCGTCGGGGCCCAGCTCGTCAAGGACGGCCGGGCCGAGGCCTTCGTCAGCATGGGCAACACCGGGGCGGTCGTTTATATCTCCCGCGATGTCCTGGGTTCCCTAAAGGGCGTGGACCGGCCGGCCCTGGCCCTCCTCGTCCCCGGGGTCGAAGGGCAGACCCTGCTCCTCGACGTGGGGGCCAACGCGAACTGCCAGCCCCACAACCTCGTCCAGTTCGCGGTCATGGGCAAGATCTTCATGGAGGCGGTCGTCGGCGTGCCCGACCCCCGGGTGGGTTTGATGAGCATCGGCGAGGAAAAAGGCAAGGGCAACGACCTCGTGCGCGAGGCGTTCGACAGGCTTCAGGAGCTGCCCATGCGCTTCATCGGCAACGTCGAGGGGAAGGACCTGTTCTCCGGCGTCGCCGATGTCATCGTCAGCGACGGCTTCACCGGGAACGTGGCCCTCAAGGTTTCGGAAGGGGTCGTCCAGAGCGTCCTGTCGATGGCTCGCCACGAGATCACCAAGAACATCTTCGCCAAGCTCGGCTACCTCCTCATGAAGCGGCACCTGAAAAAGATCTACAAGAAGGTGGATTACTCCGAATACGGCGGCGCCCAGCTCCTCGGCGTCGACGGCGTCTGTATCATCGGCCACGGCCGGTCCACTGCGGATGCCGTCCGCAACGCCGTCCTTCGGGCCCGGGAGTTCGTCGCCAACCGGGTCCAGGAGAAGATCCAGGCGGAGATCCTGCGCTACGAGCACGCCCTCAAAGGAGGGAACGCATGAGACGCTTCGAAGGACGGGTGTCGATCATCACCGGCGCCTCCCAGGGGATCGGCGAGGCCATCGCCCGCGACGTCGCCGCCGAAGGGGCGGCCGTCGTCCTGGTCGACGTGCAGCTCGACAAGCTCGAGGCCGTGGTCCGATCGATCGCCGACGCCGGCGGCAAGGCCGAGGCCCACCAGGCCGACGTCGCCGACGCGGCCGCCGTCGAGCGCGTCGTCACCGCCGTCGCCGCCGCGCACGGCCGGATCGACCACCTGGTCAACAACGCCGGCATCACCCGCGACGGTCTGCTCATGCGCATGCGGGAGGAGGATTGGGACGCCGTCATCCGGGTCAACCTCAAGGGGACCTTCAACTTCTCCAAGGCCGTCATCCGGACCATGATCGCGGCGAAATACGGCCGGATCGTCAACATCGCTTCGGTCGCGGGCCTCATGGGCAACGCCGGACAGGCCAACTACGCGGCCTCCAAGGCCGGCGTCATCGCCTTCGCCCGGTCCCTGGCCCGCGAAGTCGGCGTCCGGGGCATCACCGTCAACGCGGTCGCGCCGGGGTTCATCGCGACGGCCATGACCGACGTCTTGCCAGAGGACGTCAAGAAGGCCTACCTCGAGATCATCCCCATGAAAAAATTCGGGCTTCCCAAAGACGTGGCATCTGCTGTAAGATTCCTACTCTCCGACGACGCCGCTTATATCACGGGCCAGGTGGTCAGCGTGAACGGCGGCATGTATATGTAGGCGGTCCGCCATCATCTTTTTTATCAATTTAGTTTGAGGAGGACAGTATGGAAAGAGACGAACTGCTCAAGAAAGTCAGGGCGATTGTTTCGGACAAGCTGAGCATCAGCGAGGAGCAGGTCACCGAAGACGCGTCCTTCATCGATGATCTCGGCGCCGACTCTCTGGATACCGTCGAGTTGGTCATGGCCCTGGAGGATGAGTTCGGGCTGGACATCCCCGACGACCAGGCCGAGAAGCTGACGACGGTCGGCAAGGCCATCGACTACATCGTGGGGCACGCCAAGTAATCTCCCGGCCCCCGTTCCTCAAGGATCGTTGGTCCCATGGGCAGGTATAGCTTTCCCGGCCGCCGGGTCGTCGTCACGGGCCTCGGCCTGGTTTCGCCGCTGGGAACGGGGACGGAAAAAACCTGGCGGGCTCTGCTCCGCGGGGAAAGCGGCATCGCGACGCTCACCCGGTTCGACGTCACCCGCTATACGACCCGCTTCGGCGGCGAGGTCAAGGACTTCGACCCGCTCCTGTTCATCGACCGCAAAGAGGTCCGCAAGATGGACCCCTTCATCCGCTTCGCCGTGGCCGCGGCTCATCTGGCCGTGGAAGATTCCGGCATCCCCCTCGGCGACCTCCAGTCGGATCGGGCCGGGACCTATGTCGGTTCGGGCATCGGCGGGCTCGGCTCCATCGAAGAGAACCTCAAGATCCTTTGGGAAAAAGGTCCCGACCGCGTCTCCCCGTTCTTCCTCATCCAGACGATCATCAACGAGGCCTCCGGCCAGATCTCCATCCGCTACGGCGCCAAGGGCCCCAACTGCGCCAACGCCACGGCCTGCAGCACCGGCACCCACGCCATCGGCGACTCGTTCCGGATGATCGCCCGCGGCGAGGCCGATATCATGATCGCCGGCGGGGCCGAGGCCCCGCTGACGCCGCTCAGCCTGGCCGGGTTCACTGCGATCAAGGCCCTGTCGGAGCGAAACGACGAACCGGTCCGGGCGTCCCGCCCCTTCGACGCCCGGCGGGACGGATTCGTCATGGGCGAGGGGGCCGGCGTCCTCATCGTCGAAGAGCTGGGCCGGGCCTTGCGGCGGGAGGCCCGGATCTACGCCGAGATCGTCGGCTACGGGATGACGAGCGATGCCTACCACGTCGCCGCGCCCGCGCCCGACGGCGACGGAGCCGTCAGGGTCATGCGCCGGGCCATCGAGGATGCCGGGGTGCTGCCGGAAGACGTCCAGTACATCAACGCCCACGGCACGTCGACGCCGTTCAACGACAAGACCGAGACCATGGCCATCAAGAAGGTCTTTGGAGAGCATGCGCCGCGGCTGGCCGTCAACTCGACGAAATCCATGACCGGCCACCTGCTCGGCGCCGCGGGCGGCCTCGAGGCGGGGGTCACGGCCCTCTGCCTTTTCCACCAGGTCGTGCCGCCGACCATCAACTATGAGTTCCCCGACCCGGAGTGCGACCTGGACTACGTTCCGAACGCCTCCCGGAAGGCCGAGATCATCCACGGCCTCAGCAATTCCTTCGGTTTCGGCGGGACCAACGGCTCGCTCCTTTTCAAGAAGTTCGAGCGGCCGTGAGCCGGTCCGGTCCCCGGAAGAGGAGAGACCCATGAACATCCTTGTCTTCGTCAAGCGGGTTCCCGACACCGAATCCCGGATCCGGATCCGGCACGAGACGAAATCGATCGTCGAGGACGGGCTGAATTTCGTCATCAGCCCCTACGACGAATACGCCATGGAGGAGGCCCTGAAGCTCAGGGAAGCCAAGGGCGGGACGGTCCGCGTCGTATCCGTGGGCAAGGGCGAGGCCGTCGCCGTCCTCCGCAAGTGCCTGGCCATGGGAGCCGACGAGGTCTTCCTGGTCAAGGACGACTCCCCCGAAACCTACGACGGTCTGCGGACGGCCCGCATCATCGCCCGGGCTGTGGAGCGGAAGTTCGCCGGAACGGACCTCCTCCTTTTCGGGAAGCAGTCGGTGGGCGCCGACAACAGCCAGGTTCCGGCCATGGTCGCCGAGCTCCTCAGCCTGCCCCAGGCGACCGTCGTGACGAAACTCGAGGTCGAGGGGGCGTCCGCGACGGCCCTCCGCGAGATCGAAGGAGGGATGGAAAGGATCGTCCTCTCCCTTCCCGCGGTCGTCACCGCCCAAAAGGGCCTGAACGAGCCCCGCTATGAAACGCTCAAGGGCATCATGGCCGCAAAGAAAAAGGACATCCCGGTCGTCCAGCTCGAAGAATTGGGCCTCGGGCCGGACGAGCTTGCCTCGCAGGTTGAGGTCACCGGCCTGGACGTCCCGGCCCAGAGACAGGCCGGGAAAATTCTGAAGGGCGACCCGGCCGAGACGGCCCGCGAGCTCGTGCGCCTCCTCCGGGACGAGGCCAAGGTCATATAAAGGAGAGGGACGATGATCGCCGTATTCATGGAAGCGCGGGACGGGAAGATTAAGAAGAGCTCCTTCGAAGCCCTCTCCGAGGCCAAACGCCGGGCCGGCGAGATGGGGGTCGAGACGGCCGCCGTCCTTGTCGGCGGCGCCGTCGCGGACCTCGCCCCGAGCTCGTTCGCGCTCGGTGCGGCCCGGGTCTTCGCCCTCGAGAATCCGGCCCTTGCCGATTACTCCTCCCAGGGGTACGCGCTGGCTCTGGCCGAGTTCGTCGGGGAGGCGAAACCGGCGGCCCTCTTTTTCGCGGCCACGGCCATGGGCCGGGACCTCGCGCCGCGGGTCGCCGCCCGGCTCGGCGCGGGCCTGGCCTCGGATTGCGTGAAAATCGAGGTCAAGGCCGGAGCGCTCGAGTTCACCCGCCCCATCTACGCGGGCAAGGCGTACCTGTCCTTCACCCTGAGATCCACGCCCAAGCTGGCGACCCTCCGGCCGAATACGTTCCCGCTCGGAGAAGCCGTTTCCGGCGGCGGGGAAGTCGTCAGAAAAAGCGTTTCCATCCCCGACGGAGCGGTCAAGGGCCGCGTCGCCGGGGTCATCAAGGAAGACAGCGCGGAAGTCGACGTCACCGAAGCCGACGTGGTCGTTTCGGGCGGCCGCGGCCTCAAGGGCCCGGAGAACTTCGCCCTGCTCAGGGACCTCGCCGCCGTATTTCCGCGGGCCGCCGTGGGCGCCTCGCGCTCGGCCGTCGACTCCGGCTGGATCGGTCACCAGCACCAAGTCGGCCAGACCGGCAAGACCGTTTCGCCGAACCTTTATGTAGCCGTGGGGATTTCCGGGGCCATCCAGCACCTGGCCGGGATGTCGTCCTCCAAGGTTATCGTGGCTGTGAACAAGGACGCCGAGGCGCCGATCTTCAAGGTCGCCGACTACGGCATCGTCGGCGATCTCTTCGAAGTCGTGCCCCGGCTCAAGGACGAGCTGAAGAAAGCCCTGGCGGACTGACCGGCCTGATTTATGGATCTTAGCCCGATTTCGGGGATAAGCTCGTTTCAGATATTTACCAGAATAGCGGGCGCAGAGGGCGAAGGCGCGAGCCCGAATGCTAGGACCTTATTAAGATATTTACCAGAATTATGGCTTCGAGCCGCTCCGCCATAATTCTGCTGGTCGCTCCCAAGAATCCGCTCCCTGCCGGCCCCCCTCCGCTACGGGGGTCTTCGGGGCGATATCCATCGCCGCCTCACGGAGGACTTCCCCTATTCTGGGAGAAGAGCGTTATTTATAAGGATTGGCCGGCGTCTCCTTCGTAATATCGAGGAGCAGCCTGTTCGTCGTCGAACGCGTTTCGCCCACACTCGTGACGAAGATCGCGGGGTCGTCCATGACCGGGCATTTGTTCTCGCAGATCCCGCACCCGGTGCAGAGCTCGAGATCGATGACCGGGGCCTTCTGGACGGCGACCGAGCCGTCGGCGAGTTTCGTCTCGACCTCGACGAGCTTGATGGCCTTGGGCGAGACTGGGCAGTGCTCCTCGCAAACGATGCAGGGCTTGCCCAAGACGTAGGGGATGCAGCGGCTCTTGTTGACCCAGGCCGTGCCGATCTTGACCTTGTTCTTATCTTCGATGGTCAGCTTCTTGATGGCCCCCGTCGGGCAGACCTGCGTGCAGAGCGAGCAGTAATATTCGCAGTAGCCGACCTTGGGGACGAGCATCGGCGTATAGATGCCTTCCGGCCCGGCTTCGGTCAGGACGGGCTGGAGCCCGCCCGTCGGGCAGGCCCGCATGCACTGGCCGCACTTGACGCACTTCGCCAGGAACTTGTCCTCGGGGAGCGACCCGGGCGGCCGGATGAGCTTGAGAGAGGCCCGCTTGTGGAAAGGCGTCAGCCGGAAGAAGGGCACCGCGACGATACCCAGCAGGGTCGTCAGGATAAGCTTCCGCCGCGACAAATCGACGTTCGACACGTTGGTCATTTTTTCGGGACGGAGGGAAACCGGGAAACGGATGGCGCCGGTCGGGCAGATCGAAGCGCAGTTCTGGCAGTAGACGCACTCGCCGCTTTTCCACTTTTCGTTAGGATAGGGGTTGGCCTGCGTCTCGCAATGCTGAGTGCAAAGGCCGCACTTGATGCAGGTCTCCTCGTCGATCTTGAGCTTGAACAGGTTCCAGCGGCTGAGGAGGCCGAGAAGGGCGCCGGTCGGGCAGAGATAGCGGCACCAGAACCTTTCCTTACGGGAGTTGAGCGCGACCGCGCCGAGGAAGAGAAGGCCGACGGAGAACCCTTGTTGAAAGGTGACGTTGATCGTCCAGTTCTCGAGAGCCTGGGAGATCGACCGGGCCAGGCCGGTCGTCCCGAGTCCGTAGAGGACGCCGTTGAGGCTGGAAAGGGCGTAGGCCAGCGAGGGGAAAACGGCCACGGAGAATGACCGGGCCAGGAAAGAGAAGGGGTCGAGGTAGCCGGCCAGGTCTAGGCCGAAAAGCGCCCCGGCCAGAACGATGATCAGGATGTAGTACTTCCAGGCCAGGCTCGCCTTCTCTTCCCGGGGCGGCTTGAGGAACTTCGTCTTCTTGAAGACGAAGGACGAGAACTGGTGGACGGCGCCGAGGGGGCAGACCCAGCCGCAGAAGACGCGGCCGAAGAGGATGGTCACGACAACGGTGATCAGCGCGAACGCGAAGAGCGTGTAGACGAGCCGGGCCGAGACGATGGTGACGAGGGCGAGCAACGGGTCGAAGTGGAAGAAGCGCTGGACGGTCGAGCCGATGTAGTCTTCGCCCGTGTAATGGGCGCCCAGCAGGAGGGTGAGGAAGAGCCCGAAGAACGCCGTCTGGCCGGCCATCCGGAGGAGCTCGAGGACGCGGTGCTTCCTAGATTTTTCTCTTTTCAAAGCGGACCTTCTCCAGTTCGAATTCCCCGAGACCCCGCTCCCGGGCCAGGCGCAGGTAGGGGAGCTCCCGCGGCGCGACTTCGAAGAACGTCGCCCCCATGGCGTCCACGGCGACGGGGTCCGTCCCGGCGACGACGGTCTTCACGAGCTGGGTGTCGGAGATACGCCCTCCCTGCGGCCCGTTGCGGACGAGGATGCGGTAGGCGTCGAGGACGGTCAGCTGGGGCTTGAAAAAGGCGGCCAGGTCAACGACGGCCTTGTCGAGGTCCTGATGGAGCTGGTTGCGGGCCCCGCCGGTCGCGCCAAGCCAGTTCTTCATGCCCAGGGTCAGGCGGCAGAGCGAATGGTGCTTGGCGATGGGAACGTTGATGACTTTGTCGGCTTCGATGACGTCGAGAAGGACGTCCCATTCCTTGAGCCAGGCGCCTTTGAGGGCCGTTTTCTTGACCCGGTAGTCGTCGACGAAGAGCATGTCGCCGCCGGCCTGCTTCACGGCCTCCTGGATGCCGGAGCGGACATAACACCGCTTGGCCTGGTTGGTCGTGTTGTCGATGACGATGGCCTTCTTCGCCCCGGCTTCGAGGACGAGCTCGACCAGGGTCTTGACCACCTCGGGATTGGTGCAGGCGGCCATCTCGGGGGTCCGGTCCCAGCCGATGTTCGGCTTGATGACGACCCTGTCGCCCTTGCCGACGAACCTTTTCATCCCGCCGAGCATGGCGATCGCTTCCTTGGTGATGGCGGCGGGGGATTCGCCCTCGACCGAGACGAGAACCGGGACCGCGGCCGGCGTCGCGATTGCCCCGGCCAGCGCCCCCGGCCCGAAACGGAGAGCCAGGCTGCCCGCGGCCATGTCCCTGATGAAATCGCGTCTCTTCATCGTCGCTATCCTTTCCCGAGGGAGCGTATATATTCCATGATCCCGTCGTAGATGCCCTGGGCGGCCAGCTCGCGGTATTTCCGGGTCTTGAGCTTGGCCTCCTCCTTGGCGTTGCTGAGGTGGGAGATCTCGACCAGCACGGAGGGCATTTCGCCCCCGATGAGAACCCAGAAAGGGCCGCCCTTGACGCCCAGGTTCTTGATCGACGGCAGGTCCCGGGACAGGGCCTTGACAAGGTTTTTCTGGATGCGCTCGGCCAGGTCCCGCGACTCCTGGATCTTGCTGTTCCGGACGATCTTCTGGAGGATCGTCTGCATCTCGCCGATGTTCTTGGTCGAGGTGGCGTTCTCGGCGGCGGCCAGCTCGATGACCGCGAGATCGGGGCTGATGTTCAGGAAAAACGTCTCGACGCCGCCGCGCTTCCTGTCCCGGTGGGCGTTGGAGTGGATGGACACGAACAGGTCGGCCCGTTTCTGGTTGGCGATGACCGTCCGGTTATCAAGGGGCACGTCGACGTCCGACTCCCGGGTCAGAATGGCGTCGATGCCGGCCTTTTCCTTCAGCAATTTCTGGAGGGCCAGGGCGACGTCGAGGTTGACGGTCTTCTCCTGAAGCCCGCTCTTGCCGATCGTGCCGGGCCGCGGGCCGCCGTGGCCGGGGTCGATGACGATGGTCCGGACGCCGAGGCCGAGCTGGCGGGCCATAGAAGTCCCGGCGAGGTTCGGATCTCGAGGGGCGACTTCGCGCTTCACGGGCGACTGGGTCTTGTCGGCGGGGGGAAGAGCCTTGTCGAGCGGCGTCGCCGAGGGCGAGGCTTTCGTTTCGCGCGGGTAGATGTCGATAACCAGCCGGAACGGATCGAAAAGATGATAGACCCTGTAGGATTGGATCTTGGAAAACTCGACGTCGACAGCGACCCGGACCGTCGAGCGCGTCTTCTGCGAGATCCGGACCTGGCTGATGTACTCTGCCTTGACAGGGTAGGATTGGCCTTGGAGGATGGGGTTGAGCTTGGCCTGGAGGACGTCGACGTAGATCCGGTCGGGGTCCTGAAGCTTGCCGGGGGTGTACTCGCGAAGCTTGCCGATGTCGATGACGATGCGGGTGAAGTTCGGATGGGTGTAGCGGCGGAGGTTGACGATCTCGACCCGCGGGTCGTCCTGGGGCGCGGCGGCGAGGAGGACAGAGAGACATGCCAGGACCGGGAAGAGCGGCCGTATCCTCTCGTATTTCAACTCATATTGATTTTATAGGACACGTCGTCCGTTGTCCACCGGCAAGCCCGGGCGGGGCTATGCCCAGAGGAGGCCGTGGTGGGGCCTCGGGAATCATCCTCTCTCGCTGCGGTGATTTTTTACGCCGGTTAGTTCACCGGATTCGGCGCCAAAACAACTCGCTTGGCGTGCGCTACGCCTCGCTCAAACACGTTTTGGCGGTTTCCCCTGAAACTCCCCTCATCCGGCTTCTAACCGACTAAATCACCGCTTATGCTCGCTCTGATGATCCCCTCAGCCCCAATCTGAGCGTCCTCCTCTGAGTATCGCCCCAGACGCCACCCGGGCAGTGATGGGGGTCATGCAGAGCCCCCGTAGCGGAGGGGGACCCGTCCCGCTTCGAGAGAAGCGGGGCGGGGGAACCGCCGGGACTGGTTCCCAGGGGGGCCGGGGGAAATGCATGACCCCCATCGCTGCCGAAACGGGGGGCGTCTTTAGGCCAGTACTACGCCCCGTATTTCTTGAGCTTGAGGGCGTGGGCCAGCATCAGCGGCATAGCGTAAAGGGAGCGGAAGCGGCCGAGGAGTCCTCCTGCGCAGGCCCGCTCCGAGAACGTTCGGACATCATCGATACCGGTTGTCGGAGAGACAAGAACGAACGGGTTCGGGTGCCAGGAATGCCCCTTGAGGAAAGACGGCGTCGAATGGTCCGAAGTCACGACGAGGACATCCGGCCTGAG
>JBGOYY010000062.1:0-18217 GCA_041479905.1 Candidatus Aminicenantia bacterium
CAGAAGATCACCGTCCGGTCCGGAATCCCCTTCACCCCGTTCTCCCAGACCCCCGCAAGGCCCCAGTCTATCTGGCGCTCCGAAGGAAGGATCGTCGATTGAGGCGAAACGTTGAGAGTATTGTCCACCCTGTCGGAGCCCGAGCTGTTTCCGACGGTGAGGGTTACCGGGTAAGACCCCACTTCGTCAAGCACGTGGCTCGGGTTCTGGGAGGTGCTCGTCCCGCCGTCGCCAAAGCTCCAATGCCAGGACGTCGGCGTCCCCGCCGAGGTATCCGTGAACTGCACCATCTGCCCCGCCGCAGGAGAGGTGGGGCTGAAGCTGAACGACGCCATAAGCGTAGCCGCAGGCATGACAGTAATGGCGCGGCTGGCGGCATTGGATCCGGAGGCCTTGCTGACGGTCAATGTGACATTGAACGTGCCCGCTGTCGTAAACGTATGGCTCGGGTTCTGGGAGGTGCTCGTCGCCCCGTCGTTGAAATTCCACTGCCAGGAGGTCGGGCTCCCCGTCGAGGTGTCCGTGAACTGCACGGCCTGGCCGGCGGTCGGTAAGGCCGGGTTGGAGGTGAAGGACGCCGCAAGCGCAGTAGCTACGGTCACTGTCCGGGTCGCCGTGTTGGAGCCGGAGCTATTCGAAACGGTCAAGGTCACCGTTTTCGAGCCGGCCGTCGTATAAGGGTGGCTGGGGTTCTGAGCAGTGCTCGTTGTCCCGTCGCCGAAGTTCCACTGCCAAGCGGTCGGCGTCCCCGTCGAGGTGTCCGTGAACTGCACGGCCTGGCCGGCGGCCGGTGAGGCCGGATTGTAGGTGAAAGTGGCGGTCAGCGCTGCCACTGCCGTCACTGTCCGGGTCGCCGTGTTGGAGCCGGAGCTGTTGTTGACGGTCAAGGTCACCGTTTTCGAACCGGCCGTCGTATAAGGGTGGCTGGGGTTCTGAGCGGTGCTCGTTGTCCCGTCGCCGAAGTTCCACTGCCAGGAGGTGGGCGTCCCCGTCGAGGTGTCCGTGAACTGCACGGCCTGGCCGGCGGTCGGTGAGGCCGGGCTGTAGGTGAAGGACGCCGCAAGGGCCTCAACTACCATAACCGTCCGGCTCGTAATGTTCGAGCCGGAAGCGTCGGTCACAGTCAGGGTCACTATCTTTGATCCCGCTGTGGTGAACGCATGGCTGGGGTTCTGGGCCGTACTGGTCGTCCCGTCGCCGAAGTTCCACTGCCACGAGGTGGGCGTTCCCGCCGAGGTGTCGGTGAATTGCACCGTTTGTCCTGCTGAAGGGAGAGCGGGCGCATAATTGAACGATGACGAAAGCACGGACATGGACGTAACGGTGATCGTTTTGCTTCCCTGCTTTGAACTGGAGCTATTGCTGGAAATCAAAGTCACGGTGTAGGACGCGGCCGTCAGAAAGACGTGGAGAGGATTTTTCAAGGTGCTTGTAGCCCCGTCGCCGAAGTCCCACTGCCAGGAGGTCGGATTTCCCGAAGAAGTATCCGCAAACTGCACGGTCTGTCCCGGCCCCGGGGTCGTGGGGCTGCAGACGAAGGTCGCGGCCGCATCGGGCATGATCATGATCGTTTTGAGTGCTCTCTTGGAGCCCATGTCATTTGTGGCAACTAGGGCTATTCTAAGAAATCCTGACCTTGTGAATATATGGACCGGATTTTGAACGACGCTGGAAGATCCGTCTCCGAAATCCCATTGCCAGGATCTAGGGCTTCCTATGGAGGTGTCGACAAACTGCACGGCTTGCCCCTCTATCGGAAAGGAATGGTCGAATGAAAAGGATACCTTGAGATTGTTCTCACCCGTTGCCGCAAGGCGCCTCAAGACAGACCTGGACTGCCCCATGACTTCCATTTGCGGCAATTGAAGGCAGAATGCCATTATCAGAATACTCAGCAAGCCTTTGCATAAGTGACGATAGGGGCTCGATTTTCTTGCAGCCACTTCTTCCTCCTTCTCTGGACTAACCTCTGGCAGTCGATCCATGGTCTCACCCTTTTTCATAGTCGAGGTTCCTTGCTTACTGATTTTGCAGGATAAGATATGGGGCAGGAATCGCCTCTTGAAGGGAACCCAAAGGGCAGAATGAGTATTGTTTGGCTAACCACCTTTCCGGGGAAATCCCACCCCTTTAGGGGGTGTCACACGAAGTTCGCAATTTCATGCCGTGGCAATTCTCAACGCCTTGCATGAGAGGATTTGCTCACCGGAACTTGGTTCAAGTCGGATGTTTAGTTGTCGTGTTACGAATGGCATCCGGAATGAAGCAACGAATTTTGTTCACGAAGAAGCAGATCGCCGTTTCCTCACGCCAAATTAAAAGCGGCAAGCCTGTGGCTGGGATGATTAGGAAGCTGTAAATCTCGGTCCGGATAAGCCTGAAACGCTTAAAAATACTTTGGCTATGGTAGGAATATATTGGCTATGATAAAATCAATCGTTATTAAGTTGAAGTATGTTTTCCAATGAGAAATATTTAAGTCGTTGCTCCAATGAATTATTTTAGCAATTCCCATAGAAGTGAAGATCTTAAGGGTGCGGCTATACGAGGAGGAGCCACTGCGGTTACGGCCAGGGGATTGACCACTGTTATTCAAATGGGCGGGACCGTTGTATTAGCTCGGCTGCTAACGCCGAATGATTTCGGCTTAGTTGCAATGGTAACTGCGTTCACTTCAATATTTTACCTTTTTCAGGACGTTGGATTAACGGATGCTACAATTCAAGCGTCTAAAATTGATCATAAACAGGTTAGCACGCTATTCTGGATAAATCTGGCGATCTGCATTTTTATCACCATTCTCCTGATTACTCTTTCCCCCGCAATCGCTTGGTTCTATAAGAATAAGCAGCTTAAACAAATCATGATGATGTCATCCGTTAGCTTTATATTTTGGGGACTAACGTTCCAACATATGGCCCTCCTCAAAAGGAGCATGCATTTTTTTAGAGTCAGCATGATTGTGGTTCTGTCTTCCCTTGCTAGCACCGGGGCTTCAATTATCCTTGCTTTGACCGGATTTGGATACTGGGCAATTGTCCTCAGGGATATCATCTTAAGCATCACAACATGCATTTTAACTTGGATATTTTGCCGCTGGCGTCCAGGTTTGCCGAAAAAAAAGTCGGGAGTGTTTCCGATGCTAAAATTCGGGGCCAACTCCGCAGGCTTCTACCTCGTGAATTATTTCGCTAGGAACCTGGATAAAATATTCGTGGGGAAAAAATTCGGAAGCGCACAACTGGGTTTTTATAGCAGAGCTTACTATTTGGCTACGACTCCCACCGGGCAAATATCGGACTCTCTGTTTTCTGTATCCGTAAGTACACTGAGCAAAATAAGAGAAGACGCAGATAAATTTCGACGATATTACCTAAATTTAATGTCGGTTATTTCATTTGTAGGAATGCCATTGAGTATATTCATGGTTGTCATGAGCAGAGAATTAGTTTTAATATTGTTGGGGCCCCAGTGGAATAGCGCGGCAGAGATGTTTTCAATATTAGGACTTGCCGCAGGTATGAATGTTTTATATTATACAAATAGTTCGTTGCATGTTTCTCTAGGCCGATCGGACCGTTTGCTAAAATGGGGGATTTTAAGCTCAACTATTTTGGCCGCCGCCTTCGCAATTGGCATGTTTTTTGGGCCCAAAGGTGTCGCCTGGGGATATGCTATAACAATAATATTGCTAACGGTCCCTGGCATTTTATATGCTGGAAGGCCGATCGGCCTTAGCTTCAATCAAGTTCTTTCGAAAGTTTGGAGAAACTCACTAGCAGCGATCTTAGCCGGCCTGTCGCTTAATTATATAAAGAGCTTATCCTTTTTAGAGACACCGCTATTTTTAACGATTGTCTTGTCATTATTTTCTTATTTTGCAGTTTATTTGTTAATGACAATTGTTTTATATGGAGGGATAACACATCTGAAAGAAATGATTTCGATTTCAAGGATTGTAATATCGAAAAAGATTTAAGAAGCTATTTTCATAATTCCGATATCAAGAAAAACTGATCTGCTCCCCGGATCCAGGTCCAATAAGCGGGGGGGGCAGATCAATCGTCTCACCCCTAGGGGTGAGAACGGCCCCCAAAACATCACCCCTGAAATAGCCCCCCGCGGTGATAGGCGAGGAGGCCGGAAGCCTCTATCCTAGTGACGAAATGCTGAGTAAAATACGAGTGTCCCGCTAGAGGACGCCGCTAATTAAATGAAAAAGGAGTCAGACATTATCATGAACGTCCCGTTCGTCGACCTCAAATCCCAATACCTGTCCCTCAAATCCGAGATCGACCCCGCCATCCAGTCAGTCATCAACGAGACGGCTTTCATCGGCGGCAAGTACGTCGAGGGTTTCGAGAAAGCCTATGCCGAAAAGTTTGGCATGAAGCACTGCGTCAGCTGCGCCAACGGAACCGACGCCATCTACATCACCCTCAAGGCCCTGGGCATCGGCTTCGGCGACGAGGTCATCACCGTCGCCAATAGTTGGATCTCGACCTCCGAAACGATCACCCAGGCCGGGGCCAGGCCCGTCTTTGTGGACATCGACGAGTATTTCCACATCGACCCTTCGAAGATCGAGGCGCGGATCACGAAGAAAACGAAGGCCATTATCCCCGTCCATATCTTCGGCCAGCCGGCGGACATCAAGGCCGTCAAGGAGATCTGCGACAAGCACAAGCTCTACCTTATCGAGGATTGCGCCCAGTCCCATTTCGCGACGTTCCAAGGCAAGAAGACCGGAACATTCGGGATCGCCGGGACGTTCAGCTTCTATCCCGGGAAAAACCTCGGCGCCTATGGCGATGCCGGCGCGATCATCACGGACGACGACGATTTCGCCCGGAACGCCCGTCTTTTCGCAAATCACGGCTCTCTCCAGAAGCACATCCACGAGATCGAGGGCATCAATAGCCGCCTGGACTCCATCCAGGCCGTCGTTCTCAAGGCCAAGCTCGCCCACATCGACGATTGGAACAAAGCCCGGAACAGCCACGCCCTCAAGTACAACGCCCTCCTCGGCGACGTGGAGCAGATCAAGTGCCCGAAGCTCAGACCCGACACCTTACACATCTTCCATCTCTACGTCATCCGGGCCTCGCAGAGGGACGATCTGGCCGCCTTCCTTAAGACCAAGGGGGTCTTCACGGGCATCCACTACCCGACGGCCCTGCCCTTGATGCCGGCCTATCGCTACCTGAGGCACAGGCCCTCGGACTTCCCTGCCGCCTACGAGTGCCAGGGCGAGATCCTGTCTCTACCGATGTACCCGGAGCTCGCGGACGAGCAGATCTCCTACGTCGCCGATTCGATCAAAGAGTTCTACAAGAAATAGGATCATTGCATGAAGGGCATATGTGTGCTAAAATACAAACCACTGACGGCCTTTCGCCAAGAGGCATCGGTGGGGGATTTCATCGAGACATAGGGAGCGGGTATCATGATTAACATCGGTGTCATTGGGTACGGCTATTGGGGGCCCAACGTGGCCCGGAATTTTCATGCCGCGGCTGGCGTCCAGCTGGCCGCGGTCAGCGACATCTCGGAAAAGCGCCTGGTCCTGGCGCAGAACCAGTACCCCTTCATCAAGGTGCTGAAGGACCCCCTGGATCTCATCCGGTCCACGGACGTGGACGCCGTGGCCATCGTCACGCCCGTTTTCGCCCACTACGAGATGGCCAAGGCGGCGCTGCTCGCCGGGAAGCACGTCTTCGTCGAGAAGCCGTTCACGTCGACGAGCGCCCAAGCCAGAGAGCTCATCGACATCGCGGCCAAGAAGGGCCTCAAGATCATGGTCGACCACACGTTCCTTTTCACTGGCGCGGTGAAGAAGATCAAGCAAGTCATCGACTCGGGCGAGCTAGGGCGGCTTCTCTTCTACGATTCCGTCCGGATCAACCTGGGCCTTTTCCAGCACGATATCAACGTCATCTGGGACCTGGCCCCCCACGACCTGTCCATCATGGCCCATCTCATCGACAAGAAGCCGGTGGCCCTTTCCGCCCACGGCTCCGTCCATTTCGAGGGTAAGTATGAGGACATCGCCTACGTTTGCATCGGATTCGAGGGCAACGGGTTTCTCGCCCACTTCCACGTCAACTGGCTCAGTCCGGTCAAGATCCGCCAGACCCTGATCAGCGGCGACAAGAAGATGCTCGTCTGGGACGACCTCGACCCCGACGAAAAGGTCAAGATCTACGACCGCGGCGTCGACGTCAAGAGCTCAAACGGCGCTAAGAATAAGAACGGGATTCACGACCTCCTGGTGAGCTACAGGTCCGGAGACGTCCACATCCCGAAGCTCGAGGGCACCGAGGCCCTCAAGGCCGAAGCCCAGTACTTCGTCGAGTGCATCGAGAAAAACGATGAACCGTTCAATAACGGTCAGGCCGGGCTCCAGGTCGTCCGCCTCCTGGAAGCCGCGGACGAGTCCCTCAAGAACGGCGGCAAGAGGATCACGCTGTAAAGGAGCAGTCATGGAGTTCAGCAGAGTTTCGCCCGACGTCAAGCTGGGGAAAGACGTCAAGATCTTCGCCTTCGTTAACCTCTACGGCTGCACGATCGGGGACAACACCCGGATCGGGACGTTCGTCGAGATCCAAAAAAACGCCTTCATCGGCAGCAACTGCAAGATCTCCTCGCACACCTTCATTTGCGAGGGCGTGACCGTCGAGGACGACGTCTTCATCGGGCATAACGTCACCTTCATCAACGACATGTACCCGCGGTCGACCGCCGAGGGCGGGGGCCTCCAGACCGAGTCCGATTGGAAGGTCGTCCCGACCTTGATCAAGAAGGGGGCGTCGGTCGGGTCGAGCTCGACCATCCTTGCAGGGGTGACGGTCGGCGAGGGCGCCATCATCGGGGCCGGGGCCGTCGTTACCAAGGATGTTCCCCCCTGGACGATCGTGGCCGGCAATCCCGCGAAAGTCTTGCGGAAAATCGATAAAAAGTAGATAATTGGGAGACTTTTTTTGATCAGAGGGGTTTGACGCGATGCTGACGGAAAAGGAAACGGTCCGGCGCAGGTTCCTGATTTTCGTCGACGCCTGCGTCATTGCCCTGGCCTATCTCTTCGCTCTCCTTCTGAACGGTCTCTTCGACGCGTCGCACATGACCCTCACCAAGTTCGGCCTAGCCCTCGTCTTCGCCATCCCCTACTGGTGCTTGGCGCTCTACGCGAACGGCATGTACCAGTCATTGAGGACGCGCACCTATCTCGAGATCCTCTGGGCCGTCCTCAAGTCCGCGACCATCACGTTTCTCCTGCTGGGCACGTTTATCTACCTCTTGAAGCTCCAATTCATGAGCCGGCTCTTCTTCCTCATTTTCACCGGCCTGACCTTCCTGTTCATCTGGCTCGCGAAAACGGCCATCTTCATGAGCTCCCATTACATCCGCCGGCAGGGCCTCAACACGCGGCGCCTGCTGATCGTGGGGACCGGGAAGAGGGCCGTGGAGTTCATCAAGAGGAGCGACCAGCACCCCGAGTGGGGTTTCGAGATTCTGGGGGCCATCGACGACGAGCCCGGCCGCGGCGTCCGCCAGGTGAGCCGGCTGGAGGTCGTAGGCGCCCTCGACGACATCCCCAAGATTTTCCACCGGGATGCCATCGACGAGGTCGTCTTCGTCGTCCCCCGGAGCCGCTTGAATTCGCTTCAGGGCGCCATCGACAATTGCGAAACCGAGGGGGTCGTGGTGACGGTCGCCGTAGACCTGTTCGACACGAAGCTGGCCAGGTCCTCGGTCACTGAGCTCGACGGCCTGCCCCTCCTCCATTTCAAGACGACCCATGCCAAGGAATGGGAGCTTCTCGTCAAGCGTCTTTACGATTTCGCGGCCTCGGGGCTGGGAATACTCGTCCTGTCGCCTGGCTTTCTCATCTTGGCCATCCTCATCAAGGCGACATCGAAGGGACCCGTTTTCTTCAAGCAGGACAGGCTGGGTCTCTCCGGCCGGAAGTTCACCCTTTACAAATTCCGGACGATGCGGATAGGGGCCCAGGACGTCCTGAACGATGTCACCGACCTCAACGACATGACCACACCGGAATTCAGGGACAAAAAGACGAAGTGGATCACGCCCATCGGGCGTTTCATGAGGAAATTCAGCCTGGACGAGCTGCCTCAGCTCTTCAATGTCTTCGTCGGCCACATGAGTATCGTCGGCCCACGCCCGACCGTCCCGGACGAAGTCGAAAAATATAAGACCTGGCAGAGGCGGCGGTTCTCGATGAAGCCGGGCATCACCTGCCTATGGCAGGTCAACGGCCGGAACAACATCGCCTTCGAGGATTGGATGAAGCTCGACCTCGAGTACCTGGACCGCTGGTCGCTCTGGCTCGACGTGAAGATCATGCTGAAGACGGTTCCCGTCGTCCTTTTCGGGATCGGGGCTTATTAAGGGGCAGGCACGCCGCCTGATGTTAGGAAAATGAACAAAAAGCCGTTCTTGGCACTCGTCGCCCTCGCCGGCTTGTCGTGGCTTGTCGTCGCTCCCAGCCTAGCCTTCGGCCAGGGTGACACGTGGGCCGGTGCCAGCCTCGCCCAGATGGTCAAGGGGGCTCGATGGAGATTGGGAGTGCTGAGAGTCAACGCCGCGTTCTCTCTATCGAATGCCGGCTATGACTCCGATGTTTTTTATGGCTTCGCAGCCAAGCCCGTCCCCGATTACACATTCTCAGCCGGCACCGCGGTCCAAATCCTCCTGCCCTTGAGCAAGAAAGTCGTCCTCGACGTTTTCGACGGCCCGCAATATATGTTCTATCTCGACTCCAAGAACGAGAGGGCCTGGAACAACACCTTCCGGGGCCAGGTCCATATCGCGCTTGCCCGGGTCTATGTTCAGCTGGGAGGGGGACTATCGAACGTCCGCTACCGGTTGAGTCAAGAGCTGAACATCAACGTTCGGCAAAAACAGGACAGCCTCGACGGGCTCGTCCTGTGGCAGGTCTCGAAAAGGGCATCCTTCGCCTTCGTCTATGGCAGCGCAAAGTACGACCTCGGGGAAGCCGAATTCGGGGGCGTGCGCCTCTCGGACTCTCTCAACAGGAAAGAAGACTATTTCGATTTAATCACCTACGTCGAGCCGAGCCCCAAGGTCCGCTTTTTCGTGGACGGGCAATACGGAAGCTATGCGTTCACGAACGTGGACTTCCGCTTCAAGGACGCCCGGAGCTACGGAGTCTTCGGGGGGATCGAATTCACCCCCAAGACGGGAGAGCAAATAGCGACGGTGGGTATCGAGGGCAAACTCAGATTGGGCTACCAGCGATTGGACGTCATCGATTCCCGCTTCGTGGACGGTTTGGGTTTAACCGGAACGGCCGATATCTCTGTGAGTGTAATGAAAAGGAACGCAGCCCATGCCTTCTTCTCCCGTGGTTTCCAGTTCTCCGTGTTCTCCGGTTCGTCATATTACCTCGCGACGGCCTACGGCGGAGGGATATCCCGCCTCCTCTCGAAGAAAGCCTCTCTCTCCTATGATATCTCGTTCGAACGCAACTTATATCCCGGAAGCGGGGCACCCGAGGGCTTCCTCAATCGCTATACAACCCACTCATTCGGGCTGAAGATAAGGCTGGCACGCCAACTAAGTCTTGGTTTCTTGGCGACGCTCGGGAAGAGGATACTGAATAGCTCGGGGCTGACTAGAAACCGCAATTTCTTCGGTTTCAATCTCGTCTACGGCTCCGCCGGGGGGGCGATTTCGGTCCCGGGCGGCGGATTGCGCCGATAGCATGCCCACCGGGCCTGGATTCTTCGACCATAGGCATATATAATATTAGTCATGGTTGATAGGGTAGATGCATGAGAAAACATGAAAAACGCTTGACAGGTCCGCAGGGGCACGCGGCGAAGATATCGCTGATGGTGACGGCGATCTTACTAGCCGCTTTTGCGGCGCATGGCGCCTCTCGTCCCCAGGAAACGCAGACTCTTCTGGTCAACGATTACAGGATCGGGGCCAAGGACCTCCTGGAGATCGCTGTGTTCGAGCTACCTGAGCTCAACCAGACGGTCCGCGTCTCTGAAGACGGCTCGATCACGCTCTCCCTCCTTGGCAAGGTCGAGGTCGCGGGGTTGACCGCCCAGGAGCTCGAGAAGAAGCTGACCACGCTCCTGGACCAGCAGTTCACCAAGGGCGCCCACGTCACGGTTTTCATAAAAGAATACCAGAAAGTGTCCGTCATCGGGGCGGTCGGACGGCCGGGTCAATACGAGCTGGTCGGGACGACAACCCTGCTCCAAGCCATCGCCCAGGCGGGAGGCCTGACAGCCCAGGCCATGAACGAGCTCTTCGTTTACCGGCAGGGAGATGACGGCAAGCAAACGAGGATCGCGATATCGCTGGAGGACCTGATGAGCGCGGGCAACCAGGATCTCAACATCGAGCTCCGGCCGAAAGATGTAGTGACTATCCCGATCGATCAGACGCTCAACGTCTTCGTCTATGGCGAAGTCAAGTCACCCGGGGCCATCCCCTACCTAAGCTCGAGGAAAATCTCCCTTGTCCAGGCCATCGCCCAGGCGGGAGGGCCGACGGAATGGGCCAAGAAATCCCGGATCATGATCAAACGTAAAGACAAGAAAACCGGAAAAGAAATGCAGATCCACGTGAACTTGAAGAAAATGATCAACGGCAGGATCGCCGACATCATGCTCGAGGAGGGGGACGTCGTCATCATCCCCTGAGCGAAACACGATCCGGAAGGACACGATCATGGCTACAGAATTCCCAATAGAGCCGAAGGCCGGTCTGCTGGCACAAGCTCAGCATTACTGGCATGTCATCCTCAAGTGGAAGTGGACGGCGGTCATCTTCTTCACGCTTGCCGTCGCCGCCGCGACGATCTACAGCTTGTTGGTGACTCCCGTCTTCACGGCGAGCGGAAGTATCTGGATCGAGGACAATCCCAACATCCTGCCGTTCGAGGACATCCAATCGTTCAGCGCCGGGACCAACCTCCCGAGCCACGCGCGGCTCCTGCAGAGCAGGACCCTGGCTGCCGATGTCATCGAAAAAATGAAGCTCTACGAAAATCCGGATTTCGCGGGAAAACCAAAAAAAGGCAAAAAGGCCGCGGATCCAGCAGACCCGATATTCCGGGAAGTGCTCGTCCAGGATTTTCTTGCTAATATCTCCGTTTCTTTCGTCGAGCTCACTCAGCTCGTCGACGTCCGCTTCAGCAATCGCAGCCCGAAGCTGGCCGCTGATATTTTAAACGCCCTCTTCGACGGCTACATCAACATGATCGTCAGCAAGAGATACGCCGCGACGGAGCAGGCCACGGAGTTTTTGAACACCCAGATCGCAGGGCTCAGGACCGAGATCGAGGGGAAAGAAAGCGAGCTCAACAAGTATGGCTCAGAAAAAGACATCCTGCCTCTCACGGCGGCGGAGGCCCCGACAGTCAGCAGGATAGCGGAAGTCAACAAAGCCCTGACGGACGCAACGCTCGACCGGGTCAACAAGCTTAATGTCTATAACCAACTCAAGGCAGCCCCCCTCGGCGAGGTACCCAACGCTCCGGAGGGCAGCCTCATCCAGCGCCTGCGGGAGCAGTACGTCAACCTCAGTCGCGACTACCGCACACGGCTGACCACGGTCAAGCCGGAGTTCCCGGCGATGCAGCGCTTGAAATCGGAGCTCGATGCGGCCACGGAGGCGCTTCAGAATGAGACCCAGAACCTGATCCGGAATGCCTCCAACGACTATCAAAACGCGCTCAGCAGGGAACAGTCTCTACAGAGGCTCTTGGATATCCAGAAAAACGAGGCTTACAAAACCAACAGCAACTCGGTCGTCTATAACAGCCTGAAGATCGAGCTCGACAACAGGAAGTCGTTGCTCGAGGCGCTGTCGAAGAGACAAAGCGAGACCGACGTATCCTCCCGACTCAAGGGCCTGGAAGCCCTGAATGTCTGGATCGTCGACAAGGCGGACTACCCGTTGCGTCCTACGTCCCCGAACAAGCAGAAGAACGTCCTCATGGGTTTTCTTATCGGATTGGCCGGAGGCATCGGATTGGCCCTCGGCCTAGAATACTTGAACCACACGGTCAAGACGTCGAAAGACGTGACGAATTCGATCGGGGTCCCGACGCTTGGAACGATCCCGGCCTTCGAAGCCGAAGCCAAGCCGAAAGGGCCAATAGCGGAATTCGCCAAGATAATTTCGATTCTGCGGGGGAAAGGCGAAAGAAAAGAGGCGCACATTTCGAGGCGGGACGACGATCGGTCCATCCGTCTGCTCGAGCCGAACGGACCTACCGGCGAACCGGTCAATAACGGATCGAGAAGAAGTAAGATCGAGCTCATCGCGGCGCGCGAACCCCAATCGATCCAAGCGGAGAGCTACCGGTCCATCCGGACGACCCTGCTCGTTTCCTCGCCGCCCGGGAAGATCAAAACCATCCTGTTAACGAGCCCTCTAGCCAAAGAAGGGAAATCCTCCACTGTCTCCAACATGGGTATCACCTTGGCGGAAGCCGGCAAGCGGGTCGTCATCATCGACTCCGATCTGCGAAAACCGAAACAAGCCAAGATTTTCGGGATAATCAGCGGCAACGGGCCGGGATTGAGCAAATACCTTAGCTCCCAAATCGAACCGGCGGACATCGTTAAGCTGACGGAAATCCCCAATCTGCATCTTATTACGAGTGGGCCGCTGCCGGCCAACCCGATCGAGCTCCTCACTTCCGAGAAGATGGACGCGCTCGTCGCTTACCTCAAACGGAGCTTCGATTTCGTGCTGTTCGATACGCCGCCGCTCCTGGCGGTTTCCGACGCCCTGGCCATGGGACCGATGGCCGATGCGATCATTCTGGTCGCACGGGGAGGACAGACGCCGATACCAGCCCTCAAGCAGGCCAAGCAGAAGCTCGACGCCCACAAACTGAAGTGTTTAGGGGTCATCCTCAACGGCGTCGATCTTCTCGAGCAGGACGGCTATTACGCCAAGCAGTATTATCACTATTCCAAGCCGGAGTGAAGCTCAGGACTCAACAAACGAGACCAACGACAGGCCTAAAATCCTTCGAGAACTTCAAGGACGAGGTCGTACTTCCCGAGCGGCGGGCTGACCTGAACGCCTTGGACCATCCCCTTGATCGCGCTCAACACCTCCTGCGCGATAGCCACTCCCTCCCGGCGGGCGAACTCGGGTCCCCTGTCCTGGGCCCGGTGCATCCGCTCCATGACATCCGGAGGAACCGAAGCGCCAGGCACCTCGTTATGCATGAATTCGGCGTTGGCCAGGCTCCAGAGCGGCCAGATGCCTCCGAGGATAGGGACGCGGAAACGGGCCGTTTTCTCTAGGAAACTCTCGAGCGCCCTGATGTCGAAAACCGGCTGGGTGATGGCGAACTCCGCTCCGGCCTCGATTTTCCTTTCGAACCGCGCGATCTCGTAATCTAGATTAATGGCCCCCGGATTCACGCCAACACCGATCAGGAACGATGTCGGTTTGGCCATGGCCTTGCCGCCGATGTCGACGCCATGGTTGAGACCACTGACGACACTCGTGAGGCCGATGGAATCGACGTCGAAAACGGCCGTCGCGCTCGGGTAATCGCCTAGCTTGGGCGGATCGCCGGTAATGATCAGCATGTTCCGGATCTTGTTGGCTTGAAGCCCGAGAAAATCCGACTGCATGCCGAGGAGGTTTCGGTCGCGGCAGGTATAGTGGAGAAGGACCTCGACCCCCGCCTCCGCGGCCAAGATCACAGCGAGAGCCATGGGGCTCATCCGGGCGCTGGCCCGGGGCCCGTCGGGGATATTGACGCAGTCGACCCCGTGCCTTCCGAGGTTTCGGGCCGCTTCGACCCCCGCCGCCGGGTCGTGGCCGCGAGGCGGGACGATCTCGACGCTCGTTACGAACACGCGGTCTGCGAGCTTCTTCCCAAGCGCCGACTTCTCGCGCATGGGGACCACAGACACGGCCGCAGCCTCGGCGGGGCGCAAAGGCGCGGTAACCGCGCGCCGGGGCGGCTGATGGGCCTTGACGGCGGCCCGCATGGCCCTGATGTGGGCGGGCATCGTGCCGCAACATCCACCGATGACCTTGACGCCACTCTGGATGAACCGTTTTGCGTACTCGGCCATGTAATCGGGCGAGCAGAGGTAGATGTTCCGGCCCTCGACCTCGCGTGGCATCCCGGCGTTTGGCATAGCCGCCAGCGGCCGGCCGCTGACTTTGGCCATGCGCTCAATGCACTGGAGCATCGGCGCCGGGCCGACGCTGCAGTTGACGCCGATGACGTCGGCGCCCAGATCCTCGAGTTTCGCGGTGAATACTTCGGGAGTCGTGCCGAAGTGGCTGTTCCCGTCCTCGTCAATCGTCATCTCGGCGACCAAGGGGAGCGCGAGGCTTGTCCGGCGGACAGCCTTGATGGCGGCTTCGATCTCGTGGATATCAGAAAAAGTCTCGAGGATGATGAGGTCGACACCGCCGTCGCGAAGGGCAGTAGCTTGTTCGGCGAAAACGTCTTCGGCCTCGGCCGCGGAGAGATTTCCCAAGGGAGCGATTTTCACGCCGAGAGGGCCGATGGAGCCAGCCACGAAAACGGCCTCCCCGGCTTCTTCCCTGGCAATCGCGGCGCCGGAGCGGTTGATGTCACCGACCTTGTCGTTGAGCCCGTATTTCCGGAGCTTCAGACGGTTGGCCCCGAACGTGTTCGTTTCGATGATATCGACGCCGCTTTGAATGTACTCGCGGTGGACCTCCTTGACGATCGCAGGATTGGTCAGGTTGAGCTCGTCGAAGCAGGTGTTCAAGTAAACGCCCTTGCTGTAAAGGACGGTCCCCATGCCGCCGTCGCAGAGAAGGACCCGGTCGGCCAACGCGTCGAGAAAACGGTTCTTCATCCGAGGTCTCCGAAATCAGGCCTGAAAGGGCCGTGAATGATTATAGTATTTCGGCAAGGCCGTGTCCAAGGCAGGGGGCGACGGGGAGAGGCGCAAGGGGAGAAGTGCGGGGAGGCGAGGCGCGGGACGGTGGGCCGATTGAATTTTGCGTGCGCCCGGTGTATTCTCTGCCCAGTTCGATGCAAGTTGGGTATGATTTCGGCGCGGGTTCCCCAGAGCCCGAAAAGGAGGCGGCCATTATGAAGAGATCAATGCGTTCAGAGATTAGATTCCCCGCGGCGAAAAAGGCGCGGTTCTCGCTCGTCGCCGGGGTTGCTCTCATTCTTTTGCTCTCCTCGATCCTCTTCGTCTCCCCTGCCTGCTCCAAGAAGCCGGCCGCGCCTCTCGCGCCGCCCGCGGAGTTGGCCAAGGCCACGCGCGTCGACACCAACGGCTGGATAAACGTACATCTCGAGGGCCCGCCGCGCGAGATCGGTTTCCAGCACGGCTGGCTCCTGGCCCCGGAAATCGACGACCTGTTGCGGGCCCTATCCCATTTCCTCGAGGGTTCGACGAAGCGCGACTGGGCCTTCTTCCGGGCCGCGGCCGAGCGCATGTTCTGGCCCAAGCTCGAGACGGAATATCAGGAAGAGATCGAGGGCATCGCCGCGGGCCTCCGCGCCCGCCTCCCCCGCTCCTCCTACGACCGCATCGACATCACCGTACTCAACGGCTGGATCGAGCTCGCCTGGTACTACGTCCCCTACCTCGACGAGCTCGCCCGCAAGGGCGCCGCCGACAACAGGGCCCCGGGCTATTGCAGCGCCTTCATCGCCACGGGCAGCTACACCGAGGACAAGAAGATCGTCGTCGGCCACAACAACTGGGTCGATTACATCATCGGGGCGCGTTGGAACGTCATCGCCGACATCGTCCCGGCGGCGGGCCAGCGCATCCTGATGGACTGCATGCCGGGGGCCATCCACAGCGGCGACGACTTCGTCATGAACGGCGCCGGCCTCGTCTACACGGAGACGACCATGGGCACGTTCAAGGGCTTCCGCGAGGAGGGCACGCCCGAATTCATGCGGGCAAGGAAGGCTGCCCAATACGCGGCGTCGATCGACGACTTCGTCCGCATCATGAGCGAGGACAACAACGGCGCCTACGCCAACGACTGGCTCGTCGGCGATACGAAGACGAACGAGATCGCCAAGTTCGAGCTGGGGCTCAAGAACCAGCGGCTATGGCGAACGACGGACGGCTACTTCATCGGCTCGAACTTCCCGGGAGACGAGAAGCTCATCGCCGAGGAGACGACTTTCAACGCGTCCGACAAGACGCAGTCCGTGCTCGTGCGCAAGGCGAGGTGGGAGCAGTTGATGGAGGAATACAAGGGCTATCTCGATGTCGAGGACGGAAAGCTGTTCGAGGCCGACCATGTTGATATGGCGACCGGGAAGACGGGGTCGAACAGCAACGTCCTGTGCGGCCACGTCGACCAGGACCCCAAGGGGACGCCCGAGTTCAGCTGGGCGCCGTTCTCGCCGGCCGGTTCGGTGCAGGGCAAAGTGACGTCGAGCGCACTCATCGCGGAGATGAAGATCTGGGCGCACATGGGCCATCCGTGTGGGAGGGACTTTGTGGCGGCGAATTTCCTGGCCGCGCACCCGGAATACAAGTGGCAGGCACCGTTCCTCAAGGACCTGAAGGCGTATCCCTGGACGCTATTTGAAGCCAAGAACTAAACTTATGGCACCCCCACATCAATTTTAACTTCGCCGCGACTAGTAAGGATTCACGTTGCCTTGTCGCGCCCACCCACAGCTTGACAATTCCCTTATTAATATTTTAATCTCTAAAAGCCAAGAAGTCGTCATAGCCCTCGCATCTCGAAGAGTGCGCCATTTCCCGAGTGGTTGGCAAGCTACTTCGTGGGCCTGATAAGGTGTGCTTATTTCCGGCACGGCATTAGGAGGCAAAGAAAATGAATAAGAAGGAGTGCCGGATCTACATTCCCTTGTGTTTGTTAACAATGCTCGTTTTCTATGGCCTTCTGTTGACCAGGGATAAGCCTCTTTTAGACAAACTGTGCAACGATCGGGGCCCAATCCAAAACATCGGCGGTTTTTTCCTATTCGTAGCCTCAATCTTGTTTTTTGTAAGCTTTTTTAGGGAACGGGGGGGGGAATCATCTACCCCTATTAAAAACAAAAAAAAATTTATTCTTTTTATTGCTCGGCTTACTATTTTTCTTTGGTGCCGGAGAGGAGATTAACTGGGGCCAATACATTTTTCATTTTCAACCGCCCAAAGTAATATCGGACTTGAACGTAGAGCATGAACTTAACTTCCACAACCTCAAGTTTATCAATCGATATAGCGTTAATGGTGAAAAACCATCTTGGACCAATTACCTGAATGCAACGCGGCTCTTTAATATCTTTTGGTTCTCGTTCTGCCTCCTTATCCCACTGGCCGACCGGTTTAGTAAAAGGCTATCGGGGTGGTTCAAAAAGGTTAATCTTCCGGTCGCCCCATTATGCATTGGCCTTTTTTTCCTAGCCAATTATTTGATCTTCCATTTTTTCCGTAGCCCTCGAGGTTGGCACATGATCGGTTTTGACCTGAAAAATACGTTAAATGAGATCTCGGAAACAGTCTACAGTTTCTTTTTCGTGCTGATCGCTTGGGATTTTCTCAGAAAGACTAGGAAAGGGACGTCTTTGTTTGCGAGCCCAAAAACTTAATAGCTTTGCCCTCCTGCCCTCGCCCGCCCCTTACACATAAAAAGCCTGCCTCCGGACGTTTATTTCAAGTTAAAAAGCAGCCTAGCTGGGCAGCTCTCGCCCCGCTCCCCGTCCGCCGCGTAGAATGAGGCGTTGATGGCGCCGAGGGGCCGGATGGCGATGCCCAGGGTTTTTCCGTCGATCAGGCGCTGGAGAACGGGCTTGGAGATGGTCAGGTACGTCTTGGCGCCGTCACCCTCCGCCACCGGCCAGTCGATGATCATCTGGGGGCAGATGACGAGGTCGGCTGGCAGTCCCCCGCACAGGCTGTTGAACGTGACCGTTTTCTTGTCCCAGCGCGATTTCCCCCTAAGGATTTCAACGACCCGGATTTGCCCGAAATCGGGAATATCGTCCGATGTCCGCTCGAGCGAGCGGGTCGTCAGCTCGAGAAGGCCCGAGCCCAAGACTTTTTTTCCGGCGAGCGCGCCGAAATCCCAGCGCAGGATGACGTACCGAGTCCCTCCGGACGTGACGACGGCGGTTTTTCCGGCGGCGTCGGCGAGATACCAGTTACCCAGGTTGACGTCCGGGTTGTCGAGGTCGATCGTCGCGGACTGGGCCGCCTTGACCGCG
>JBGOYY010000063.1:0-17313 GCA_041479905.1 Candidatus Aminicenantia bacterium
AAGCAAATCGTCTTGGGCGCGCTGTCGGCGTGAGAGAAGAGGATGGACGTCCGGACCGTCCGGTAGTCCTCGGCGATCGAGAACTTGGGGTAGAGGTGGTTGATGAGCTCGATCTCCCGGACTTCGAATAAGGCCTCGCCGGGCTTGTCGCCCTCCGCCCCGTAAGAGCGGTAGGACCCGTAGGGATCGGACTTTTTCTTGAGGCCGTCGGCCGAGAGGAAGGGGATGATACCGAGGGACGGCAGGCCGACGAGCTTCTCGACGTCCTCGGGGCCCTTGACGGTGTTGTCGAGGTACTCGACGAGAAAGATCAGCCCCAGCCCGCCGAACAGGCCGAGGAGGAGGGCCGTCAGCAGGTTCCGCTGGACGTTCGGGGTGAAGGGACCGCCGGGCACGAGGGCCCGGTCGACGACCTTGATGTTGCTCGTCCGCAGGCCGCCGAGCTGGCTCGAGACCTGGATCTCGTTCTGCTTGGAGACGAGAGTGCTGAGGAGGGTCCGCATGTTCTCGACCTCGGTCCGGAGGGTGTGGTAGAAGATGGCGTTCTTGTTCATCCGGGTGACGTCCCCCCGCTGCTCGTTGAGGAGCCCCTGCAGGGAAGTCTCCTTATTCAGGGCCGCGCGGTATTCGGCCTCGGCGGAGTCGACCGCCTTGCGGATCTCCCCCTGGAGGGTGTTGCGGGTGGCGTCGAGCCGGGCCTTGAGCCGGACCATCTCCGGGTAATCGGGCCTGTAGATCCGGCCCTTCTCATCGTAATCGGACTTGACCTGGGTGTAGGTCGTCCGCAAGGCCTGGATGGTCGGGTTGCTGACGGACTCGGGCAAGGAGTCCACGCCGACGTTTTTCAGCTCGAGGTAGGCGGACTCCTTGGCATAGCGCTCGATCTGGGCCGTGGTCAGGGCGGTATTGACGTCGGAGAACTTGTTGACGACCGTGCTCTCGTCGCCGCTGAGATAGAGGAGGTCCTTCTCCTGGCCGTACTTCTGGAGGTCCTCCTCCTTGCGCTTGAGGTCCTCCCGGAGAAGGGCCACCTGTTCGGACAGGAACTCCGAGGTCTGCTTGGTGGCCTCGTAGCGGGTCTCGACCGAGAAGCTGACGAATTCCTCGACGAGGGCGTTGACGACGTCGGCCGCGAGCGCGGCGTGCGGCGAGACATAGCTGACGTAGACGAGCCGCGTCTCCGTGATGGGCGCGATGCTCAACCCGCCCAGGATGGAGAACGCGTAGCTCGAATAGGCCGGCGTCAAGTTCGCTTTTGCCTCATCCGCGGCGGCCGTCTTCTTGCCGCCGAAGAGCCAGCGGAAGCTGACGATCGTCTTCAGCCTCTGCGTGAGACCGGGCTTGGACGTCCGGGCCGCCTGGAACTCGGGCCGGGCGCCGAGGTTGATCTTCTTGGCCACCCGCTCGGCCAACGTCCGGCTGGTGAGGAGGCGGAGCTGGGTGTTGAAGTACGTTCCCATGTAATCGGTGCGGTAGTAGGCGCCGGCGTTGAGGACGTCCTGGATGTTGAGCAGGCTCGCCCCGGGCTCGTCGATCAGGAGCGTCGCCGTGGCCCGGTAGAGCGGCGTCGTGGTGAACGAGAGGACGGCCGCGAGCGCAACGAGCACTGCGGCGAAGGTCACCAGGACCCATTTCCTCTTGAGGACGACCCTGGTGTACTCGAGGACGTCGATCTCTTTCTTGTCCGTCTTGCTGGCGAAACCCTTCATGGCTTTTCTCCCCTGCCCCGGCTCAAAAGAGGCTTTCCGGGACGTAGACCGTGTCGTTTTCCTGGAGCGGGATGTCCTTGATCTTGCCCTTAAGGATGTCCCGGACGTTGACGCTGATCTCGAGCTCCTTGCCCGTGACGTCCTTTCTCCGGATGTTGACCTTCTTCCTGTTGGCCCGGTCGGTGAAGCCCCCGGCCTGGGCGACGGCCTGGGTCAGGGTCGGCAGGCTCGATTTTTTGACCTGCAGGGCTCCCGGGTTCTTGACCTGCCCGAAGACATAGATCAGGACGAACTTGTCGACCGGGACGTTGATGACGTCGCCCGGCTCGAGGACGACGTTGAGTTTGGGGTCGCCCTGGACGAACAGACCGTCGATCGAAATGCGGATGGCCTTGCTGTCGCCCGCCGCGAGCTGGCGGATGACGATGATCTCATCGCCCGCGTCCCGGGTCAGGCCGCCCGCCTCGGACAGGACGGAGAGGACGGTCTGGCGCCCGAGGAGCTCGAACGGCCCCGGCTTCTCCACCGCCCCGACGACCGAGACGCGCCGGCTCAGGTATTCCAGGATGTGGACCGTCACCTGGGGCTTGAGGACGATCTTCTCGCCGGCGAGCAGGGCCAGCTTCTTCTCCACCTCGAACTTGGTCAGGTTGCCGACCTCGACCTCCCCGAGCAAGGGCAGGGTGATCCGGCCTAATTCGGAGACGCGGACGACGAGCTTGCTGATCTCCGGGACGCCGAGGACGGAGATCTCGAGGAGGTCCTTCGCCCCAATCTTGTATTCGGCGCTCACCGGCTGCTGGGCGGCCGCCGGCCCGGCCAGGGTCACGGCCAAGGCGATGAGCCCGGCGATTCTCATGGAGGTTTTCATGGGCGTCTCCTTAAAATTCGTAGGTTAGAAATGCCCCGACGAAGTTCCGCCGGACATTGAAGCCCGGGGCGTTCGACGTCCGCCGGTAGGAATTGTAGGTGAGGCCGAGCCCGACGGTGCCGGCGACCCGGACGACCGGGCCCACGGAGAAGGTCCTGTGGACGTCTTCCCGGCGGTCGATCACGAATACCTCGCCGCCGTACCAGACTTCCTGCGGCTCGGGGTAATCCATCGTCCCGAGCTGGACCGTCCCGTCGATCCTGAGAAAAGGCGCGACATAGAGCGAGAGGCCGGCCCGGGCCCGGCCGTCGATGTAGTAGTACGCGCTCTCGTTGTACGAAAAGGCGTTGTCGCGGACGTATCCCAGGTTGACGCCGAGCCTCCCGAGACGGAAAGCGACGTCCGTCGCGGCGACGAGGCCGGAGAACGGCTTGCGTTCCGGGGATTCGGGCTGGAACGATTTCCAGCCGAGCGCGAGCGTCCCCCGGGCCCGCCCGAGGAGCGGGAAGCGGAGGCCTGCCGAGACCTCGAAGGATCTGGCGTCGCGCCACGCGGATTCCGGAAAGACGAATTCGTATTTCGTCCAGCCGGCGGTCGTGAAGAATAAGCTTTGGGCGAAGACGCGGTAATAGATTTCGAAGGCGGCCGATGTCTCCCGCCGGTCGAGCGCCCGGGCGTAGACGTCGTCCGGAGAGTCGGACGCGACATCCTTGTATCGGAAGTCGTCGAACGAGCCGGTCAGCCCGACCGCCGTCCCCCGGGGGGTCTCGAAAAAGAACCCGGCCCCGGCGCCCGTCGCCGTGTCCCGGATCCTCCGGTCGAGCTCGCTCGTGGCCCGGCGGACATGGCTCAGGACATGATAGTCAGCATCGAGGGAGAAACGCCTCAGGACGAGCATCCTCAGGCCCGTCGAAAGGCTGTTCGTGAAGGCGCGCAGCTCTTTTTCCTTGGCATAGAAGAGATACTCGGGGTTTTCCGTCACGGACACGATGACGGAGCTCCCGACGAGCCAGTAACCCCTGGCCTCGGGCGATAAGGTCGCCGTGAAGTCCGGGATGACTTGGCCTCCCTCTTCCCGGAAATAGACGTTCGAATCGAGGCCGACCTCGGTCAGACGGAACTCGGGGACGACCCGCAGAGGGCCGAGACGGAGCCTGGCCCTTTCCTTGATTTCGTCGTATTCCTCCCGGAAGTTCCGGTAGGACTGCCCGGAGAGGCGGACGCCGCTCAGCACGACGAGCAGGAGGGCGGCGCAACAGAAATACTTTTTCATCGTTTGCCGCGTTTCCGGTCAGGACAGGCCGACGGGCCCCAGACGGTCCTTGACGTCGCGGAAGAATTTCATGAACGAGAGTCTCTGCAGAAGGGCGAAGATGAGCCCGCTGTGCCAGTCGAAATCGGCCTTCTCGCGGATGATCGGGACGATGCCGTCGGTCTGGGCCAGGTGGAAAAGGCTCTCGATCCGGCCGTCGCTCAGCCGGGCGCACATCCGCCGGGTGTAAAGGCCGACCACGATCTCCTTCTGGAGAAGGCCCTTCCAGCGGCGTTCGTACTCGGCCAGGTCCGCGGCGCCGAAGGACGACCGGCCGAAACACTCCAGGATGACGTCCGCGGCCAGGTCCGCGCAGGTCAGGCCGTAGCTGATCCCGCCGCCGGTCGTCGTCTTGGTCTGGCCCGCCGCCTCACCCACGGCCAGAACGCGGTCGCCGAATGTCCCGGAGAGAAGGCCCTGGGCGACGGGCTTCGTCCTGATCATCGGGGCCTCTTCTCCCGTCCCGGGGCGGCCGTCGAAGTGCGCGTCGAGGAGCTTCCGGAGACAGGCTTTGGGATCCTTCCTGGTCAGCAGGCCGACGCGCGCCTTTCCCTCGCCGGCCGGGACCGACCAGGCGAAGGCGCCCGGGGCGACGTCACGGCCGAAAAAGAGGGTCGTCGTGTCCCTGCCGGGAAGCGACGCTTCGACCTGGGCCCCCTTCAGGAAATCCCGGGGCGTCGCCAGGCCGATCCTTTTCTGGAGGCCGAAGTCGACGCCCGTGGCCAGGACGGCGACGGCCGCGGCCTGCCGCGAAACGCCGCCCGGCCCGTCCCGGACCGTGACCTCGACGCCCTCGCGGCCGACGGCGATGTCGTCGACGCGGGCATCGCAGGCGACGGCCGCTCCGGCCGACACGGCCGCGTCGGCCAGAGCGTTGTCGAACTTCTCCCTATCCACGACGCAAGCGAACGGACGCGGGTGCTCGTAGGTCAGGACCGTCGAGAACGGCGAGACGAGACGGACCGTCCGCAGCTCTTCGATGACGGACCGCCTGTCGAGGCCGAAGTCGTCGAAGACCTCTTTGCCGACGATCCCCGTGCAGACGACGTTGGCGCCGACCCGGGATTTCTTTTCTAGGACGCGGACGTCGAGGCCGGCGGCGGCCAGACGCCCGGCCGCGCGCAACCCGCTCGGCCCGGCCCCGATCACGATCACGTCAGCTCGCTTCATTTATCAAACCTTCGGCTCTCTGGATTCCCACTTGCCGCGGCAGGTGATCCAGAACGACAGGACGACGAGCTTGAGGTCGAGCCAAAAGCTCCCCTTGCGGATGTAGAGGAGGTCGTAGCGGAATTTCCTGCGCCGCGGCGTCTCGCCCGGAAGGTAGACCTGGGCCAGGCCCGTCAGTCCGGGCCTGACGGCGTGGCGGGCGTCGTATCCCGGGATCTCGGAGATCGATTCCGGCCCATGTCCGCCCCGGACTTCCTTCTCGTTCGGCCGGAGCGCCCGGGGGCCGACGAAGCTCATGTCGCCTTTGAAGATGTTGACGAGCTGCGGCAGCTCGTCCATGGCCGAAGCCCGCAGGAACCGGCCGACCTTGGTCACCCGGGGGTCGTCGGCGACAGCTTGGACAGGACCGCTGGCGGTCTCGGCGTCTTTGACCATCGACCGGAATTTGAGCGCCTTGAAGATCCGCCCGTTCCGGCCGACGCGCTCCTGGGCGTAAAAAACAGGGCCCCGGTCCTCGAGCCAGACGGCCAGCGGGATGGCCGCCCAGAGCGGCGCGGACAGGAGGAGCCCGACCGACGACAGGACGACGTCGAACGGCCTCTTCAGGAAAAGGGCCCGGCCGGCGGAGCGGTCCTGACCGGTGGCCCGCTTCGACCCCGCCCAGGCGATGGCGGCGATGACGGCCAGGATCCCGGCCGTGTCCACGGCCCAGTCGAACGGGCTGCCGAACCGGTTCGGGACGAACGACTGGAGAAATTCGTCGAGGAAACCGTAGGCGACGGCTACGGCGACCGCCTGGAGCGCCTTCGGCTTGGACCACGTCGGCCCGCGCCCGGCCCGGAAGGCCCGGTAGAGAAGGAAGACCAGGAACCCGTACGCGATGAAGTGGAGGGTCTTGCGGATAACGATGTAGACCAGGCCGAGCGTGTGGGCGGAAGCCTGCGGCGCGAACCATTTGAAGACGTCGGCGAAGACCTCGAATATGCGGCTCGAGCCGAAAGTCCGGTTTCCCACCGGGAACATGAAGGCCATCCAGAGAAGCGGCGGCAGGCCGTAGGCGGCGAATTTCTTCCAGGCGGACATCTTAGCCATCAGGATACCATGGATCTCAAGAGTTTGTCATAGGATCCGAGGATCTTGTCCTTGGCGAATTGGCGGACAACGTGCTCGCGGGCGTTCCCGCCGAGTAGCCGCCGTCTCTCCGGCGACCGCTCGAGCGTCCGCACGACTTCGGCGACGGCCGCCGCCCCGTCGGGGGGCACGGCGAGACCACATTCCTTCTCGCAGAGCAGGATGGCTACTTCGGAATTCGGCTCGGCCAGGCCGAGGATGGGCCGTCCGGCGGCCATGAAGGTATAGAGTTTCGAGGGCACGGAGAGCTGGGACTTCTCCTTGTCCAGCGGGACGAGCAGGACATCGGCCGAGGCGAGCAGGTCCGGCAGGTCCCGGTAGGGCTGGAACGGTAAAAAGGCCGCGTTCCTCAGGCCGAGGGAGGCCGCCTTCTTTCGCAGGGCCTCCTTCTTCAGCCCTTCTCCGACGATGACGAAGATGATGTCCGGGTTGCCGGCCAGGAGTTTCGCCGCTTCGAGGACGCGCTCCAGAGCCCTATTGCTGCTGATGCTAATCGTTCCGGAATACATGACGACGAACTTGTCGTGGAGCCCGTGCCGGCGTGAAACGGGGTTGTCCTTGGGTCCGGGCTTCAGGAAATCCGTGTCCACCCAGTTCGGCAGGACCTCGACCTTGCCGGCCGGGACGCCTTTTTCGCGGAGATTGCGGGCGAAGCCGTCGCTGATCACGGCGATCCTGTCGGCCAGGCGGTAAACTCCCTTTTCGAGCGCTTTGGCGAACCTGATGCCGGCCGGGTTCTTCAGGATGCCTGATTCGATGGCCAGGTCCGGATGGATGTCCTGGACATTGACGAGGACCCGGGCCCCGCGGACCGCTTTGGCCCAGAAAGCCGGCACGCCGAGCTGAAGGGGCGGCGTCCGCAAGAAGAGGATGTCGCCTTTCCGGACGGAGAGGAGGTTGAGCATGGCCCCGGCCGTGTAGATGTTCCAGGCTAGGAGCCGTCCGAGCGGAGAGGACGCGCTATTGGTCCAGAAGCGTTTGACGACGAACCCGCGGTCCTTGCGCCGGGAATAGATGAGGCCGCGGAACTCCGCCCCGCGCACCCGCGGCATCGTCGTCACGACCTCGACCTCGTGGCCGGCCGCGGCCAGATAGCCGGCGAGCTCGTCCATGAGGACCGGGGCGCTCCCGAAATCCGGGAGGTAGTACATCGTGTGGAGGAAGATCTTCATGTCTCTGGGAGGGGGTTTTCGAAGGCCCACTGATAAATGTAACAGACGGCCGGGACAAGGAGGAGCAGGTCGACGCCGTAGAACGCGGCGGTCGACTCGAAAAAGCTCCGGGCCGTGAGGAAGCCAAGGATGAGGACGGACTGCATGAGCAGGGCCTGGTCAGGCCCTTCGACAGCCCGGATCCTGCGGATGAGGCCGCTCTTCCACAGGAACGCCCACAGGACCCCGACGGCCGCGGCGAAGAGCAGCGTGCCGATGAGCCCGGCCTGGATCCCGGCGTGGAGGTACGAGTTGTGCATGTGCTCCGAATCGAGGAGGAGCCGGTCGGCGTGGAAGCCCCAGCCGAAAAAGGGCGAGTGTCCGATCTGGGCCAGGCCTTTCTGCCAGGTGTTATCGCGGCCCGTCAGGAAAACGAGGGAGCTGAACTCGCCCTTGGCCCGCCAAGTGAACCCGGACACCCAGATGACGTATGCCGCCACGGGTCCGGCGACGAGGAAGCGCAGGTTGATGCCCCGGATCAGGACGAAGAGCATGCTGGCCACGGCCAGGCCCAGGAGAGCCGACCGAGACTGGGTCTGCATGAGGATGAAGAGTGCCGGGATCGTCAGCGGCAGCCAGAGAAGACGCTTCTTTCCGGACGAGGTCGCCAAGTTGGCGAAGGCGATTATGAGGACGATGAGGGCGTAGCGGCCGACGCCGTTGGCCCGGACCTCGCCGAGGCCGAAGGGCAGCATGTAGATCTCGAAACGGGCCGCCCGGCCGAACCCGAAACGGTAGGCTTCGGGGAGGACGGCCAGCATCAGGAGGATGATGATCGCCCCGTTCAAGCGCAGGATGGTCCTGAGGATGGGCAAGGGATCGGGCCTCTCGGTGATGAACCAGGCCGCGAGCAGGGGCGCGATGTAGGCCGACCCCCAGTACAGGGCCGTGACCTTGTCGGGAGAATATAAAACCGAGGCCAGAAGGCCCAGCGCTCCGTAATAGCAGAGAAAACCGAGCGACGTCAGGCCGAAACGGAAGCGGGCCTTCGCGGCCAGGGCCCACAGGAGGCAGAAGTAGGCGGCCATGACCGGAAGCAGGGCGCGGGCACCCTGGAAAAAGGCGAGGGGGTCGTGGATCGATGGAAGCGGCGTCAGGTTGTAGATGCCTGTGAACACTCCGCCCCAAACCATGAACCAGAGGACGAGCGAAAGGATCACGGAAGGTCCCCCTGCCACGGCGGTTTCCCGGCCAGGGCGTCGCGATATATCCCGCGAAGCCTCTCCCCGAGGCGGCCCCATTCGTAGAACGAGGCGGCCCTTGCCCTGGCCGCGCGGCCCATCCTGGCCCTCAAGCCGGGGTCGCACCAGAATCTTCCAAGGGCGCCGGCCAGCTCGGCCGCGACCGCGTCCGGCCGGCCCGAAGGGACCTTGATTCCGTATTCGTCCCGGATGTGGAGACCCGGACCGGCAAGGTCCAGACAGACAACCGGCAGGCCGCTGGCCATGGCCTCGACGACGACGGCCCCTCCCCCGTCCCGCAAGGACGGGAAGAGGAAGACGTCGCTCTGCCGCATCCGGGCGAAGATCTCGGACCGGGGACTCCACGGGGTCCAGACGAGGCGGTCGGCGATCCCCAGGCGCGCCGCCAGCGCTTCGAGCCGCGGCCGTTCCGGGCCTTCGCCGACAAGCTCGAGAGTCGTCCCGGGCGAGATCTCGAGGAGGATGCGCAGGGCCTCGAAGGCCAGCGGCAGGCCCTTGATGGGGTCGAACCGGCCGACATAGAGCAGGCGGAAACCGTGGTGTCGGACGGGGGCTGGAGTCTCGGCCGCGATATCCTCTCGGGAGATGCCATTGACCGGAAAATCGACGATTTTATCCCCCCAGCGGGAGAGTACGCCTTTGGTTTCCTTGTTGCAGACGAGGATGGCCGAGGCCTTCCGGGCGCACCGGCGCCGGGCCGGGGTCGCGCGCCAGAGGGACTGGAGGAAGGTCCTCGACCTCTCCTGGCGCCTGTCGCGGCGGGCGAGCGTTCCCATCAGTTCAATGGGCACTCTCTGTCCGCCGCCGATCGGGCCCCAGATGAAAGGGATGGGAAGCGCTGGGGCGATGAAGCTCGGCATCCAGTCGTTCGAGAACGTGATCTGGTGGAAGAGGTCGAAATGCTCCTGTCCAAACAGCTTTCTGGCGCACTTTGCCGCCGCGCGCTGCCAGAGGTAATAATAGATCCGCGTGCCCAGGTGCCTGTCGCGGAGCGTCCGGTGGAGCAGGGGCGGCAGGTCGACGTAATGGACCGTCGCCGGACGGCCGTCAGGCCGGGCGAGCGTTCCCTCGACGCCCTCACGATTGAAAGCCCAGGTGATCAGATGGAGGTCGGCGAAGCCGGCGATCTCCTTGGCCAGATGCCAGCCCAGGACGGCCTCCCCCGGGAAATGGGCGGTCGCGGGGTTGGGATGACAGGCGTAGGCGGATGCGAGGACCTTGGGTCTGTCGGTGGTCATGGTTTCACTCGGTCTCTAAAACCGATCTCACGAGGCCGACGGTGTTGCCGAAGGCCCGGGCGATGAAGGACGCCTGACGCTCCCGCACGGCCAGGACGAGGCTCATCAGAAGTCTTACGGCCAGCGCGGCAGTGCATTTCCGGAGCGACAGCTCCGGATACTTTTTCACGAAATGGACGCGGTTGAGGACTTCCCGGAGACCGAAAGCGTAGCCTCCGCCTCGGCCTCCCGGCGCCGGCAGGTGGGAATACCGGGCGCCGGCGACGACGGCCAGCTTGAAGGACTTGCCGACGCGGTAGCTGAAGTCCAGGTCTTCGAGGTAGCTGTAGCCGCCGAACCACTCGTCGAAGCGGTAGTCCCGGACGACCTCTCTTCGCCAGACCGAGGCCCCGCTCGGAAGCCAGTCCGTCCATTCCGTTCTCGCGAGCGGCCCGATCATCGTCTGGAATCCGGAGGCCGCGACGGCGCCTCTCTTTTTGGCGTAAAACCCGAGGGACTCGGCGAGGCGGGTCCGCTTGAGGACCGGCCAGTCGAGCGGCGGATGGTTGGCCATGTTGAAGGCGGCGCCGCCGACTCCGGCGTCCGCGCCGTTCCAGAAACAGAGCATCGCCCCGACGGCCCCAGGCTCGAGGACCGCGTCATCGTCGAGGAACCCGACGAGGTCCGCGGCCGGGCCGACGGCGTCCAGACCGAGGTTGCGCTGCCGCGTCGCCGAGGCGAACCCGGTCCTGAGATAGCGAAGGACGATCGGGACGGGCTCCAGATCGGCCAGAGGAAAGGGCCGGGCGCTGGCGTCGACGATGACGACCTCGCCGGGGAGCCGGTTCTGGGAGCACAAGCTCCGCCACAGGCGACGGAGTTCTTCCGGCCTGTCCTTGGTCGCGACCACGAAGGCGATCTCATGCGAAGCGGACATGTTTCTCCGATAGAAATCCCCGGACGATGCCCCTCATTTCTTCGACGAAGCGGCCGGAGGAGAAGAGATCCGCCCGGGCTTCGAGGTGGTATCTCAACGCGGCCTCGGCGGCCGGCTCGCCGAGCGCCGCCAGGATGAGGGCGGCCGCGTGGCCGCGCCCGGAATAAATAAGTCCGGGATGGGCGACGATCTCCTTCTGGCCGCCGCCGTCCGGAACCCAGACGAGCGAACCGGCCTTGACCATCTCGGCCACGGCGATACCGAAGGCCTCGTTGCGGCAGCCGGAGATGCCGTACTTGTGCCGGGCCAGGAACTCGGCCTTTTCCGGTCCGTATTTTTCGCCTTCGAGATGGATCCAGTCCCGGTTCCTCCGGCAGAGCTCCTCGACCTCGCGGGCGTACGCGTTCCGCTCGCGGCGGCCGATGATGTGGAGATGAACGGGTTTTTCCCTGCGGACATCGCCCAAGATCTCGATGACCCGGCGGACGCCCTTTTCGGGGACCAGCCGGCCGATGAAGACGAACCCGTCCTCGCGCTCGTTCCAAGGGACTGCGGGGAAGCCGCCGGCGACGGGAGGATAGACGACATCGGAGGCGACGCCAAACCTCTCCCGGAGCAGGTCGCGCGTCCACTCCGAATTGGCCACGGTGAGGTTTCTCTTCCAGCCGTCGCCACGGCTTCCGGCGAGGGCCCGGGCGAGCCCCAGGTAGAGCGACCTCCCTAGGGAGGCCTTGGTGAGCGCGCCGCCCGCCGCGCCGTTCGCCGAATGGAGCTCGCGGCGGAGGGCGTCGTCGAACGAAAAATCGGCGATGCTCTGGATCCCAGCCACGCCGAAATCCATGACGTTGTAAGCGGAGATCAGGACGTCAAAGTCCAGGGCGTGACGGCGGCAGTAGCGGGCCAGACGGAATCCCCGGAGGGCATCGAACCGTTTCCGCGTCCCGGGGGGAAGGCGGAGGAACCGGCCATCGAGCTTGTTCTCGTCGACCGTCGTCCCGTACTTCCGGTTTAGGGATTCGAGGTCGGGCCGCCCCATCGTGACCAGGGTCAAGCGGCTTTCGTCCTGGAGGGCCTGGAGCGTCCACATCGCACCCGCTTCCGAGCCGCCGCCGGGGACGAGCTGGGGATGGACGACGGCTACACGGGGGGTCATCCCCTGTCCTCCGTTTTCGCCTCATCCGTCCGGCCGGCTCCGCGCCGGATCCCGAGCATGCCCGCGATGAACGCCCGTTCCTCGCCGTCGAGAAGGCGGAAGTAGGCCGCCCCGGCGAAGGCGAGGACGAGGACTCCCGCGCCCCAGACGCCGAATCCGAGCGCCGCGCTGGCGGCCAGGCCGGCGGCGAAAAGACCCAGGGCGGCCAGGGCCCCGGCGAGACCCTTCTTCCAGACGAACCCAAAGCGGACCCGGCCGGCCTTGAACGACGCCGCCGAGAGGAAGAGGGTGAAGGCGACCAGCCTGACGGCCGAGGCCGCGGCGACGCCCTTGATGCCCCAGAACTTCGCCCCCGCCCAAGTCATGGCGGTGAAGGCGACGAGCTCAAAGGCCTGGTATTTGGGGGCAATATCCACCCGGCCGATCCCCTGGAGGTAGTTGTTGGGCACGGCGATGACGGTATTGATGAGAAAGCCGGCCGCCAGGACCTGGACGACGAAGGCGCTCTTCGCGGCGAAATCCGCTCCCAGCCAGAGACGGAGGAAATCCCCGGCGAAGAACATCAGCAGGAGGAAGACGGGGCCGGTCGAGAGGAGAAGGAATTTCATCGACCGGGCGAAGAGCGTCTCCGCCCTGTCGGTCCTGCCGCCCGCGTCGAGGTAGCTGAAGGCCGGGAAGAGGACCATCGACAGGCTGCCGGGGACGACCCCGACCCGGTTGATGGCCTCGTAGGGCGCACTGTAAAAGGTGACGGCCTCGACGGTGATCAGAGAGCCGATGACGAGCCGGTCCATCGAGGAGGTCACGGCATAGAGGATGCTGGACAGGCCGAGCCAGCCGCTGAACGAGAATAGCGGCCGGACGAGTTTCCGGTGGGGGACCGGCCGCGTCCGCAGGGCGGGCATGATACGCAGACTCAAAGCCCCCCAGACGACGAGCGCCGCCACCCTGGAGGCCACCAGGAGGACGACGATGCCGGGGAGCCCGAATCCCAGGGCCACCCCGGCGAGGGGGAGGACGTAGAAGAGAATGTTCACCGGGACCTTGACGGCGTTGACCAGGTCGAATCTCTGCGCCGCTTCGAGGACGCCGCGGAAGGATGAGCTGATGAACATCACCGGCAGGGACAGGCCGATGAGGCGGATCGTCAGGATCGTCTCGCCGACGAACCCCTCCGGGATGTTGAGGACGCGGCGGACGATCAGCGGGGCCGCCAGGTATGACAGGAAGGCGGCGAGGAGCCCGATCCCGGTCTGGAGATAAACGGTCGTCCAGAGAGTGCCGGCGAGCTTGTCGCTCTCGTTCCGGCCCAGGGCGTCGGCGATATACCGCGTCGTCGTCCGGCCGAGGCCGAGGTCGAAGAGGCCGAAGTAGCCGAAGACGACCCAGACGAGGGCCAGGATCCCGAAGCGGTCGTTCCCCAGGGCCCGAACGACCATGGGGATGGTGACGAAGCCGACGGCCAGCGGGACGACGAGCCCGAAGAAGTTCAGGACCGTGTTCCGGACGATGATCTTGTTACGGACGTCCATGGGCGGACAGATAGATCTTTCCCGGCAGGCTACCGCCGGTGGATATAACGCCGCACCTCGCGGCAGAGATTCCGGGCGTCTTATCGGCTATTGCGAATGACGGAATGCCCCTATTATAGCCGAATGTTCGGCCGGGGAAGAGGACGGGGCATACCGTATCATAGTGGACCCATGATAGGGCCCCCGATACCCCTGGACAATCGTCCAGCCGGATGAATCCCGGGGTGAAAAATCACCCCCTGACATGACCCTTTGGGGTGAGGGAAAACGGGGCCCGGCTACTCCCCCCGTTTCCTTGACACTTCCCGAGCCCTCCTCTATACTCTAATTTCCTTTTTAACAGACGGATCCGGATCTCCATGAAGCTGACAAAAAATGTTCTGAAAAGGGTCGCCGCGGCTGAAAGCATCCCCGTCGAAACCTTGGCCGAGCTCGTCGCCCGCGGGCTCGTCGTCATCCCCTTTAACCCGAACCACTCCCCCGCCCGTCCCGCCGGGATCGGCAAGGGCCTCAGGACCAAGGTCAACGTCAACATCGGCACGTCGCGGGATTTCCCGCTCCTTTCCGACGAGCTGCGCAAGGTCAAGATCAGCCTCGAGTACGGAGCGGACGCCCTGATGGACCTGAGTACGGGCGGCGACTTGCGCAAGATCCGCAAGGCCATCCTCGCCCGGACCCCCGTGCCCCTCGGGACCGTGCCCATCTACCAGGCGGCGGTCAAGGCCATCGACCGCGGCGCGACGATCGTCGACATGACCGAAGACGACCTTTTCGAGGCGATCGAATCCCAGGCCCGCGAAGGCGTCGACTTCATGACCGTCCATTGCGGACTGACCATGAAGGCCATCGGCCGCCTGAAACAGCAGGGCCGCGTCGCCGACGTCGTCTCCCGGGGGGGCGCCTTCCATCTTGCCTGGATGCTCCACAACGGCAAGGAGAATCCGTTCTACGCCAAGTTCGACCGCCTGCTCGAAATGGCCCGGCGCCTCGACGTCACCCTCAGCTTGGGCGACGGCCTCCGCCCCGGCTCTATCCTCGACGCCACCGACCGTCCCCAGATCGAGGAGCTCCTGACCCTCGGCGAGCTCGTCAAGCGCGCCAGGGAAGCCGGGGTCCAGGTCATGGTCGAGGGCCCGGGCCATGTCCCCCTCGACCAGATCGAAATGAACGTACATCTCGAGAAACGGGTCTGCCACGGGGCCCCGTTCTACGTCCTCGGCCCCTTGGTCACGGACATTGCTCCGGGCTACGACCACATCGTCGCGGCCATCGGCGGCGCCATCGCGGCCGCGGCCGGGGCCGATTTCTTATGCTACGTCACTCCCGCGGAACACCTCGGCCTGCCCACGGACGACGACGTCAGGGAGGGTCTCATCGCCTCCCGGATCGCCGCCCACGCGGCCGACATCGTCAAGGGCGTCCCCGGGGCCCTCGAGCGCGACCTCGAGCTCGCCCGGGCGCGAAAACGTCTCGACTGGGAGACCCAGAGAAAGCTGGCCATCGACCCCGCGAAATTCGCGGCGGTCCGGAAACGGAGGAAGACCAGGTCCAAGGCCTGCTCCATGTGCGGGGATTTCTGCGCCATGCGGATCGTCGGCGAGTTCCTCGACTCCGGAGGGAAGGCCGATGGCGACTGCTCCTAAGGGCCTGCTTTTCGGGACGGCGGGCGTCCCTCTTTCGACCTCCGAGGACTCCAGCCTGGCCGCGATCGAACGCATCAAGGCCCTCGGGCTGGATTGCCTGGAGATCGAGTTCGTCAAGGGCGTCAAGATGGGCTTCGACACGGCCCGCAAGGTCCGCGAGAAGGCCGCCGCCCTCGGCGTCCGGCTGAGCGTCCACGCCCCCTACTTCATCAACCTCAACTCCGAGGACCCCGGCAAGCGCCTCTCGAGCCAGGAGCGCCTCCTCAACACGGCCCGCGTCGGGGCCGCCTGCGGCGCGGCGAGCGTCGTCTTCCACGCCGCCTACTACGGAAAGGACTCGGCGGAAAAGACCTACGCCGCCGTAAAGAAAGAGCTGGGGACGGTCCAGTCCGTCGTCCGGACCGAACGGCTCGGCATCACCCTCCGGGTCGAGACCATGGGCAAGCGGTCCCAGTTCGGATCGCTCGACGAAGTGCTGACGCTCTGCCGGGACGTCGACGGGCTCCAGCCTTGCCTCGATTTCTCGCACCTCTACGCCCGCGAGGGGAAGGTCAACTCGTACACGGATTTCCACAGGGTCCTGAGCAAGGTCGCGAGGAAGCTCGGGCCGCGGGCCCTGCGCAACGCTCATATCCACATCGCCGGCATCCACTACGGGGACAAGGGCGAGATCAAGCACCTCAACCTCGAAGAGGCGGATTTCCGCTACGACGAATGGCTCCAGGCCCTGCGCGACTTGGCCGTCGAAGGCCCGGTCATCTGCGAGAGCCCCAACCTCGAGGAGGACGCCCTGATGCTAAAAAAGCTCTACCTGGCCCAGACCGCCAAAAGCTAAACGGATCCTAAGCTCGACTCTCCACTATCACGCCGCATTGCTCCGGACGCTGCCCGGGCAGCGTCCCCCAGATTCGCAGCCCAGGTTTGACCCTGCTTTCCCCAGGGCTTATAATAGCGCTTCATCCTTGTTCGTTAAGGAGAGGCACATGGTCGAAATCCGTTTCCACGGCCGCGGCGGCCAGGGCACCGTCGTCGCCTCCAAGATCCTGGCCGACGCCATCGCCAAGGAGGGCAACTGGGTCCAGGCCTACCCCGAGTTCGGCGTCGAGAGGCGGGGTTCGCCCGTCGTCGCTTTTATCCGCATCGACGACAAGCCCATCTACGACAAGAGCCGGATCTACACCCCCGACAGCGTCGTCGTCGTCGACCCGACGCTCGTCGAGGCCATCGACATCACCGACGGCCTCAAGCCGGGCGGAACGATCATCATCAACAGCGACCGGCGGCCGGAGGATTTCCCCTTCCACGGCAAGTTCAATGTCCGGACGATCAACGCCACGGAGATCGCCGTCAAGAACAAGCTGGGGAGCCTGGCCGCCCCGATCGTCAACACGGCCATCGCCGGCGCCGTCATCAAAGTCCTCGGCCTGACCAAGCTCGAATCCCTGGCCGCGGCCATCCGCGAGGGCATCTCGATCAAGCCGGAGGACAACGTCAAGGCGGCCGAGGAAGCCTACGCGCGGGCCTGAGGAAGGATCCACATGAGGGAAAAGAAAGCCAAGAAGATCGTCTTCAACTCGGCCGAAGAGATGCCGATCATGATCGCCTCGGTCGGCAGTCAAACCCACAACCTGACGGGCGCCTGGCGGAACATCCGGCCCGAGGTCGATCGGACCAAGTGCCTCAAATGCGGCATCTGCTGGAAATTCTGCCCCGAGCCGTCGATCGACATCGTCGACGAGTGGCCCGTCGTCGACTACGACTACTGCAAGGGCTGCGGCATCTGCGCCGAGGAATGCCCGGCCAAGTGCATCGTCATGGTGGAGGAGCGGAAATGAAAAAAGTCATGATGGGCAACCACGCCCTCTCGTACGGCGCCAAGCTCTCCCGGTCACAGGTCATCGCCGCCTACCCCATCACCCCGCAGACCCAGGTCGTCGAGCTCCTGTCCGAGATGTGCGCCGACGGGACCCTGGACGCCAGGTTCATCAAGGTCGAATCCGAGCATTCAGCCATGGCCGCCTGCATCGGCGCCTCGGTCGCCGGGGCGCGGGCCTTCACCGCGACCTCTTCCCAAGGGCTAGCCTTGATGCACGAGATGCTCCACTGGGCCGCGGGCGGCCGCCACCCCATCGTCATGGGCAACATCAACCGGTCCATGGCCCCGGGCTGGTCGATCTGGACCGACCAGAACGACAGCCTGTCCGAGCGGGACACGGGCTGGATGC
>JBGOYY010000064.1:0-16120 GCA_041479905.1 Candidatus Aminicenantia bacterium
GATACGCTCGCGGCTGCCCTCGCCGACATAACGATAGTAATTCTCCATGACGTCGTTGATGTAGTGGGCGTTGCCGTAGGTCGTCCGCATGAGGCAGAAAAAGGCCTGGTTCTTCGACAGCCACTCGCCGACCATGTCCATATTGATGTTGCAGAGCGTCTGCTCCATGGTCTTCTGGTTGGCCTGGACCCACTTGCCGATGCCCGAGAATTCCGGGCCCCAGATGAAACGGATGGACCTTTTCGGCCGGGGCAGACGGCCCTCGGCGATCAGGGTGTTGAGGACGCGGGCGACCTCGAGGATGCAGGCGCTCCCGGAGATGTTGTCGTTAGCGCCCTGTTTCTGCATTCCCTCGAAGAGGTGGGCGGAGAGGATGACCTCGCCCGCGGCCGGGTCCGTCCCCGGGATGATGGCCAGGACGTTTTCGAGGTCGGCCGTCTCCATTTTGGATTCGACCTGGGCCCGGACGGTGATCTTTTCGTTGGCCAGGAGGCGGCGCTTGAGGATGTCGCCCTCTCGGACGGGGAGCTGAAAGGCGAAAGCCGCCGGTTGAGGATTGGCCGCCGGCGAGGCGGGTTGACCCGGCTGTCCGGCGGGGACGTCTCCGGGGCGGCGGCGCTGTGCGATCCCGCCCCACGGCATCTGGATGGGGTCGAAGTATGGACGGGACATGCTGATGGCGATGACCCCGAGAGCCCCCTGTTGGACGGCGGCGCCGTAGGCCGGCATCAAACCGCCTTCCGTCACGACGATTTTGCCTTCGACCTTGGCGTCGAGGATCTCCTTGGCTGTGCCGCGGCCGGCCCAGACGAGCTCGCCGGTGGCGTCGGCCGCGCCGCTGCCGGAGGCCAGCATGGGCAGCATGTCGTGGATGGAGGCGATCTTCCGACGCCCGGGCTTCGTCTCCCAGAGCTCGCCCTTGACGGCCCGCCAGGCCGGGCCGCCCGGATAGGTGACGACCTCGACCCCGGCCAGGCCGTAGCTTTTGAGCTTGCGGACGAAAACTTGGGTTTCGAAGAAGTTCCCCGTGTATTCCTCGTCGAAGCGTTCGCGGTTGAAGGCGTTGATCTCGGCGACGGTATTCCAGGCGGTTTCACCCGAGGCCTCCCCGATGATCTCGTTCATCTCGGCCGTGGGCAGAAAGGTCCAGTACAGCCAAGGAGTGTACTGGGCGGAGCCCAGGACGGCCAGAAAGGCCATCGCGGCGAGGACGGTCAGCAGACGTTTGGACATGAGCTTCTCCTCTCGAAGATAAGCTTATATATCAAGTATCAGCCGGCGGTCAACGGGCCCGTCGGGAAACGGGGGGCTGGACTTTTCGGGGTGTTCCGAATACTATCTCCGGACAGTGTGCTTGCGAAACGCCTAAAAGGGAGAATTTCCATGAGCGGTCTCCTCGACAAGCAACGTACGATAGCCAAGCCCGGGTTCAACCGCTGGCTCGTCCCCCCGGCCGCGTTGGCCATCCATCTGTCGATCGGCATGGCCTACGGCTTCAGCGTCTTCTGGCTGCCCCTCAGCCGGGCCATCGGCATCACCCAGTCCGCGCCCGGCGACTGGAAGATCAGCACGCTCGGCTGGATGTTCACTCTCTTTTTCGTCTTCCTCGGGTCCTCGGCGGCGGTCTTCGGACGCTGGCTCGAGCGCAACGGGCCGCGCAAGGCCGGCGTCGCGGCCGCGTTCTGCTGGGGCGGCGGCTTCTTCATTTCCGCGCTGGGCGTCCATATCCACCAGATCGTCCTGCTCTGGGTCGGCTCGGGCATCATCGGCGGGTGCGGCCTCGGCCTCGGGTACATCTCGCCGGTGTCCACGCTGATCAAGTGGTTCCCCGACAAGCGGGGCATGGCCACGGGCATGGCCATCATGGGCTTCGGAGGCGGGGCCATGATCGGCGCGCCCTTGGCGGACAAGCTCATCAAGCTCTACGCGACACCGACCTCGGTCGGCGTGAAGGAGACCTTCCTCACCCTGGGCGTCATCTATTTCGTGGCCATGATGGTGGGGGCGTTCCTCTACCGCATCCCGCCGGCCGGCTGGAAGCCGGAAGGCTGGACGCCGCCGGCGCAAAAAAAGAACGTTATGATCACCCACGGCCACGTCCACGTCAACGGCGTCCAGAAGATCCCCCAGTTCTGGCTCCTCTGGGCCGTCCTCTGCCTGAACGTCAGCGCCGGGATCGGCATCATCGGCATGGCCTCCCCCATGCTCCAGGAGGTCTTCGGCGGCAAGCTCCTCGGGCTCGACGGCCCGCTCGCCTCGCTCTCGGCCGCCGACAAGATCCGCGCCGCCAGCATCGGCGCCGGGTTCGCCGGCCTGCTCAGCCTGTTCAACATCGCCGGCCGGATCTTCTGGGCCTCCCTGTCGGACTACATCGGCCGCAAGCGGACCTACATCATCTTTTTCGCCCTGGGCGCGGTCCTCTACGCGGCGGCCCCCTTCGCCGGCGGCATCAAGAACGTCGCCCTCTTCGTGGGCCTGTTTTGCTTGATCCTGACGATGTACGGCGGCGGGTTCTCTACGATCCCCGCCTATCTGGCCGACCTTTTCGGGACCCAGTTCGTCGGGGCCATCCACGGCCGACTCCTGACGGCCTGGTCGACGGCCGGCATCCTGGGGCCGGTCTTGGTCAATTACATCCGGGAGTATCAGCTCAAGCGCGGCGTCCCCAACGAGGCCGCATACAGCGTGACGATGTACATCCTCGCCGGCCTGCTCCTGCTCGGCTTCCTGGCGAACATCCTCGTCCGGCCCGTCGCGGCCAAGCACTTCATGACGGAGGAAGAGCTGGCGCGGGAACGGCAACTAGGGCATGAGAAGGGGAACGCCGCTGTCGCGGCTCCGGCCGCCGCATCTCTGGCCTGGCATCCGCGCCCGACCTCATGGGTCGCCGTGGCCGTGGGCTGGACGCTCATCGGCATCCCGCTCGCCTGGGGGATCCTGCAGACCGTCGAAAAGGCGGCGGCCCTCTTCAAGTAGGGGCGTGTTTCCGTCCGTCCTTCAGCCGCGAAGTCCGGTCAATCCGTTATCTTGTTGATCACCCCGATGGGAAGGACCGTGCGCCCCTTGTTCTCGTTCAGGACCTCGGCCATGGCCAGGTAGATCGCCGCGAGGCCGCAGGCGATGCCTTCGAAGCCGGCGATCCTGCCGATCACCGCGGACCCCGTCCAATCCCTGGCCGCGAGCAGTCCGAAGAGGACCGTCAGGCTCAGGAAGATGAACTGAATGACGCGGTTCTTGCCGAAGGTGCCGAGCCACATGAAGAACGTGAACAGGCCCCAGATGGACAGGTACCAGCCCATGAAGGCCACGGGGGTCGCCCCGCCGTTGGGAGCGCCGGTCCCGGGGATGACCCAGAGGGCGACGAGCGTCAGCCAGAAGGACCCGTAGGAAATGAAGGCCGTCGTCCCGAAGGTGTTCCCTTTCTTGAACTCCATGATGCCGGCGATGATCTGGGCGATCCCGCCGTAGAAGATGCCCATGGCCAAGATCATGGCACTGACAGGGAAAAAGCCGGCGTTGTGGATGTTGAGAAGGACGGTGGTCATCCCGAAGCCCATCAGGCCGAGGGGCGCGGGGTTGGCGAGTTTGTTGTTTTCCATATCGTCACCTCTTTTAATAAAGAGGGACTATCCCCTGCAGGGTGACTTTCCCCGCAGGGGGCTGTCCCTCTTTATTTTCATTACATTCCGTACTTGGCGATGATCTCCTGCTTGGTCTTGCCCAATATGTCGAACTTCTGGCCGACCTTGGTGAACGCGGCGAGGGCCTTGTCGAGGTGGTGCGTCTCGTGGCCGGCCGAGATCTGGGTCCGGATGCGGGCCTGGCTTTGGGGTACGACCGGGAAGAAGAAGCCGATGGCGTAGATGCCCTCATCATAGAGGGCCAGAGAGACGTCCTGGGCCAGCTTGGCGTTGAAGAGCATGACCGGGACGATGGGCGTGTCCCCTTCCCTGAGGACAAAGCCGGCCTCGGTCAGGCCCTTGCGCCAGTAGGCCGCGTTTTTCTCGAGCTTATCCCGCCTTTCGGTCGACTTGGAGATGATGTCCATGACCTTGAGGACGCCGGCCACGACGACCGGGGCGATCGTATTCGAAAAAAGATAGGGCCTGGCCCGCTGCCGGCACATCTCGACGAGCTCCCGGCGTCCGCTGACGCAGCCGCCGGACGCCCCGCCCAGGGCCTTGCCGAAGGTCGTGGTGATGACGTCGATCTTGCCGACGACGCCGCACCTCTCGTGCGTCCCCCGGCCGGTCTTCCCGATGAACCCGGAGGAGTGGGAATCGTCGACGAGGAGCATGGCGTCGTACTTCTCGCAGAGGGCGGCCATCTCGTCGAGCTTGGCCGTGTCGCCGTCCATGGAGAAGACGCCGTCCGTGACGACGAGCTTGAAGCGCTTGTCGGCGTGGAGTTGGAGCTTCTCCTCGAGGTGGCCCATGTCGGAGTGCTTGATCGTGTCGTGCATGGCGCTGCAGAGGCGGATGCCGTCGACGAGGGAGGCGTGGACGAGGCGGTCGGAGATGATGACGTCGTCCTTGGTCAAAATGGCCTCGAAAACGCCGGCGTTGGCGTCCATGCAGGAGGGGAAGAGGAGCGTGTCCTCGGTCCCCAGGAACTTGGTCAGCTTCTGCTCGAGCTCGCGGTGGATATCCTGGGTGCCGCAGATAAAGCGGACCGACGACATGCCGTAGCCGCGCGTCTCCAGCCCTTCGTGCGCGGCCTTGATCACATCGGGATGACTCGACAGCCCGAGGTAGTTGTTGGCGCACATGTTGATGACCTTCTTGAGGGGCGAGCCGGCCGGGAACTCGACCTCGATGTCGGCCGCCTGGGGCGAGTGGATGAACCGCTCCTGCTTGAACAGCCCGGCGTCCTGGATGCCCTTGATCTGGGCCTGGTACGTGCCGCGGACCTTGTCGCTGTAGGCCATGGCCTTACCCCTTCTTCGCCACGAATCTCTGGACGAGCAAGACGATCTTGTTGACCGAGTCGAAGGCCTCGGGTGTCGCCTCGTCGTCCGGGATGGCGATCCCGTACTTGTTTTCGAGAAAACGCTTCAGGGACACCATCGAGAACGAATCGACGATGCCGCCCGAGATGAGGGGTGTCTCGTAGGTCAGGGGTTCGCTGTCGTCTTCGAGGTACTCTTTCGTGACATAGTTGAGAACGATGTCTTTCAGTTCGTCGGCCATGATGTATCTCCTTTATCAATCGTTTTCGAGAGTGGACGTGTCGCCGATCTCCTCGCCCCACTCCTTGGCGTGGAGGATGCGGCGCATGATCTTGCCGCTCCGCGTCTTGGGGAGCGACGGGACGAACTCGATCTCCTGGGGCATAGCCAGGGGCGAGAGCTTCTTGCGGATGAAGTTCATGATCTCGAGGTCGAGGTCCTGGCTCGCCGTGAAGCCGGGCTTGAGCGTGACGAAGGCCTTGACGACCTCGAGGTTGATCGGGTCGGGCTTGCTGACGACGGCCGACTCGGCCACGGCCGGGTGCTCGAGCAGGGCCGATTCGACCTCGAACGGGCTGACCAGGTGTCCGGCCGTGTTGATGATGTCGTCGTCGCGGCCGGCGAACCAGAAGTAGCCGTCCTTGTCGATCTTGGAGCGGTCGCCGGTGATGTACCAGCCGTTACGGAATTTCTTTTGGAAGGCCTCTTCGTTGTTCCAATATGTCCGCATGCGCGACGGCCAGTCGAACTTGAGTGCGACCAGGCCGATCTTGCCGTGTGTCGCGTAGGGCTCGCTCTTGACCGGATCGAGGACGGTCCCGGTGATGCCCGGGAAGGGCTTGCCCATCGAGCCCGGCCGCACCTCCATGTCCGGGTAGTTGCTGATGACGATCGAACCGGTCTCGGTCTGCCAGTAAGTGTCATAGAAGGGCATCCCGAAGACCTTCTGCGACCAGACGACTGCCTCGGAGTTGAGCGGTTCGCCGACGCTGGCAAGATGGCGAAGGGTCGATAGGTCGAATTTCTTGACGATCTCGTCGCCGGCCTTCATCAGGGAGCGGATGGCCGTCGGCGCCGAGTACCACATCGTCACCCGGCGCTTCTCGATCCACTTGTACCACGCTTCGGCGGAAAACCCGGCGTCGAGGACGCACTGGGTGACCCCGATGGCGAAAGGCGCGATGATCCCGTACGAAGTGCCCGTGACCCAGCCGGGGTCGGCCGTGCACCAGTAGATATCGTCCTCGCGGAGGTCGAGGGCCCATTTGGCCGTAAGATACTGGGAGATCAGGGAATAATGGACATGCTGGACGCCCTTGGGCATGCCCGTCGTGCCCGAGGTGTAGTGGAGAACGGAGGCCGACTCGGCCTTGGTCGGGTGGACGTCGAGGTGCTCGACGGGAGCGGCCTTCATGAGCGAGAAGGCGACCTCACGGTCCTTGAGCGGCGCGACGCCGTCGTGGTCGACGATGATGATGTGCCGGATGTGGGGCAGCTTCTCGAGGATCTTGCGGACCTTGGGGGCGTGTTTCTTCTGGGTGATGACGGCCGAGGTCTCGGCGTTGGAGAGGCGGACGAAGAGCGATTCGTCGCCAAAGGCCGAGAACAGCGGTTGGGCGATGGCCCCGATCTTCAGGATGCCGAGGAAGCCGAGGTAGAGCTCGGGGATGCGGTCCAAGAACAGGCAGACGCGCTCGCCGTCCTTCAGGCCCAGGCCGCGGAGGAAGGCGCCGATGGTGTTCGTGGCCAGGCGGATGTCGTTGTAGGTATAGGTCTTTTCGACGCCGGTGTGGCCTTCCCAGTGAAGGGCGACCTTCGAGCCCTTCCCCTGCTCGCAGATCCGGTCCGTGCAGTACCAACCGATGTTGATGACGTCGCCCGGTTTGTAGCCGAGTTCCTTCTCGGCGATCGTCCAGGAGAAATTCTTGACGCGTTCGTCGTAGGAGCCGATGTTCGACATGCTCTATTCCTCTCCGTTCAGGGTGTTGGCGATCTCATTTCAAGGACGACGACGGCCGAGGCCAGGTCTTTGATATGGGTGAGCGAGACCTCCATGGCAGAGACGCCGTGGGCCTCGCAGAACTCCTTGACCTTGCCGTGGACGAAAAGCTCGGGCTTGCCCAGAGCGTTGTTGACGACCTCGATCTCGGAGAACTTGTGGCCGCCGCTCCAGCCCGTGCCCATGGCCTTGAGGAAGGCCTCCTTGGCCGCGAACCGGGCGGCGAAATGCATGGCCGGGCGGTGTTTGGATTCGCAGTAGGCGATCTCGGTCGGGGTGAAGAGCTTGGTTTTGAGGCTCTCCGTGCGGACGAGCTTTTCCTCCACCCTCTGGACCTCGATGATGTCCGTTCCCGCTCCGAATATCAACGACTTATGTGCCTTTCGTCCATGGATAACGGGGCCTGCAACGCTCGGCTGGCCTCGAGGCGGCCTTGTTAGCCGTTGGCCCGTAAAGACGGAATAGTATTATAGATAAGCGCCGCAAAATGTCAAAGCCGGTCGATGTCGGTCCGGACGCGGGCGCCGCACGACGCCTTTCGCTTTCCTGCTACTTCTTGGGATAGGCTGGCTTGGGCGCGAACTTCGATGGGTTCTTCTTGATCTTGTCCAGCACGACCTCGATCGCCTTCTCGAGCTGGAGGTCGCGTCCGGCCATGACCGAGCCCGGGTCGTTGTCGACCAGGATGTCGGGGTCGGCACCGTGGTTCTCGACCCACCACGTTCCTTCCCGGCCGTAAAAGGCGTTGTTCGACTGCTCAACCGTGCCGTTGTCGATCGTCAGTTGCTGGTTGAGGATGCCGACCAGGCCGCCCCAGGACGGGACGCCGACGACCGGTCCGAGCTTGCGGGCCTTGAAGTGCTCGACGAAGGCCTCGCCGTCCGAGCCGTTGTTCTCGTTCGAGATGACGACGTAGTTGCCGTTCCCGGCCGAGCCGGGATAGCGGAACGGGACCATGCCGCGGAGGTTGTTGTAGGCGACGAGCTCCCGTTCGAGCTTGTCGATCAGGAAATACTCCGTCCAGCCGCCCGAGTTCCGCCGCAGGTCGAGGATGACCCCGTCCTTGTAGCGGAAAGCCCGCCAGTACTTGTCGAACTCGCCGATCCCGCCGCCGCCCATGGCGTTGATGTGCATGTAGCCGACGCGGCCGTCCGTAGCTTTCTCAATGGCCTTGATGTTGTCCTGGATCCAGCGGAAGTAGCGCATCGCGTTATCGCTGCGGATGGGTTCGACCTCGAAGGTTTTGGCGCCCTCGGTCGTCGGCCGGGCGTTGACCGTGATCTTGATCTTCTTCCCGGCCGTCGTCTGGAGCAGCTTGAAGTAGTCGTCGCCGGCCTTGAGCGGCATGCCGTTGACGGCCAGAAGGAAATCGCCTTCTTTCACGGCGACGTCGGGCCGGGCGAGCGGGCCTGGGAGGTTGAGGTTGATCTCGGTCGGACCGTAGATCTTGGCCAGCTTGTAGAGGCCCGAGGCCTTGTCCGGGACGAGATCGGCGCCGAGGAGACCGGTAAACACGGGAGAGCCCGGGGTCGCGCCCGGACCGAAGTCGCCGCCGCCGACGTACGTGTGCGAGACGCACAGCTCGCCGACCATCTGAGACAGGACCCAGTTGAGCTCGCTCCGCGAGGAGAGGAAGGGGATGGTGGCCCGGTACTTGTCGCCCATGGCCTTCCAGTCGCGGCCGTGAAAACCGGCATCGTAGAAAAAGTCGCGGTAGAAGCGCCAGGCGTCGTTGAAGATCTGGTTCCACTCCTTTTGGAGGTCGACCGTGTAGACGAGGCCGGAGAAGTTGAGCTTCTCGCCGGAAGCCTTGGAGGCGAAGGCCTTTTCGACCGTGGTCGTATAGAGATCGGCATCCCTGCGGACGAGGAGCTGTTCCCCGTTGGCAGAAATGAAGAAATCCCGGACCTTGTCGTTGAGAGTGACCTCCTTCCGGTCGGCCGTGTCGAAGATGTGCAGGGTCCATTTGGTCTCTCCCTGCCGGGGCTTGAAGATCTCCTCGTACTCGGCTTCGGTGAACGCGTCCACCGAGGCCCACAGGACCTTGCCCTTGCCGGCCTTGAGGTAGAAATAATTGCCGGCAGGGACGGGCAGCGGGAACGTCCGCTTCGCGAGCCCCTCGGTGTCGATCCGGAACGGCACGGGTTCGGCCTTCTTGTCCTCGGGGACGCCGCCGCCGGACGCGAACGGCGGTTTCTCGCCGTCGCGGAGCTGGACGGCCATCACCTGCTGGGGCGTCGCCATCACGTGGTTGTCCTCGTAGAAATCCATGAGGATGTCGAAGTTCCGGCTCGAGACGTAGTAGAGGTATTTACCGTCGGCGTCGAACGACGGGTAGAGGTTGTCGTAGAAATCGCCCGTCACCGGGACTTTTTTGCCCGTCTCGACATTGTAGAGGAATATTTGACTGTTCCGGTTGGCTTGGACGAAGCTATAGGCGATCCACTTGGAGTCCGGCGACCAGGCATAGTCGGCGATCTCCCAGGTGAACTCGTCGTTCTTCATCTGGTTGGAGGAATCGACCTTGACCAACTTCTTCGCGGCCACGTCGACGGTGAAGATCGCATAGTCCTTGTTGCCGAAGAGGATCTTCTTGCCGTCGGGGGACCAGATCAGCCGGTAGACGGTCTTATCCAGTTCGGTCGTGATCGCGGTCCAGTCGCCGCCCGCCGCCGCCTGCGTGTAGAGCTGATATTCGCCCGTCTTATCGCTGAAGAAGGCGACCGTCTTGCCGTCGGGCGCTAGGGCCGGATGCATCTCCCGGGTGCCCGGCGTCCCGGACAAGTTGTCTGCCGTCTCGGGACCCACGGGAACTCGGAAGACGTCGCCTCGCGCCTCGAGGATAACGGTCTTGCCATCGTCGCCGATGTTGACGGAATGGATGTAGTCCTTGGGGTTGATGACGCGGTTGCGCAGGGCCCAGCGGTCGGACGGCACCTCCACGGCGATCTTCCTGTCGCGACCCGCCTGCACATCATAAACGTGGATCCGGCCGTCCTGCGCATAGACGATGGAGCGGCCGTCGGTATGGGGCATCATGACGTCGAAATCGGCGTAGCTCGTGACGGCCTTGACCTCCTTGGTGCCGAGCTTCTGGGTGAAGAGGTTGGCGATGCCGCTCTCCCTGTCGGAGACGAAGTACATCAGGCCCCCGGCCCACATCGGGTAGCTGTTCTTGCCGACGTAGTCCGTGACCGGCGTATACGTCTTGGCGACGGCGTCGTACTGCCAGATATCCTGATATTGGCCGCCCTTGTAGCGCTTCCAGTAGTACTCCTCGTTGCCGCGGCGGCAGTAGAGGAACTTGTGCTCCTCGGGCATGAAGCTGACGAGAATGCCCCGGTCGAGGGGCAGGCGCTCCGGGGCGCCGCCCGTGATCTTGACCGAATAGAGGTTGGGGTCGCGGCCGACGACGTTCTCGAACATCGACCGGAAAACGACCTCGGTCCCATCCGGCGTCCAGGCGACGACCTGCGCTCCGCCCGGGTTGTAGGTCAGGCGCACGGGCGCGCCGCCCTCGGCCGGCATAAGATACACGGCCGGGGCTCCGTCATAGGTCGCCGTGAAGGCGAGCCATTTCCCGTCGGGCGAGAACTTGGCGAAATTTTCCGTTCCCGGAAACGTCGTCAGACGGGTCGCCGTGCCGCCTTGGGCGCTGACGACCCAGAGGTCGGATTCGTAGGTGAAGGCGATCTTGTCGTTGTGGATAGTCGGGTAGGTGAAGAACCGCCCCTCCTGCGCCGCGAAAACAGAAGCCCCCAGCAGCAGGACGGCCAGAAATACTCTCAGGATGGATTTCATCGATGTCCTCCTCTAATGAGCCTTGATGATATCCGCTACGACCGGCCGAAATCAAGAGGGCGCCCGCGGATTGACCGGCCGGAAGGCTTGGGATATAAACTGGCTCGATGAACTCTGCTCCTCCTCTTGTTCAGGACAGCGGGCTCGCCCAATTTTCCCCTCTCCATAAAACGCGGGCCTTGGCGCTCCTAGCCCTGACGGAATTCCTGGGCATGTCCGTCTGGTTCTCCGCGTCGGCCGTCGTTCCCGCTCTGGCTGCGGCTTGGGGCCTCACGGCCTCGGGGCAGGCCTGGCTGACGATGTCCGTCCAGCTGGGCTTCGTCGTTGGCGCGCTCGCCTCGGCTCTGCTCAACCTGGCCGACAGGATCCCGGGGCGCTGGCTTTTCGCCACGTCTTCCCTGCTGGCGGGGACTGCGACGCTCCTCATCCCGACGGCCGGCGGCGGCTTCCTGCCGGCGCTCGTCCTCCGTTTTTTGACCGGTGTATTCCTGGCAGGAGTCTACCCGGTCGGGATGAAGATCATGGCCACATGGACCCGGGAGGATAGGGGCACCGGCGTCGGCCTCCTCGTCGGTGCCCTGACCCTGGGCTCGGCGGCCCCGCATCTGCTCAAGGCCTTCGGCGGGATCGGCGACTGGAAACCGGTCCTTCTCTTGAGCGGAGCCCTGGCCGCGGCCGGAGGTCTTCTGGCTGCCACCCTTATCCGCGAAGGTCCATACCGGACGGCCGCGCCCAAGTTCGACTGGAAATACGCCGCCGGGATCCGGCGGGATAAAGCGATCGTCCTGGCCAACCTGGGCTACTTCGGTCACATGTGGGAGCTCTACGCGGCCTGGACCTGGGTCCCGGTTTTTCTGGTCGCAAGCTTCCGCGGCTCAGGGGTCGACGAGAGATGGGCCGGGCTGGCCGGCTTCGCCTTCATCGCGGCGGGGAGCGCAGGGAGCCTCGTCGCCGGGAGACTGGCCGACCGTCTCGGAAGGACCGTGGTCACGTCGGCGGCGATGGCCCTCAGCGGACTAGGCTGTCTTCTCGCCGGCCTTTTCTTCCGGGGGAACCCCTGGTTCCTCTCCGCCGTCTGTCTCGTCTGGGGCTTCGCCGTGGTGGCGGATTCCGCGCAATTCTCCGCCGGTGTGAGCGAACTTTGTCCGGCCGAAAGAATGGGAACCGTCCTGACTCTTCAGACGAGCCTCGGTTTTCTGCTGACGCTCGTGACCATCCGTCTCGTCCCGACGTTTGAGCGCCTCGTCACCTGGCGCTGGGCCTTTACTTTCCTCGCTCTCGGCCCGGCCGTCGGGATCTGGGCCATGCTTCGTCTGCGCCGCCTGCCCGCTTCGGCCAAGATGGCCTCCGGCCGCCGCTGATTCCGGGCCTATTTCCGGTGCACCAGCGTCGTCGAGGCCTGGGCCGTGGGCATGACGACGACCTCGCTGACGTTGACGTGGAGCGGCCTCGTCGCGCACCAGACGACGGCATCGGCGACGTCATCAGGGGCGAGCGGCGTGAGGCCCTGGTAGACCTTTCCCGCCCTCTCCGCGTCGCCATGGAAGCGGACGAGGCTGAACTCCGTCTCGACCATGCCCGGGGCGACCTCGCTCACGCGGATGGGCGTCCCGCTCAAGTCGAGCCGCAACCCCTTCGACAACGCCCGGACGGCGAATTTCGTCGCGCAGTAGACGTTCCCCCCGGGATAGACCTCGTGCCCGGCGATGGAGCCGATGTTGACGATGTGGCCCCTCCCCCGCTCGATCATCCCCGGAATGACGGCCCGGCCGACGTAGAGGAGCCCCTTGACGTTCGTGTCGATCATCTCCTCCCAGTCGTCGGGAAGGCCCTGGGGGAGCTTGTCCAGGCCGCGGCTGAGCCCGGCGTTATTGACCAGGATCTCGATCGCGCGCCATTCCGGGGGAAGGCCGGCCAGGGCTTTTTCGACGGCCGGTCGGTCCCGGACGTCAAGCCGGAAATAGTGGGCGGCTGCGCCGTACTCGAACTCGAGGGTCTGGGCCAGCTTTTCGAGCCTTTCGGCGCGGCGGGCGCACATCAGTATTTTCGCGCCCTGCGCGGCGAAGGCCTGGGCCGTGCTTTCCCCTATTCCCGAGCTGGCGCCGGTGATGAATACGATCTTACCTTTCAAAGACAACATGATCTTTCTCCTGTGCCGGACTTCTCCGTTCAAGCGTCCGGGAGATTCAAGCATATGAACGGGCCGCACCTAAGTCAAGCATCCCCAGCTGGCGTTCTTTTGCCGCATTCCCAGGCTTGTGGTATACATCCGGATATGTCCGAGACCCCTTCGCGAACGACCGAAAGGACAGCTTTGAAAAAGTGGCTGGTCGCCGCCCGCCCGTGGGCCCTGCCGGCATCGGCGATGCCTGTCGTTTTCGGAACGGCCCTGGCCGTCGTCATCGGAGGCGCCCGTTTTTCGCCGCTCCGCTTCCTCTGGGCTATCGTCACGATGATGGTCCTTCACAGCGCGGCCAACATGCTCAGCGACATCTTCGATTTCCGCCACGGCCTCGACCGCGACGTGACGCCCGTGAGCGGGGCCATCGTCCGCGGCTGGCTCACGGACCGCCAGGTCCTCCGCGGCTCCCTCGTCCTCTTCGCCCTCGGCACGGGTTCGGGCCTCCTCATCGCCCGCGCGACCGGGAAATCCCTGTTCGTCGTCGGAGGGATCGGGGTGGCCGTGGGCGCCCTCTACACGCTCCTCAAGGCCCGGGCCCTCGGGGACCTGGCCGTCTTTTTGAACTTCGGCCTGCTCGGGGCGGCCGGCGCCTGGGTCGTCCAGACCAAGGCCTTCTCCTGGCTGCCTGTCCTTTGGAGCGTGCCCATGGCCCTCCTCGTCAGCGCCATCCTTCACGCCAACAACTGGCGGGACATCCTCACGGACGGCGAAAAGCGCGTGACCACCGTCGCGGGGGTCCTCGGCGACAGAGGATCGCTGGCCTACTACGGGTGCCTCGTCTTCGCCCCTTTTTTTATCGACATGGCCTTCATCGCCGTTCCGCGCCTGACCGGAGGCCCGCTGCGTCCCATGCCGCTGACGTTTCTTATCGTCTTGCTGGCCGTGCCGAGCGCTCTTCGGCTCTGGGGACGGGCCGCGCGCCGAGCCGCACCACGTTCGCCTCTAGATTTCATCGTCCTCGACGGGGCGACGGCCCAACACAACCTCGTCTTCGGCCTGCTCAGCACGGCCGCGGCCATCCTCGAAGGGATCGTCAAGTGGGGATGAGCGGCGGGCGGCCCGGGCCGAAACCCTGGCTCGTCGCGGCGTCCGCCGCGCTGGCGGCCGTTCTCTTCATCACGCTTTTCCGCTTCCGGCGCCTGGGCCCGCTCGATTTCTGGGCCTGGCTGGCCGTGAACATCGCCCTCATCGTCGCCCTGAGCTTCGCCGTCGATAAGGGTTACGGGCGCAGACTGAAGAAGGACATCGGTACGGGCTTTCTCCGCAAAGCCGGGATCGGGATCGTCTCCGCGATGGCCCTCTATGCCGTTTTCGCCGCGGGGCGGGCAGCGGCGCTCGAGCTCTTCCCCTTCGCCGCGGCAGGTATAGGAAACGTCTATGCTTTTAGATCCGGCATCCCTCTCCTCCACATCGTCCTTCTCATCGTCCTCCTCATCGGGCCTGGAGAAGAGATCTTCTGGCGGGGCTTCTTTCAGGAGAACGCCGGGGCTGGACCCGGACGCACGGCAGGTTTCATCCTGGCTTCCTTACTTTACGCATCGGTCCACTTGGCCAGCGGGAACGTCATGCTCATCCTGGCCGCGGCGCTCTGCGGCGTCTTTTGGGGTTGGCTCTATCTTCGCTTCCGGTCCCCCCTCCTCAACGTCGTCAGCCACACGGTCTGGGACCTGCTCGTTTTCGTTATCCTGCCTTTTTGACCGCCCCGTGCCCCCTCGACATCTCTGGCCGGGCGGCAGGCCTTCTTCGGGACAGAGCCCGGGCCGAGATGGGGGCAGGCCTAGCCCCCGTAGCGGAGGGGCGGCAGGGAGCGGATTCTAAGAAGCGACCAGCAGAAGTGCGGCGGAGCGGCCCAGAGCCGCACTTCTGGGAAATATCTGGATCGAGTCTTGGATATCACGCCTCAGAAGATTCGTAATATTGAAGATTCCCTGGCCGACCGCCGGGACGGGTTCCCGGGGGGGGGCCGGGGGAGATGGAGGGCTTCCATCACTGCCAAAACGGACAGCGTCCCTCAGAATTCAGCCGGCGAGGTGCTCGACCAATATCTTCGCTCCGATCCCGATCAGGATGAGCCCGCCGAGGAGCTCGGCGCGCCGGCCCGCGAGCCGGCCCGCGACGGGGCCGAGCTTGGCCCCGACAATGGTCAGGACGAAGCTCGTAACGCCGATGACGGCCGCCGGGTAGAGGATGCCCGTCCGGATGACCCCCAGGCTCAAACCGACCGCAAGGGCGTCGATGCTCGTGGCCAGGGAGAGGACGACGAGCCGCATCCCCTGTGTCTGGTCCGGCCGACGGGTCTTCTCCTCCTCGCTCAGGCCGAACGACTCGTAGATCATCCGGCCGCCGATCAGAGCCAGGAGCCCGAAGGCGACCCAGTGGTCGAAGCTTCTGATGAAACCGAGAAGCTTGTCCCCGGCCAGCCAGCCGGCGACGGGCATGACGAACTGGAAGCCGCCGAAAAACACCGCCATCCGGACGGCCTGCCGCGTCCTTAGCCCCCGGGGCCCGCAGGCCATGCCCAGAGTGACGGCGAAGCAGTCCATGGCCAGGGCCACCGCGACTCCCAAAACAAGGATCAGCGACATGGGTATTCTCCGAGTCGGTAATTATAACAGAACCGGGATATCACTTCCTGATCTGGGGGCGCCACTGCGGGGTGACGGGTAACCGTCCGAATCCCCCGTAGCGGAGGGGGACCGGCAGGAAGCGGACTCTTGGGAGCGACCATCAGAATTGCGGCGGAGCAACTCGGAGCCGCTATTCTGGGAAATATCTGAAGCAAGCCTTAGGTGAAGAAGGGGGACACGTACCGTTTCTTTCGAAGCGGTACGTGTCCCCAATCCGATCAAAACCGGGTGGCGTCCCCCGCCAGCCATGTTATAATGGTCAATTCGGTATCAGCCATGGCGACCACAGACTGCATCATCCTCCGCGGCGTGAAGGTCCACAACCTTAAAAACATCGACCTCGACGTCCCGCTCAACAAGCTCATCGTGGTCACCGGGGTCAGCGGCTCCGGAAAATCCTCCCTGGCCTTCGACACGCTCTACGCGGAAGGCCAGCGCCGCTACATCGAATCCCTGTCCTCCTACGCCCGGCAGTTCCTCGAACGGATGGACAAGCCCGACGCCGATACGATCGAGGGCATCCCGCCGGCGATCGCCATCCAGCAGAAGGGCGCCGCCAAGAA
>JBGOYY010000065.1:0-15934 GCA_041479905.1 Candidatus Aminicenantia bacterium
GTGAAGAGCACGCTGAGCCTGCCCCAGACCGCTTTCGCCATGAAGGCCTCCCTGGCCCAGAAGGAGCCGGAAACCATCAAGAAGTGGGAGGCGGAGAAGCTCTACGAGCGCATCCTCGAGAAGCGCGCCGCCGACGGCCGGCCGCCCTTCATCCTCCATGACGGCCCGCCCTACGCCAACGGCCACATCCACATGGGGACGGCGCTCAACAAGATCCTCAAGGACTTCATCGTCAAGTCGCGCTCCATGCTCGGGCACTACGCTCCGTACGTCCCCGGCTGGGACTGCCACGGCCTGCCCATCGAGATCCACGTCGACAAGCAGCTCGGCGATAAGAAAAAGGCCATGTCCGTGACGGCCGTCCGCGAGGAATGCCGGAAGTACGCCGAGAAGTTCATCGGCATCCAGCGGGACGAGTTCAAGCGCCTCGGCGTCCTGGGCGCCTGGGACAGGCCTTACCTGACCATGCATCCGGCTTACGAGGCCAAGATCCTCGAGTACCTGGGCGTCTTCTTCGAGAACGGCGATGTCTACAAGGGCAAGCGCCCCGTCCACTGGTGCATTCAATGCCGGACCGCCCTGGCCGAGGCCGAGATCGAATACCGCGACAAGACCTCGCCCTCGGTCTACGTCCGCTTCCCGGTCGTCTCGGACCTGGGCGCCAAGTTCCCGGCCCTGGCCGGCCGCCGCGCCTCCGTCCTCATCTGGACGACGACGCCATGGACCCTTCCGGCCAACATGGCCCTCGCGTTTCACCCCGAGCACGAGTACGTCGCCGCCGACGTTAGCGGCGAGGTTTACATCCTGGCCAAGAAGCTCCTCCCGGTCGTCGCCCTGGAGCTCGGCTGGCCGACGCCCAAGGTCCTGGCCGTGTTCCCGGGCCGCGAACTCGAAGGCTTCAAGGCCCGGCATCCGTTCGTCGACCGCGAGTCGCTCTTCGTCCTAGCCAAGTATGTCACCCTCGAGGACGGTACTGGGGCCGTTCACACGGCCCCGGGACACGGCCACGACGACTATCTGACGGGTGTGGCCTACGGCATCGACATCTACACGCCCGTCGACGACGACGGCCGGTTCACGCCCGAAGTGCCGCGCTACGCCGGGCTCCGGGTCTTCGAGGCCAACCCGCGCATCACCGCCGACATGAAGAACGACGGGACCCTGCTCAAGGAAACGGAGATCTCCCATTCGTATCCGCACTGCTGGCGCTGCAAGAAGCCGGTCATCTTCCGGGCCACCGAGCAGTGGTTCGTCTCCATGGACAAGAACGGTCTCCGCGCCAAGTCGCGCCAGGCCATCGGCCGCGTCCGCTGGATCCCCGAGTGGGGCAAGGAGCGGATCGACGGCATGGTCGCCGGCCGCCCCGACTGGTGCATCTCGCGCCAGCGGTCCTGGGGCGTGCCCATCCCGGCCTTCAAGTGCAAGGCCTGCGGCACGCTGTACGCCGACGCCCGCGTCTGCCGGCACGTCGCCGGTATCTTCGCCGCCGAGGGCTCCAACGCCTGGTTCGTCCGCGACGCCGCCGCGCTCGTCCCGCCGGGTGCCGCCTGCTCCGCCTGCGGCGGAAAAGAGTTCGACAAGGAATTCAACATCCTCGACGTCTGGTTCGAATCCGGCGCCTCGCAGAACGTCCTCGAGCGCGAGAGCGGCCACGCCTGGCCCGCCGACGTCTATATCGAGGGCCACGACCAGCACCGCGGCTGGTTCAACAGTTCCCTCCTCATCGGCGTCGGGGCCAAGGGCGGCAGTCCCTTCCGGACCTGCATCACCCACGGCTTCATCCTCGACGAGCAGGGGAGGGCGATGTCGAAGTCCTTGGGCAACGTCATCGACCCCGGCGAGGTCATCAAGCGCAGCGGCGCCGAGATCGTCCGGCTCTGGGCGGCCATGCTCAACTACAAGGAGGACGCCCGCTTCGGGACGGAGATCGAGCAGAGGCTCGTCGAGGCCTACCGTAAGCTCCGAAACACCTGGCGTTTCCTCCTCGGCAACGTCTCCGACTTCGAGCCGGGGCGCGACACCGTCGCCGCCGCGAACCTCCTCGACCTCGACCGCTTCATCCTCCATCGCTTCGAAGAGGTCCGCGCCCATGTCGTCAAGGCTTACGAGGACTACGAGTTCCACCCCATCCTGCATGCCGTCCTCGACTTCTTCACGGTCGACCTGAGCGCCTTCTACCTCGACGTGGTCAAAGACCGGGTCTACTGCTCGGGCAAGGGCTCCTTCGAGCGGCGCTCGGCGCAAACGGCCATTTTCACGATCCTTCGCGACAGTCTCCTGCTCATGGCCCCCATCCTGTCGTTCACGGCCGACGAGGCCTGGGCCCATGTCCCCGCCTTCGAGGGCAAGGACGCGTCCGTCCATCTGGGTGAATTCCCCAAGGCCAAGGATTGGCTCGGGTCGAAGCGGGCCGGCTTCGTCGAGGATATGGAACGGCTCCTGGCCGTCCGCGAGAAGGTGCTCAAGGAGCTGGAGAAGTCCCGCGAGGCCAAGCTTATCGGCAATTCGCTCGAGGCCTCGGTCACCCTCAAGGCGCCGGCCGCCGAGGCGGTCTTCCTCGAGGCCCGCCGGGATGACTTGGCCGCTCTCTTCATCGTCTCCGCGGTCGCGGTCGAGAAGGGCGCCGGCGACGACCTCGGGATCGAGGTCGCGAAAGCCGCCGGCGGGAAGTGCGAGCGTTGCTGGAACTTCTCGACCCACGTCGGCACGAGTCCGGACTATCCGACCTTTTGCGCCCGTTGCGAAAAAGTCGTCAAGGCGGCCCGCGCATGAAGAAAAACGCCCCGTATTTCCTCATCATGATCGCGCTGGTCGCCCTGGACCAGGCGACAAAGACCATCATCGCCCGGACCGTCGACCTCTACGAATCGATCACGGTCATCCCCGGGTTCTTCAACATCACCCGCATTTATAACAAGGGCGCGATCTTCGGGACCTTCTCCCAGGCGAACAACAAGCTCGTCTTCGCGCTCCTGACGGCGGCCTCGCTCGCCGCGCTGGCCCTTGTCGTCTACTACTTCTTCAAGACGCCGGTCGGCGACAAGCTCATGAAGGTCGCCCTGACCCTGATCATGGCCGGGGCCCTCGGCAACCAGTTCGACCGCCTCATCCGCGGCCACGTCATCGACTTCCTCGACTTCTACGTCGGCAAGGCTCACTGGCCCTTTTTCAACGCGGCGGACTCGTGCATCACCATAGGCGCCTGCCTGATGCTGGTCATCCTGTTCAGGAGGAAACCCGAATGTTCCCCATCCTCGTGAAGATCGGCCCCCTGACCATCCACACCTACGGCTTCATGATGGCCGTCGGCGTCGCCTTCGGCCTCTGGTTCATTTATGCCCAGGCGAAGAAAGCCGGCCTCGACGCCAACCGCATCATGGACGCGGCGTTCTATACCATCATCGTCTCGCTCATCGGCGCCAAGCTCATGCTGTTCATCAGCAACATCTCCTACTACGTGGCCTACCCCAAGGAGCTCTTCGCGCTGGCCCGGTCGGGCGGAGTCTTCCAGGGCGGGCTGGCCTTCGGCGTCATTTACGCCCTGTGGTATTTCCGGCGCAAGAAGATCCCGACCTGGCCGACGGCCGACCTCATCGCCCCGGCCCTGGCCTTGGGCCACGGCTTTGGCCGGATCGGCTGTTTCAGCGCCGGCTGCTGCTACGGCAGCGAGTGCGCACTGCCCTGGGCGGTGGTCTTCAAGAACGAGTACGCCGCCGACCTGACGGGCGTCCGCCTCCACACGCCTCTCCATCCCGTCCAGCTCTACGAGGCCATCCTCAATTTCCTCAATTTCGGCATCCTCTACATCATCCTGAAAAAGAAGAAGTTCGACGGCCAGGTCTTCGCCTTCTACATCATCAACTACTCGGTCATCCGGTTCTTCACGGAGTACTTCCGCGGCGACCATGCGGAGAATATCTACTTCATCCGCGGCGCCACGCCCCTTTCCAGCCTGTCCTTACCGCAGCTTTTCTGCCTCCTCGGCCTTATCGGCGGGGCCGTGCTGGCCGTCGTTCTGAAGCGGCGCAAAATTGCCTAAAGCGGATTTCGTCGTCACACCCGACGCGGGCGGCGGGGGGAGGCTCGATGTCTTCCTCGCCGACAAGCTCCCCGGCCTGAGCCGGGCCCAGGTCCAAAAAGTCATCGGCGGAGGAGGGGTGCGCGTCGGCTCTTACGCCAGGAAGGCGGGCTACAAGCTCAAGGCCGGCGACCGTGTCGCCGTCGAGTACGAGGTCCCGCCGCCCGAGGGCGTTCTCCTGCCCGAGGATATCCCGCTCAAGGTCATCTACCAGGACGCCGAGGTCATCGTCATCGACAAGCCCGCGGGTCTCGTCGTCCACCCGGGGGCGGGCCATGCGGCGGGGACGCTGGCCAACGCCCTGATCCACCATTTTCCGGAGGTCGCGCTCATCGGCTGCGAAGAGCGGCCGGGCATCGTTCACCGGTTGGACAAGGACACCTCGGGCGTTATGGTCGTAGCCAGGACCCCGAGGGCCTTCGAATCGCTCGTCGGGCAGTTCGAGAAACGCGTCGTCTGGAAGACTTACATCGGCCTGGTCTGGGGACGGGTTTCGGCGCCCGAGGGCAAGTTCAGCTGGCCCCTCGGCCGGCATCCGAAAGAAGGTCAAAAAATCTCGATTCACGCCCGCAGCCCCAAGAAAGCCGAGACCTTTTTCCAGGTCCAGCGGACCTTTGCCGACACGACGCTCCTCGAGATCCGGCCCGTGACCGGACGGACCCATCAGATCCGGGTCCACATGGCCGTGGCGGGCCATCCCATCGTCGGCGACCCCATCTACGGGCGCAAGAAGGAGCCCCGGGAATTCCCGCGGCTCTTCCTCCACGCCCAGACGCTCTCGTTCATCCACCCGGGAACCGGCGAGCGCCTGACCTTCGCCTCCCCCCTCCCGCCCGATTTAGAGGCTGTCATCAAGCGGGAAATGAAGCAGGCTTAGCGAAAAGGGCCGCAGATAAGGGGCCGAGGGCATCGTCGGAGGAAGCATAAAGCGGGGATTTAAGGCTTGAGGAAAAACCGGAATTTGGGTAGAATAGCCTTTCTGTTCTTCCGAGAATCCCAGGAGGCTCGAGGATGAAAGACTACGCTGTCGATAAAATCCGGAATATCGCCCTGGTCGGGCATGGCTCGTCGGGGAAGACGTCGCTTGTGGCCGCGTTCTTGTTCGATACGGGGGCGACCGGCCGCCTGACCAAGGTCGACAAGGGAAATACCGTCACGGACTATGACCCCGACGAGATCGAGCGGAAAATCTCCATCAACGCCGCCGTCTGCTTCTGTGAATGGAAGGACCACAAGGTCAATATCGTCGACACTCCCGGCTACAGCAACTTCCTCTGGGACACCAAGGCCTGCCTCCGTGCCGTGGACGCGGCGACGGTGGTCGTCTGCGGCGTGGCCGGCGTCGAAGTCGGCACGGAAAAAGTCTGGGGCATGCTCGAGGAACACCGCCTGCCTCGGACGATCGTCATCAACAAACTCGACCGCGAGAATTCGAACTTCGGCCGGACTTTGGAAGCCGTTCAGCAGTTCTTCGGCCGCCAGGCGATCCCCGTCCAGCTGCCGATCGGCGAGGAGAAGAACTTCAGCGGCGTCGTCGACGTCATCGCCGGCAAGGCCTATCTCTTCGAGAAGGACGAAAGCGGCAAGTTCAAGGAAACCGCGGTGCCCGCCGACATGCAGGCCGACGTCGAGAAGCGGCGGCGCGAGCTCATCGAGATGGTCGCCGAGAGCGACGAGAAGCTCATGGAGAAATACCTCGAGCAGGGCGAGCTCTCGCCCGACGAGTTCCGCGACGGCCTGAAGCGGGCCATCCTCGGCCAGCAGCTTTTTCCCGTCTTCGCGGCGTCGGGGCTCACCAATACCGGCGCCCAGTTCCTCCTCGACGGCATGATCTCCTATCTGCCGTCGCCGGTCGAACGGGAGGCCGTCAAGGCCATTGTCAGGGGACAGGAACAGGCGATCCAGCCGTCCCCGGACGCGCCGTTTTCGGCCCTCGTCTTCAAGACCATTTCCGATCTCTACACCGGCCGGATCTCCCTGATGAGGATCTTCTCGGGCCGGATGAACCCCGACGGGACTGTCACCAACGTGACGCGCGACACCGACGAGAAGCTCGTCGGGCTGTTCTTCCTCCAGGGCAAAGAGCAGATATCCGCGGGCCAGGCCAAGGCGGGGGACATCGCCGCCACGGCCAAGCTCAAAGTCACTTCGACCGGTGATTCGTTGTGCGCCAAGGGCGCCGGGATCGCCTTCGCGCCGATCAAATTCCCCGAACCGTCCATCTCGTTCGCCATCGAGCCCAAAACCCGGGCCGACGAGGACCGGATCTCCCCGGCGACGCACCGGATCACCGAGGAAGACCCGACGGTCCGGTTCGATCGCGACCCGGACACGGCCCAGCTTCTCATCTCCGGAAACGGCGAGCTCCATGTCCGGATCATCGCCGAACGGCTTAAGAAGCGCTACAACGTCGACGTCGACCTCAAGCCGCCGAAGATCTCCTACAAGGAGACGATCAAAGGCAAGGCCGACGTCCAGGGCCGGCACAAGAAGCAGACCGGCGGCCGCGGCCAGTTCGGCGACGTCTGGATCAAGATGGAGCCGCTCGCCCGCGGCAAGGACTTCGAGTTCGAGGACAAAGTTTTCGGCGGCTCCATTCCGCGAAACTTCATCCCGTCCGTCGAGAAAGGCATCCTCGAGGCGCGGAAGAAGGGCGTCCTGGCCGGCTACCCGGCCGTGGACTTCAAGGTCATCCTCTACGACGGGTCCTACCACGACGTCGATTCCTCGGACATCGCCTTCAAGATCGCCGCCACCAAGGCCTACAAGAAGGCCATGAAAGAGGCCAAGCCCACGATCCTCGAGCCCGTCATGAGCGTCGAGATCTACACGCCCGAAATCTACATGGGCGACATCATGGGCAACCTCAACGGCCGCCGCGGCAAGGTCCAGGGGATGGAGCAGAAAGGGACGTCGCGCGTCCTCAAGGCCCAGGTGCCGATGTCGGAAATGCTCGACTTCGAGCCCACGCTGACCTCGATCACCGGCGGCCGCGGCTCCTACCTGATGGAATTCTCCCACTACGAGGAAGCGCCCTCTCACATCCAGCAGAAGATCATCGCCGACGCCGTCAAGGAAGGCCGGGTCAAGCCTGAAGAAGAGGAATAAACCGGGTGTTCCTGCGGTGGCTGACGCTCACTCTGGCCGTCCTGTGGGCCATCACTGAGATTTTCATCAACATCAGGCAGACTCGGTCGGTCCGGGTCAAAAGCCGGAAGGACCGCGGCAGCCTCTTGCTCATCTATGTGGCGATCACCGCCGGGTTCTATCTGGGGGTCCCCTTGAGCTCGGGCCTCCGGGGCCGGATCGCCTTCGCCTATCCCTTCCTCGAGGTCGGCGGTCTGGTCCTCATGGCCGCCGGATTCGCCGTCCGCTTGGCCGCGGCGAGGTCCCTCAAGGGACAGTTCACTCATTTCGTGACCGTCCAGGCCGAAGACAAGCTTGTCCGTACGGGCCTTTATCGCTCGATCCGGCATCCGGCTTACGCCGGCGAGCTCATGACCCTCCTCGGCATCGGGCTGGCCCTGGGGAATTGGTTGTCGGTTCTCGCGCTATTCGGGATTCCTCTCCTGGCTCTCCTCTACAGGATTTCGGTCGAAGAAAAGACCCTGCTCGAGCACTACGGCAAGGAATACCGGGAGTACAGGGAGCGGACTAAGCGGCTCATCCCCGGGATCTACTGAGAAGACCGGGCCGGGCCCGGGTTTTCCCGGGGTTTCTCCTTGACGAAAAGCAGCATCAGCGCGGCCGCGGCGGTCAGGCCCGCCGACACATAGAAGGGCGTGGTTTTCCCGACCTTATCCCAGAGCCAGCCGGCGAGGAGAGAAGCCGGCAGGGCGCACAACCCAATGACCATCTGGAACCCGCCGAGAACGCTCGCCCGGTAGGGCTGGGGAGCGAGTTCGGCGACGATGGTCTTCTGGACCGGTTCGAGCGCGGCCTTGTGGACCCCGTAGAGGACGAAAAGGAAGGCGATGGCCGGGAGGCCGTGGGCGAAGGCGACCCCGGCGCAGACGGCCGCCCAGGCGAAGAAGGCCATGAACAGGACGGGCTTCCGGCCGATCCTGTCAGAAAGGCGGCCGAACGGGTAGGAGAGGAAAGCGGCGGAGGCCGAGAAGATGAGGTAGAGGACGGGGATGAACCCCGCTTTGAAACCCGACGACTTGGCGTAGAGGAGAAGGAACGAATAGGTGAAGGCGCCCAGGGCGAAGACGGCGTTGAGAGCGATGTAGAGAGCGAGGTTTCTATCGATGTCCTTGAACGAAAGCCCCTTGAAGACGCGGATTCCCGGCGACTTCGCCTCCTTGATGGTCCGCAGGATCAGGACGGCGCCGAGGACCGAGGGGATGGCCGCCAAGGCAAAGAGGAGGCGGTAGCCCAGGACGTTGAACAGGGCGATGGAAATGAGGATGCCGATCGTGGCCCCGGAATTGTCCATGGTCCGGAGCAGGCCGAAGTGGCGGCCCCTGTTCTCGTCGGTCGAGATGTCGGCGACCAGGGCGTCGCGCGGGGCGCTCCGGATCTTGCCCGCCCGGTCGAGGACGCGAAAGGGGATGAGGTGCTGCCAAACGGACGAGGCGGCGTAGCCGAATCTCGAAACGGCGCCGCAAAGGTAGCCGGCCCAGATGAAGACCTTCCGCTTCTGGATCCTGTCCGAATAATAGCCGGACACCGCCTGGGAGAGGGAGACGATGGCTTCGCCCAGGCCGTCGAGAAAGCCCAGGGCGGACATGTTGGCCTTCAGGACCTGGGTGACGAAGAGCGGCCAGACGGGATAGATGATGTCCGAGCCCATGTCGTTGAGGAACGAGGCGATGGCGAACGTCCGGATGGTTTTTTTGGATTCTGTTTTTTCTTCTGCGTTTTCTTCGGACACGCGCTTCTCCGCAACGATCGGTCCCCGATTGTATCGTTTTTCGGCCCGGGTGAAAAGCCCCGCCGCGTTGACAACCCCGAAATCCCGCGGTTATGATAAGGGGGAAATGCCCGAACGGAGGAGGCCATGATCCCGATCAAACGCAACATCCCATGTATTATCATCGCCGTTTCTGTTCTGACCGCGGCTTTCGCCCAAGCTCAAGCGCAAACCCAGGCGCCTGCGGCCCAAGCGCAGGCACAGGACCAAGCCAAAGCCGCGACCGACAAACCCGACGCAACCCTGACGCTCAAGATCGGCGATTCCAAGCTCAAGGACAAGACCATGGACGTGGGGGTCGGCGCCGTTCTCTCCGCAGAAACGGGCGCGGCCGTCGGCTTCGAGAGGATGATCGGCGAGATGCGGTCGGCGCGCATCGTCCACGTCGGGGAAACCCACAACTCCATGCCCATGCACGAGATCCAGTTCCAGGTCCTCCGGGCCCTCTACGCCCAGGACCGGCACCTGGCCGTCGGCCTGGAGATGCTTCCGGTGACCGTCCAGGAGACGCTCAACAAGTGGACGGCGGGCATCCTGACCAAAGACGAGTTCATCCGCGAGGTCGGCTGGTACGTCAACTGGAACTTCAACTTCGGCTACTACGAGAAGATCTTCGATTTCGCCAGGGAGCACCGCCTGCCCGTCTACGCCCTGAACATCCCGCGCGAGATCATCACCAAGATCAGGATGCGGGGCTGGGACGCGCTGACCGAAGAGGAGCGGGCTCTCATCCCCGCGGCGCCCGACCTCTCGAACCGGGACCACCGGGCGCTTATCCGGGCGGTCTTCGAGAGCTCCGACCTTCCTCCCCAGATGAAAGGAGCCGGTCTCGACATGGTCTTCGAGGGCCTTTACAGGTCCCAATCGGCCTGGGACGAGGTCATGGGGGCTAACGTCGTTCGGGGCGCGGAGAGCGAAGGCCGGCGCCTCGTCGTCTGCGCCGGTTCAGGCCATCTCCTCTACAACCTCGGTCTCAACCGCAGGGCCTACGAGAAGTCGAAAATGCCATTCAAGACCGTCATCGCCGTGGCCATCCCGGCCGGGAAGAAGAGCTTGACGGTCTCGCGGGCGATCGGAAACTATGTCTTCGGCCTGGCGGAGGAGGAAAAGCCGGCCTTCCCGACGATCGGCCTGAGCTTCAAGAAAGTCGACAACCTGGAGAACTTGGTCATCGACGCCAAGCCGACGGACGGGGCGGCCAGCCGGGCCGAGTTCGAGAAAGGCGACGTCGTCCTCTCCGTCGACGGCAAGGGCACCACGGACATCAACGAGATCCGGATCGAGCTGGCCAAGCTCAGATGCGGCGGCGAGGTTAAGTTCAAGGTCCTGCGGGCCGGCCAGGTCAAGGATGTGTCGCTCAAGTGCGAGAAGAAACCGCCGGACGTGCCGGCCGAGAAAAAACGACCCGATTGAGGCGGAACGAAATTCGTCCGGAGTGAGACAAAAAGAAACGAAGTCGGGAGGAAACAATGAATTCAAAGTACATCAGGATGCTGATATGCATCATTTTGAGCTTGACTTGCGGCCCGTCCATCGATGAGGGACTGTCCCTCTTCGGGGGACAGTCCCTCTTGCCGACCCCGGCCGAAGAAACGGGCTACCGGCAGTACACCCAGAACGAGGCCATCGCCGCCTTTCTGAGCCGCCTGGACGCCCTCTCGCCCGAACTCTCGGTCCGGGTCGTCGGCCGGACGCTCCCGACGGATGAGTATGCCGCCCGGGACATTTTCTTGGCCATCCTCAGCCAGAATGCGGCCGCGAGCCCCGAAGCCCTCGACCGGACCAAGCCCACGGTCCTGTTCACGGCCGCCCAGCACGGCAACGAGCAGTCGGCCAAAGAAGCGGTCCTCTGGATCCTTCGGGACCTGGCCCAGGGCGACCTCCAGCCGCTTCTCAAGAAAATCAACGTCCTGGTCATGCCCCAGACGAACCCTTACGGCAACTTCATGAATATACGGGCGAACGAGCTCGGCCTGGACATGAACCGCGACCACATCAAGCTCGAAGCCGAGGGCGTCCGGGCCATCCACCGCGTTTTCCGGGCCTGGATGCCCGAAGTGACGATCGATGTCCATGAGAAGGGCGACGACTATTACCGCGTGTCGATCGGCTGCGTCTCGAACGTCAACATCGGATGGGACCTCCAGGACTTCTCCCGGAAGGTCATCCTGGCCGAGGTCGAAAAGAGCCTGAAGAAAAAGAACTTCACCTTCCACGAGTATCTGGTCACCGAGGACCTGGGCGTCGACACGTCGTCGGGCGCCGCCTACGGACGGGGAGAGGCCGGGCCGCGCGAGGAGATGAAACGGTACTCGACGACCGACATCAACGACGGCCGGAACAGCTTGGGCATCTTCGAAACGCTGTCATTTATCCAGGAGGGCGCCTCCCGCCACGACCTAGAGACCCTCCGGGACAGGACGCGCTGGCAGTACAACGGCCTGCGGGCCTTCCTCGAGTCGGCAGCCGGGCACGCCGCCGAAGTCCTGAAAATGGTCAAGGACCACCGAGCACGCCTGCTCGAACGGGCCGCGGCGCCGGCTGAGAACGACGTCGTCCATCTCCGGATGAAGTTCGCCCGCGACCCCGCTCAGCCGGAGCTTCTCCTGAAGAGGTTCGAGAGGGTCGCCTCGCCCATCCGGGGCGTCCTCAAAGTGGATAAGAAAGCGGGGGAGACCCTCTCAGCGGGGGACATCGCGCCTTATCCCGAGCCGCCCACCGTCAAGGTCGTCGACGAGGTCGTCAAGCACTGGTTCCCCGGCGTCGAGCCGACGCTGTCCGTGACGCGGCCGCGCGGCTATGTCGTCCGCGGCGACCGGCTGGACATCGTCGAAACCCTGCTCGCCCTGGGCGTCGAGGTCGGGACCTTCGACAAGAGCGGGCTCGTCGATGCTGAGTTGTACGAGGTCAAGGATATCGTCCCGGCCAAGCTGGACTATCTTGCGCCCGAGAAGATCGAGGTCGCCACGAAGGCCCTGCCAACGGCCGTCCAGAAGGGCGATTTCTACGTGGCCTGCGCCCAGCCGGCCGCGAACCTCGTGCCCTGCCTCCTCGAGCCCCAATCGGAGTTCGGCCTCATCCGCTACTGGATGTTCAAGCTCGTGCCCGAGGCCGGCGGGGTCTTCCCGATCTTCCGCGTCGCCGGGAGCCCGGCGCTCCCCGTCACGCCCTACAAGCGCTGGAGGTCTTGATCACCTCAAGGCCTGCAGCACGGCCAGGATTTCGGCCGAGGGCCGGGCGGCGCGGCTAAGGAGTTCGTGCGCCTTGAGCCGGTCTTCGCGCTTTCCCAGTTGTTCGAGGACGAGCCCGCCGAAGTAGCCGTGAGGCTGGGCCTCGTCCCAGTAGGTCAGCGTGTAGTCCCGGATGGCCTGGCGCAGGGCCGCGGCCTTGTCTTTCTCGCCCATTCTGTCCAACGAGAGCGCGATGAGGTAGTCCTGCATCCGGCTGTCGGGGTGGAAGGGGGCGCCGGTGCCGAGCTTTTCCGGGTAGAGTTTGGACTTTTCGAGGGCTTCGACGGCCGCCGGCCAAGCCGCTTTCCGCATGGCGGCGATGCCGATCGCGACATGGGCCCGGACATAAAGGCCGTAGATGTCGCTTGCGCCTTCGTAGGGCAAGGCGGCGACCGCGTCCAGGACGGCCGCGGCTTCTGCGGGCTGTCCAACGGTCAACAGGGTCTCGGCGAGATCGATCTGGAGGGGGACTTCCGCCGGGAAATCGACCGCCGCCTGCCTGGCCGCGGCCAGGGCCTCCGTTTTCTGCCCCTGGCGCAGATGATACGCGATAAGGATGTGCCGGGCCCGCCAACTCCCGGCGTCGAGTTCGATGGCCTTCTTATAGTCGGCGTTGGCCCGGGCAGGATCTTGTCTCTCGAAGAACGAACCCCGGGCGATGTAGAAGGGGGCGAAGTCGGCGTTCTCGCACATTTCGAAAAGGTCCCGCGTCTCCTCCAGACGGCCCTTGCCCCAGAGGATGAGGGCGAGATAGTACTTGGGCTTCCAGTCGGCCGGCCGGGCCGCCACGGCCCAAGAGAAGACGGCGATCTCCTCCTCGCGAAACGGGAAGACGAGGTGAGGCGACATGGCGGAGGCCTTTTCGAGCCAGGCGGCGCTTTCGGAAGAAGAGCTGTCGCGGAGGAGGTAAGCGAGCGTATAGAGAACGGTCGGATGGACGGGAGCCGCTTTGAGCGCGGCCGCGGCGTCGTCGACGAGGCCGAGGCGGACGTAGAACATGGCCATCTCGAGCCAGGTCTCGTGCGGCAGTTCGTTGCGGATGAGGCCTCGGCAGGCCTCGAGGTCCTTCGGGTTCCGGTCGAGGAGGTAGCGTTCGAACTGGGCCAGGTGGTCGAGGGGGTCGAGGTCGAGGAGACGCGTCAGGACACGGCCCGCCTCGGTTTTGCGTCCGGCCAGACGGTGGACCGCGGCCAGGACCTCGAGGGCGTTGACGCTCCGGGCGTCGGTCTCGAGGGCCTTGAGGGCATATTCCTCGGCCCGCCGATACTCTTTTTCGAGGACGGCGATCTCGGCCGATTGGACGAGGGCCACGGACTTGAATTGGGCCGAGCGGGCCGCCCAGCCCAGGGTTTCCTTAGCGTCGACGAGCCGGCCCAGCCGCCGGGCGGCCACGGCGTAGACATAGTTCGCCTCGGGGTCATACATCGAAACAGATAGCGCCCGGCCGGCGTAATCCAGGGCCCGGGCCGGTTCGCCGCGTCGGGTGGCGAGCTCGGCGGCGCGGGCGAGGGCCCGGACATGGAGCGGCTCCTTCTCGATCGCGGCGGTGTACTTATCGAGGGCTTCGGCGAGACGTCTTTCGCGCTCGAGGCCGCGGGCCTGGAGGTAGAGCCCTTCAACCGAAGTCTCGGACGCGGAGCGGAAGCGGATCGGCCGCTCGAGGTCGTCGGCCTTCGGAGAGCTCTCGTAGACGAGCTTGTCTCCGAGCCGGACCTCGAGGGCGGCGCCGGCCGCGACGCCTGCGAGCGCGACGTCCTTTTTCCAGATCTGCTCGGGTCTGAGGACGAGGCGTTCGCGGAAGACCTCCTGGCCGGCGGCCCTGACGGTGAATTCGTCGTTAACGGGGCGGAGCGGAAAGAGGCCCAGCGCGAGCCTCTCGCCCGAGCGGGCCGCGCTCAGGACGGCGTGTGGCGAGGCCTTGGCCATCGGTCCGATGCCGCGGTAGGGGAACCAGAGTTCCTGCCAACGGTCGGCCGCGCCCGGCGGGAAGTCGCCGTGGTCGGACTGGTTGAGGAGGCGTCCCGCCTGGGGCTCGGTGTATTGGCCGTCCTTGTCGGTCAGGAGGTCGACCCAGATCTCGCCCGAGCGGGAGAGGTCCCAGATCCAGACCTTGCGGCCGGGCATGTCCTCGTAGCGAGACCAGTGGCCGAAGCCGGCGTCGGCCTTCTCGTACCAGCCGCCGTAGAAGTCCTCGTATTCGCCCACCGTGAAGTAGCTCTTGGAGCCGGGGAAGGCGTTGTTTCTGTAGTAAGAGAGGTCCCGTCCGGTGCGGTCGACGGGCCAGGGCTCGAGCGGTACGGAATAGTCATGGCCGATGGACCATTGACCGGGGAAGATGTATTTCAGGTCATCGGCGGTTTTCACCGCGGCGCAGGACCAGGCGTAGTAGGACTGGCTGAACGGCGTCGGGTTGACCCAGAGGGCGTTGGTCTCGAAGACGGCGCCGTCCTTGGGCAGGGTGATGGTGACGCTCCAGCGGGTCCGCGAGGGCAGGTCCATCGTCCCGACGACACAGCTCGCGCTCCCGTCGGGGTTCCGCCGGAGGACATAGTCCACGGGCGTCGCCGTCGACGGGGCGTGGCCGACGACGCCGAAGTTGAACTCGATGCCGCCCGAGGTCCACGGGCCGCGCAGGGCGATCTGACGGAACTTCAGGACGTGGTTCCAGTAAAGGAACTCCCGGCCGGTCGCCTTTTCGGAGGCCCCCCAGACCTTTCCTCCGGCCTGGGGCAGGACGGCCACTTCGATGTAGGGATTTTTCAGGCGGACGACCGTCCAGGATTTTTCGACGGGCTCGGCCGTGAAGCGGTCGAAGACGAAGTAGGGGTAGAGCCTTGCGCCCTGGCCTGCCATCGACGAGCGGGCGAAAATGGGGACCGGGTCCGGGTCGGAGAAGGGGTAGGTCCGGATGGTCTCGGTTTTCTCCTCGACCCGGGCGCCTCCGGATGTGGAGGTGACACGACAGGCCATCCCGGCGATGAGGGCCGCGGCCAACCCCGCGGCGCCGAGGAGGAAGGTAAGCGGTGTTTTTTTCGATCCGGTTCGGGGCATGGGGACCTCTTCGTCGCGAAACGTGTTTCGTGTTCCCCCTTAATATCCGGACGCCTGCGATTTGTCAACGCCAATCACTGAAGGATCATCTCCCGTTCAAATGGAAATCCGACATGAGGCGGCGATATCCTTCGCAAAGCCGAATAGAGGATTTCCCCCGAGTCGGGAGATGAGACCTAAATATTTATGCGGATCGGCAGGATGACGGTCGTGATCCCCTTCCAGCGGAGTTCCTGCTGGATGGCGAAGGCCGTTTCGTTGTGGAGGATCCGGTTGACGATGCCGGGCCGGCGGAAGACCGTCTGCCCGGCGAAGACGGTGGATTTGGGGAAGTCGTGGGCGACGGACTGGCAGAGGGCCGAGGCCGTCTCGACGACATCGATGCCCATGTCGTGGCGCGACTCGGCCGGGAAGCCGAGGCGGCGGGCCAGGTCGACGTACTTCTTGAGGGCGTCGCAGGTTGAACCATCCAGGCAGGAGACGGCCTCGGACCCCTTGAAGGCCCCGGCGTCGACCTCGGAGACGGAGATGAAAACGAAGTTTTTATAGAGCCCTGGGAAGCCGCGGATGATCGATAAAAACGTGTGAACTCCGAAACCGTTGTAGCCGCTGACGAGCTGGATGGCCGTCATCTCCGTCGGGTCGGCCGGGCCGGTGTTA